>NZ_JBHTZA010000002.1:0-356720 GCF_042790555.1 Arthrobacter sp. NPDC056727 | reverse complement strand
GGCATGCGCTGCCGGCCTCCCGCCGTCGGGCTTCCGCAAGCTCAATCAGCGGCGACCGCCGCTCTAAAGCCGCGCCTCGGAGAACGGCACGCTGGGCAGGCGGCCCGCCTGCCACGGCTCGGTGGAGCGCTCGCTCGGAGTGTGGCCCCGGCCGTCATGCAGGATGGCACGGACGGTGGCGCCGGCAACCCAGAGACCCGCAAGAACGATGATGCTGAACAGTTCCATGGTGTTTCCCTCGGATGAGTGGTGGTGCTGATGGGGTGATTTCAGTGTGTTCTGCGGGCGTGTGAGCAAGCGTGTGAGGCACCGCAGACACCGAAAAGCTGCAGCGGTACCATGAGCCGTATGGCCGAAAGCACCATTCGGCTCCTCGGTCCGCCGGCGATCGAGTCCACCGGAACCTCTCCCCCGCAGCCCCGGGGCCGCAAGGCCTGGGCCGTGCTGGCCTACCTTGCGCTTCAGCCGGACGGCACCGGCCGGACGCGGCTGGCAACGCTGCTGTTCCCCGACGCCGCGGATCCCCTCGGCGCCCTGCGCTGGAACCTCTCCGAGCTGCGGCGGACGCTCGCCGGCGTGACGTTCGACGGCGACCCGCTGCGGCTGGCGCTGCAGCCGCCGTGGCGGTGCGACGCCGTCGAACTGGTCGGATCGGGTGCGCTCCCCCGCCCGGATCCGCGCAGCCTGAACGGCCAGCTGCTGGAGGGGCTGTCCTTCGTCGATTGCCCGGTTTTCGATTCCTGGCTGGCGGACCAGCGCTACCGGCTGGAGAACTGCGCGCAGTCCCTGCTGTACGAGTCCTCGGTGTCCGCGCTGGCGTCGGGCGATCCGCGGGAGGCAGTTGAGCTGGCCTCCCGGGCGCTCCAGCGCGACCCCTTCCACACCGACTGCAATGCGGTACTGGTCAAGGCGCTGGTGGCGATCGGCGAGCACCGGCGTGCCCGGGAGCATATGACAAAGTGCGCCGAGCTTTACCGCGACGAACTGGGCCTGCCGCTGCCGCCGGAAATCCGGAGGGCACTCTCGGGTGCGGCGCCGGAGGCCGATCCGGGGATTCCCGCCACCGTGGCCACAGTGCGGTCGTATCTCGACGCCGGCGCCGCCTCGCTCTCGGCCGGCGCCGTGGACCGGGGCCTGGACCAGCTGCGGCTCGCCGTCGTCCTGGCCCAGCGCACCCCCGACCGGCACCTCCTCGCCGAGTCGCTGGTCACGCTGGCCGGGGCGATGATCCACCAGGCCGGCGGCCGCGGCGCGGAGGTGGCGGATTTCCTGCACCGGGCGCTGTCGGCTGAAACGCCGCCGGCTGGATCGGCATCTGCTGGGTCGCCGTCGGAAATGTACGACGGCGGGTCCCCCACCTCGGCTGCCGCCTACCGCGAGCTGGGCTACCTGTCGGTCCAGCGCGGCGTTCCCGACCGGGCGGCTGGCTGGCTGGCGCGGGCCGGCGCGGCCGCCGTCGGATTCCCCGAAGAGCAGGCGCGGGTCCTGGCGATCCAGGGCATGCTGGCCTCGGACACCGCGCGTTATGGCGAAGCGGTTCAAGCGCTGACTGCGTCCATCCGGCTGGCCCGGGAGGCGCGGAACCGCCGGCAGCTGGCGTTCAGCAGCGCGCTCCTTGGCCGCGTTTGGCTGCTTCGCGGGGAGCTGGACCCCGCGGCCGAAACCCTGGACCACGCGCTGCAGTGGATTCTGGCCGAGCACTGGACGGCGTTCGAACCGTTCGTGGCTGGCGTCCGCGGCGAGACGTACCTGGCGGCGGGCGACCTCGAGGCCGCCGCGGAAATGATCGACAGGTCGTGGGTGATGGCAGACCTCGCCGGGGACCACTGCTACATGGCCCTCGCCGCCGGTGCGGAAGCGCGTCTCTTCCTGGCGCACGGCGACCTCGCCGCTGCCCAGCACTGGGTCGAGAGAGGGATGGAGCCCAAGCCCTGGTACCTCTGGTATTCGGCCCGGCTGCTGGACGTCGCCGCCGAAGTGGCCATCGCTGCACGGTCGGAGCGGGCAGGAGAAGTGGTTGAGCGCCTTGGTGCGCTTGCGAGCCGGAGCGGCATGCGCGAGTTCGTGGTGCGGGCGCAGTCCCACCGCGCGGTGCTCGGCGACGACGCGGCCGCCCAGGCGGTCCCCTGGCTGGCGAAGGAGATCGACAACCCCGCCCTGACCGCGTTCCTCACGGCCCGCGGCCAACTCTGACAGCCGCGGTTGAGCCCCGTCGAAACCCCCGTGCTGGTCCATCGAGATGACACTTCGTGGCAGTGATTCGATAGAACACCGCCACGAAGTGTCATCTCGGCGCGGGTCCTCTTAAAACAAAAACAGGGCCCGCCATAAATGGCGGGCCCTGCTCAGAAACCTAACGGTCCCGGTTATCTATAAAATTAGATAGCCTGGATGTTGACGGCCTGGGGACCCTTGGGGCCCTGCTCGGTTTCGAAGGAAACCTTCTGGTTCTCTTCGAGGGAGCGGAAGCCGGAGGAGTTGATCGCGGAGTAGTGCGCGAAAACGTCCTGCGAGGAGTCGTCCGGGGAAATGAAGCCGAAGCCCTTTTCAGCGTTAAACCATTTGACGGTGCCAGTAGCCATTATTTTTGTCCTTCGTGAAGGTGGAGGAAAAGTCCCGACTTTCGGGTCCTCCGGTGTGGGGTGTTCAAAACCGCTACTTCAGAAGAACGCGGACTTTCGACCGCGCGTACTGCCTGAACTACACAATGCAAACACAACAACGTGATCAACTCTACAGGAAATCCACCAGCGCAAACGCCAAACTTGCAGGAACAACCATTCAGGGCAAAGCAGGCCGGGACAGGAAACCCTATTCCTGCCCGTTCCCGTCCAGCGCCGGACTGTACGCCGTGTACCCGGGCCGCAGCCGAACGGACCGCTCGCCGAGCACCGCAATGTCCTCCCACATCACGAAGAACGATCCGCGGTGCCGCCACCGCAGGAGCTGGGGCAGCGGCCACGGCTGCGTGAGGCTGTTCCGTTCGTACCCCAGGAAGGACGACCAGCTGTGCGGGCTGACCACCAGTCCCAGCAGCCGGGCGTCGGCCAGCAGCCCGTTCGGGGCGCCGTCCACCACAAACCGGGCGTCGGCCACCCGCCCCAGCCGCTCGCCGTCGTCGTTCTGCACAACAGTGCCCAAGAGGTCACCGAGGATCACGGCGGCCTCCTGACCCCGGAATCCGGGTGATGATCTTGTCCCGGATCCAGCGCTCCACCCAGTCGGCGTCCAGGCCCTGGCCGCTCACGCCGAGCCGGACCACCACGCCGACGTCGGCCACGTCCTTCCACGGGATCCGGATCAGCCGGGACGACGGCGGCCTGCCGCCAAAGATGCGCGTCCCCAGCACGGGGCCGGTGAGCAGGGCGGTGAGCACCGGGGCCGGCGTACCCTCGGGAATCACGGCCCCCGCGGAAATGTCACCACCGCCGGGAGCGCCGAATTCGAGGTCGTCCACCGTGGTGACGGGGACGCCGTCGCTGTCCAAAACCTGGCGGTCCAGCAGGTGCAGCTGCGCGTCCAGGGTCTGCCCGGCGACAGGCGGCACCGGGACCAGCGGCTGGGGATTCTTCATGCACCGGCTCCTGTCACGATCATCAGGGGTATGGCCGCCAGTGAGGCCACAAGGATGACCACCAGGTAGACCATGGCCACCACATTCACGCCCCGGCCGTTGACGTGCCTGCCCATGTATTGGGGGTCGTTGGCCACGATCAGGATGGGCAGGTACGTCAGCGGCAGCGCCACGGCGGAGAACACCACCGAATATTCGGTGACCAGCACGGGATCCACACCGGTGGCCAGCACCGCCAGCCCCACCAGCAGGCAGATGATCATCGACACATGGAACCGGGCCGCCTCCGCCGGCTTGCGGAACTTGCCCCAGGACCAGCCGAAGAACTGCGCCAGCGTGTAGCCGCTGGAGAGCGTCGTCTCCAGGGCCGCGCCGAACGTCGCTGCCATGATGCCCAGAAGAACGACGGCGAGCCCCAGTTTTCCGGCACCCTCCGCCACCGGGAGGATCACCTGGGACAGCGACGTGACGGAGATCCCGGCGGGCAAAAGCACGACGGCGGCGCACCCGGCGATGGCGACGGACAGCAGCCCGCCGAGCGGGAAGCCCACCAGCACGTTGATCCGCGACTGGATCAGGTCCTTGATCTTCCACCCCTCCTCCACAGCGCCGGAGGAGAAGAAAAACACCTCGTACGGCGTCATGGCGGCACCGAACAGGGCGATGGCGAAGTACCAGTAGGTGGCGCCGGTTTCCTCGTTCGGGACGGCGGGGATGGCCTGGCTGGCCAGGTTGCCCCAGTCCGGCTTGAGCAGGAACAGCGCCACGGCGAACACGATCAGGGTCAGGCCTAGGAGCCCGGTGACGTTTTCCATGATGGAGAACTTGACCCGCCAGATCACCAGCCAGACTGCCACCGCGGCCAGCGGAATCCACAGCAGGTAGTGGACGCTGCTCGCCAGCTGCAGGGCCAGGGCGATGCCGCCGATTTCCGCCGTCACGGTCATCAGGTTGATAAGGAAGGATGCAGACAGGTTCGCCAGACCGGCACGCGGCCCCAGCCGTTCGCGGATCACCTCGAACGTGGCCCTCCCCGAGGCAGCGGCCACCCGGCCGGACATGTTGGCGAAGACGCAGATCCCGACGACGCCCACCGCCACCACCCAGACCAGCGACATCCCGAACCGGGACCCGACGACGGCGTTGGTCACCAGGTCGCCGATGTCCACGAAGCCGCCAATGGCGGTGAGGATGCCGAGCGCGACGCCGAGAAGCCGTTTCATTTCCCGCCCGCCTTCTCCTGCAGCCCGGTCAGGGCTTCCTCAGCGGCGGCGAGCGCCTTGTCCCCCTCGGAAAGTGACGGGCCGCCGTCGTCGGACGACACGGCGTCCCGCGCAGTGGTGAGGCCGGCAGCCGAACTGTCCAGCACCTTCAGGGCTTCCTCTCGCATTTGCCGGTCCTCGCTTGACGTGGGCGAGAGCTGCATGACGGTGTTGCGGCTGGTCTGCACCTCCTTGAGGGCGTCGTCGAGTGTGGTGGAGGTGGCGGCCTTGGTGAGCTTGCCGCCGGAGTCGAGGCCGACGGCGAGCCGGGCGGTGGAGATGGCGGAGGAGCTGTCCTTGGCGGCGGTGGAGACGGCGTCCGTGACCGTGCCGCCGGCCGAGCAGGAGGCGAGGAGGGCTGCGAGGCAGGCAAGTGGGACGAGTGCGCTGCGGGCCGTCCGCGCTCCGGCTGGCCTGGTGAGCACCTGTCCTCCAGCCTCCGGGCGGACCCGGCTTGTCCGAATCGCGGCCCTGCAGTCGGGCGCAGATTAGTTGCCTTGAGCTATGTATAGCACTGCGCGCCGCGAAACAGCAGGGGTGTGGGGCGATATCACTGCTGGTCAGGTGCGGGTCGTCCTTCCCCGGAAGGCAAGAGGTACTGCGTGAACCACTCCGAGGCCAGGGTGGCCGCGCGGGCAAGGGTTCCGGGTTCTTCAAAGAGGTGTGCGGCTCCCGGGACCACTTCCAGCCGCGTTGGCGCCTGCATGCGGGCCATGGCCTGGCGGTTGAGGGCGAGGACCTCGGAATCGTCCCCGCCGACGATCAGCAGGGTGGGGGCACGCACCGCGGCAAGTCTCGGGCCGGCCAGATCCGGGCGCCCTCCGCGGGACACAACGGCGGCCACCTGCGCGTCGGCTTCAGCCGCGGCCCACAAGGCGGCTCCGGCGCCGGTGCTGGCCCCGAAATAGCCGATCCGGCTCCGCGACGTGTCCTGTCTCGTGCCAAGCCATCTGCCTGCAGTGGCCAGGCGCTCGGCAAGCAGGGCAATGTCGAACACATTGGCCCGGACCACTTCCTCGTCCGGCGTGAGCAGATCAAGCAGCAGTGTGCCCAGGCCGGCGTCCTGGAGGACCGAGGCCACGTAACGGTTGCGGGGGCTGTGGCGGCCGCTGCCGCTGCCGTGGGCGAAGACGACGACGGCTTCACACGGCGAGGGCAGGTGCAGGCTGCCGCGGAGCCGGACCGCTTCACAGGGTATGTCCACTTCCTCCTCAACGCTGTCTTCCTTGACACTGCCCCTCGCGTTGAGGCGGCGCGGGGGCCCGGCGGCGGCGTCGAGCATCTGCACAACCTCCCCGTCCGCGGTGGGTGAGAAGTCACGGTAGTAGTAGCCCACGGAGTGGAACATCCGGGCCGATACCAGGCACACGACGTCGTCCGCTTCAGTCAGCGAGGCGAGCGCCCGGGCGGGAGCGACAGGCACGGCCAGGACCACCTGCGCCGCGCCGAGCTGCCTCGCCACCTGGCATGCGGCACGCGCCGTCGAGCCCGTGGCCATTCCGTCGTCGACGATGATGGCCGTTGCTCCGTGCAGGTCGCTGCGCGTCCGCCCTCCGCAGTACCGGGCCAGCTGGCTTTCCAGGATCCCGCGTTCCTTGAGTTCGACTTTCTGCAGGTCTCCTTCGCTGATCCCTGACAAGGCTCCCACCCGCTGGTCGAGCACGCGGGTGCCTCCCTCCCCGATGGCTCCCATGGCCACTTCGGGCTGGAACGGAACCCCAAGTTTCCGCACAACAATCACATCCAGCGGCGCAGCGAGTGCTTTCGCCACCTCGGATGCGACCGGGACACCGCCGCGGGGCAACCCGAGCACCACCACATCCTGGCCCCGCAGCCCGGCCAGCTTTTGTCCCAGCCTGCGGCCGGCATCAGCCCTGTCCAGGAACTCGAACATCGCGGGTCATCCCCTCCTTCTGAGGCGGGAACGCGAGTAACATCACCAACACCAGCGGTTCCAGTCAACGCCCTTCCGCCGATGCCTTCAAGGGCGGAAGGACCCGGAAGCCCGCCCTACCGGAGGGGAAAAACATGGACATGCCCAAAGCGACCGAAGCGGACAAGGAGAATTTCCGGTCCGTGCTGCCCGACCATCCCGGGGTGGTTGTGAAGCCGATGTTCGGGAACCTGGGGGCGTTCGTCAACGGCAACATGTTCGCCGGGCTGTTCGGGCCGACCATCGGGATCAAGCTCTCCGACGAGGACCGCGAGGTGCTCGAGTCCACGGAGCGGACAGTCCCGTTCGGCCCCGCCGAGCGCCCGATGGGCGGCTACACCGGGCTGCCGGAGATGTGGAACGAGGAGGGCGACGGCGACAACGCCCGGGCCAGGGCGTGGACCGAGAAGGCGTTCGCGTACGTCGCCAGCCTGCCGCCGAAGGCCGCCAAAGAACCCAGGCCGAAGGCCGCCAAGAAGTAGCCATGCCTCCATCGGCCGCCTCGGCACGCGAAGTCGACACCCTGGTGATCGGCGCGGGGCAGGCCGGCCTGGCCACAAGCTACTGGCTGGGCCGGGCAGGCGTCGACCACTTGCTGCTGGAGCGGCGCCCGGAACTGGGCGGGGCCTGGCAGGACCGCTGGGACTCGTTCTACCTGAACACACCCAACTTCGCGTTCCTGCTGCCCGGCCACATCTACGACGGGCCGGAGCCCGAGGCGTTCCTGCCGCGGGACGAGGTGATTTCCCTGTTCCGCGACTATGCCCGGCGGATCGCGGCCCCGGTGCAGCTGGGGACGGAGGTCACGCGGGTTGCCCGGGCGGACGGCTTCAGCGCGGACGGCGGCTTCGCCGTCGAGACGGACCAGGGAAACTTGCTGGCGCGGAACGTCGTCCTGGCAAACGGTGCCTATCAGCGGCCGCGGATTCCGCCGTCGTCCGCCAACATTCCCGGGCACATCCGCCAGCTGCACAGCCACGACTACCGCAACCCGCAGGAGCTGCCCGAGGGCGCGGTGCTGGTGGTGGGCACCGGGCAGTCGGGCGGGCAGATCACCGAGGACCTGCTCGACGCCGGCCGGGAGGTGCGCCTGTCTGTCTCGTCATGCCCCGAGGCGCCACGGCGCTACCGCGGCGAGGACACGTTCTACTGGCTGCTGCAGGTCAACCTGCACGGGCCGGAGTACGGCATCAACGGCCTGCACCGGGAGCAGCTCCCCTCGCCCGCCGCGCGGTTCATGTGCAATCCGCTGATCTCCGGCAACGACGGCGGGCACAGCATCCACCTGCGGGAACTGGGCCGCCGGGGCGTTCGGCTGCACGGCCACTTTGAGGGAACGGACGACGGCGTACTCGCCTTCAGCGACGACCTCACCGCACGCCTGGCGATGGTGGAAACCGGGTTCGGGCAGCGCATGCAGGTGATGCTCGACGCGTACATCGCCGCGGCCGGCATCGACGCGCCCGCTGCGGAAGCTGTGCCAGTGGATGACTGGCTTCCTTCTGAATCGGGGGCGCGCCTGGATCTGGTGGCCGAGGGCATCACGTCCGTCATCTGGTGCACCGGCTACGGGCTCGACTTCGGCTTCCTGGACATGCCGGTGCTCGACGAGTGGAACTACCCGCGCCACACCCGCGGCGTCACCGAGATCCCGGGCCTCTATGCGGTGGGGCTCCCCTGGCTCACCTGCCATGCTTCATCCACGGTGGCGCTGGTCGGAGCCGACGCGGAGTACGTGGCGGCCCACATCGCGGCCCGGTAACCGCAACGCGGGGTCACTTACCGCCCAATCCGGGGCCTCCATTGGGCGGTAGGTGACCCCGCGTTGGTTTCTCGGTTCTTGTCGGCCCCTCGCCCGCGTTCTAAAATTAAGGAAATTACTTTTAGAACGCAGGAGGTTGAGATGGACTGGCAGGGGTGGGCGTTATTCGGGCTGCTCGCCACCACAGCCCTGACTGCGGTGATGATCGCCTTCCAGATGGCCGGCTGGACCCGGCTCGACCTGCCGCTGGTCCTGGGAAGCCTCGTCACGCCCGACCCGGACAGGGCACGGATCGCCGGGTTCTTCATCCACCTCGCGGCCGGGCAGGTCTTCGCCCTCGGCTACGCGGCGGTCTTCGCGCTGCTGGGCCGGGCCACGTGGTGGATCGGCGCGTTGCTGGGACTCCTGCACGTCGCCGTCGCGCTGACCGTCATCCTGCCCCTGCTGCCCGGCATCCATCCCCGAATGGCCAGCACCCGGGCCGGCCCCGCCAGCCGCGCGGCACTGGAACCGCCGGGCCTGCTCGGCCTGAACTACGGGATCCAGACGCCGGCCGTCGCCGTGGCGGCCCACGTGGTCTACGGATCGCTGCTCGGTCTGCTCCTCACGGCCGGCTGACGCGCAGAGAGAAGGTGAAGCAGCATGACACCCCTTGAGGATTACGGCCTGCTCGGCGACACGCGCACGGCCGCCCTCGTTTCGACTGACGGGGGCATCGACTGGCTCTGCGCGCCCACCTTCGACGGCGACCCCGTCTTCGGCGCCCTGCTCGGCGGCCCCGAAGCGGGCACCTTCCGCGCCGGCCCCGCCCGTCCCGCCCGGCAAATCCTTCGCCGGTACCGGCCGCACACCGCGACCCTCGAGACGGTCTGGGCCACCGACGGCGGCACCCTGACACTCAGCGAGGCAATGGTGGCGGAGGTGTCGGGCCAGCTGCTGCCCACGACTCTCCTGATCCGGCGGCTGGAGGCCGACGGCGCACCGGCGGAGGCCGCCGTCGAAATTAACCCGCGCTTCGGCGAGCGCCATCTCCGCCCCCGCGTCCGTCGGGGACAGCACCTGGTGTGCGAATGGGGCGCCCTGGCCTTGTCGCTCGGGTGCAGCGGCGGGCTGCGGGTGGAGCCGGGTACGACGACGGCAGTCACCGTTGAGCCCGGCCGTCCGGTCGTGATGGTGCTTGCGTTGGCATATACGGAACCGCTGGTGTGGGTCGATCCGGAAACCGCGTGGGACCTGGTGGAAGCCGACGAGGCGCGCTGGCGGGAGTGGACGGCGGGCATCAGCCGGGATGTTCCGTTCCGGGAACCGGTCCTGCGGAGCCTGCTGACGCTGAAGCTGCTGACCTACTCGCCATCGGGCGCACCGGTTGCTGCCCCGACGACGTCGCTGCCGGAAGACCCCGGCGGCATCCGCAACTGGGATTACAGGTTTGCGTGGCCGCGGGACGCGAGCATCGGGATCGCCGCTTTCCTCGGCCTGGGCAAGGATGCCGAGGCCCTGAACTTCCTGAACTGGCTGCTGCACGCCAGCCGGCTGCAGCGGCCGCGGCTGCCGGCCTTGCTCACGCTGACCGGAGGGCATGTCCCCCGCGAGCGCACGTTGGAGAGCTGGCCGGGCTATGCAGGCAGTGCTCCGGTCCGGGTGGGCAATGGGGCGGCCCATCAGCATCAGCTCGACGGGTACGGCTGGGTCATCGACGCCGCGTGGAACCTCGTCCGGCAGGGGCACCGGCTCAACTCGGAGACGTGGCGGGCGTTGCGCGGCTTCACGGACCTCGTGGCGCGGCGCTGGCCGGAACCGGACGCCGGGATCTGGGAAATCCGTGCCGATGCCGCACACCATGTGCATTCGAAGATCATGGGCTGGCTTGCCCTGGACCGGGCATTGCGAATCTCCGAGACCCACCAGATCAGCGCCCGGCGGCGGCGCCGGTGGGAAGCGGCACGAAGCGATATCGCCGTCGACATCAGGACCCGGGGATTCGACGCCGCCCGGAACACCTACACCCGCTCTTACGGATCGGGCGACCTCGACTCGGCGCTGCTGATCCTGCCCGTGACCGGGTTCGACCCGGCCGGCTCGGCACGGTTGAGGGGCACGGTGGATGCTGTCTGGGCGGAGCTGTCGGCCGGCTACCCCTTCCTCTACCGCTACCCGCCCGGCCAGGACGGGCTGCCCGGGGACGAGGGGGCCTTTCTGCCGTGCTCCTTCTGGCTGGTGCAGGCCCTCGCCCTGACGGGAAGGGCGGGCGAGGCGTCGGAACTGTTCGAGGCGCTTCTAAGCTACGCCGGTCCGCTGGGCCTGTTCAGTGAAGAAGCCGATCCCGTCACCGGAACCCTCCTCGGCAACTTTCCGCAGGCCATGACCCACGCCGCACTGGTCCAGGCAGCGCTGGCACTGCGGGACGTATCGGACGTGTCCGCGGTTGAGGAGGGGCCGCTGGCAAACCCCACCGAGGTCCCGAGTTTTTGTCCAGATAATGGCCTCTAAAGTGCCCTGAACGGCGATTATCTGGACAAAAACTCCAATACCCTGCTGATCCACCTCGGAGGGGCAAGTGACTTTTGCCGAAGAACACGAAGGGCCGGCTTACAAGCCGGCCCTTCGTGTTTAACTCCGTCTTTCTGTTAAGGCCGGGCGACTGATCCTTCCTCCGGGGAGGCCGGCACCGAAAGCGCGGATTTGCCAACTGACAATGATCCGCCCGAGGGCCCTAGCTCTGACCCGAAGTCACGGTGCAGCCCCGGTGTCAGTGGGAAAAATCTGCTGAGATCTCGGCGAGGGTGCGCCCCTTCGTCTCCGGCGCGAGCCATTGCGAGAGGCCTGCGCCGAGTAGTGCGACGGCGGCCGCTACGACCATGCTTGGGCCCATGCCGATGTTGGTGATCGCCCATGGCAGTGCGAACGTGCCGAGTGCGGCTCCGATGCGGCTGAAGGCCGCGGCGAAGCCCGTGCCGATACCGCGAAGGTGGCCGGGGAATACCTCGGACGGATAGACCTGGGTCATCGTGGTGTACCCGGCGTTGAAGAAGGAGAAGGCGAGGAACAGGACGAGCACGAGGATCGCTGGTGCGTCAGTCCAGAGTCCGATGATCAGCAGGATGCCTGCGCAGAGCCACTGCCCGGGCACGGTGAGGATTCGGCGGCCGAGCTTATCAATCAGAAGCACGCTGATGACAACGCCCGCGGTAGCAAGTGCGGACAGGCCGACTCCACCGGCCCAGCCGCCGCCGAAGCCGAAGTGGTTGAGCACGTCGTCGGCGAAGGTCGCGATCGCGAAGTACGGAGTGACCGCGCAGAACCAAAAACCTGCGGTGAAGAGGGTGGTGCGCCAGTACTGCCTCGAGAACAGCATTCCGAAGGAGGCGCCCTTGATTTTGGTCCTGCTCTGCGCGGCCTGAGCCTCCTGGATCATCCTCAGATCGATCTCTTCGGTGATGCTGTTGTGCATCTCGGGTGATTCGATGTAGCTGCGTGCGATCGCGAGTGCTTCCTCACGCCGTCCCTTCGAAATGAGCCAGCTCGGCGATTCGGGGAGGCCGATGCGGGCGAGGAACAGGACAAATGCGAGTATCGTGCTCGTGCCGATAACGAGGCGCCATGGGGTGCCGGCGTCGTGCAGGAGCGTGCCGATGATGAATGCCATCATGAAACCGACGTACCAGGCGATCAGCGTCAGCCCGAGCAAACGCCCGCGGAGCTTTGGAGGGGAGAACTCTGATAGCAACGGCCCACCGATTGAGTACTCGCCGCCGATCGCGACGCCCATGAAGAACCGGATGATGGCCAGCTGGATCACGGCCCCGTCTCCGGAGGTTACGAAGAACTGGGCCGCTGAGGCGGCCAGGAACAGGCCCATGTCCACGAGGAACATGGGCTTGCGTCCGAACTTGTCAGTAGCCCAGCCGGCCAGCGGGGAGCCGACGAAGATACCAGCCAGCGGGCCTGCAGCGATCATGCCCAGAGACAGTTCGTCGAGCTGGAGATCTGACCGCATGGGTCCGGTGACGGGGCCGATGATTCCGAGGATGTAACCGTCGAGGAACATCCCGCCGATGAAGACCGCGACAAGCCGCACCATGAAGCGGCGTTTGAACCTGGAGCTGGTCTCTTTTGATAGGGAGGTGTCGACGGAGGCCGTCGTCCTGGTCGGATGGGTCATTGAGATTTGTTCCCTTCTGGCTTCAGCGCAACGGCACCGGAGCGCCGTTTCCCGGACGCACGGACAGCCGCCGCCTTTGGCGACTGTTACACGAGACCGGCTGGCTCGATGCCAGCCGATACGGCCGCGCTGAACTCACGAGATGATTTCGGCGTCGTCATATATCACTGCTCTTCGAGATGGAGTCGGCAAGGCTTTGGCTTCCGGCCCCCTCCCGCCGACCCATCGAGATCAAAACCTCGGGTCCAGGGCCGGTCAAGATGTGACATATATTACTCATATATCAGGACTCTAAGGGCTGGGATCCGCCCCGGTCAAGAGCTTGACAGGCTAATTGGTTGTATGCGTCAACTCTCACCGGGGTCTGCCTCAACCGGATATCCGGTCTTTTCCAGCGCCTTGTGCGTGCTCAAAGCAAGGGATAGCCCTGCCGGAGGCCGGCTAACCCTCCTGGGCCGGCTCCTCGGTGAAGACTTTCTTCGCAACGGCCATGGCGGACATCGCCTTGGGCCAGCCGGCGTAGAAGGAAAGGTGCGTGATGGCCTCGATGAGTTCCTGCTCCGTGAGGCCGTTCTTCCTGGCGAAGTCGAGATGGAAGTTCAGCTGCTCGGTGTTGCCGCCGGCGAGGAGCGCCGCGATTGTGATGAGGCTGCGGTCGCGCTTGGAAAGCTCGGGCCGCTCCCAGACCTCGTCGAAGAGGACACGGTCGGTGTAGTGGACCAGGCCAGGGGCGAAGTCGCCGAAGGCGCGTAGGCCGCCGGTCCAGCCGGTTGTTTCGTCAGTCATGGGCGTTTCCTTTCTTTGGGGTCGACAACCACAAGTCAACGCCCGTTTCCCGCCCGTGCGGGAGGCCCTGCCCATACGGGTACTGGCAGAGACTCCCTCGGCGTCCGATGTGAACGTAGCGTGGTCAGCATGGACAACCGCCACGAGATCCGTGAGTTCCTCGCCACCCGCCGGGCGAAGCTGACCCCGGACCAGGCCGGCCTGCCCTCGTTCGGGGGCACCCGGCGAGTCCCCGGGCTGCGCCGCGAGGAGGTCGCACTGCTGGCCGGCGTCTCAGTGGAGTACTACACCAAGCTCGAACGCGGCTCGCTCGGCGGAGTCTCCGACAGCGTGTTGGAGTCGCTCGCCAGGGCGCTCCAGCTGAACGAAGCCGAACGCGAGCACCTGCACAACCTGGCACGCGCGGCCTCACCGTCGGCGCGGCCGCGGCGCAAGCCCAGCGAGGCCGTGACCCCCAGCATCCAGCGGCTTCTGGACTCGATGGCCGGCGTGCCCGCGTTCGTGCGCAACGGCCGGCTGGACATCCTGGCGATCAACAGCCTCGGCCGCGCCCTTTATTCGGAGGCGTACGCCCGAAACACCGAAAAGGTGAACCTGGCACGCTTTAATTTCCTCGATCCCCGCTCGCACATCCTGTACCCGGACTGGGAGAAGGCGGCCAGCACCGCCGTCGCCATCCTCCACACCGAGGCAGGCCGTGACCCGTTCAACAAGTCCCTCACCGAGCTGATCGGGGAGCTGTCCACCCGTTCGGAGGACTTCCGCGCCAGGTGGGCACAACGCAATGTTCGCCTCCACAGAGGCGGCTACAAGGACTTCCGTCACCCCGCCGTCGGCGACCTCCAGCTGGCGTTCGACGCCCTCGAGCTTCCCAACGCGCCCGGACTCACCCTGACCGCCTACAGCGCCGACCCCGGCACGCCGTCGGAAGACGGCCTCCGGCTGCTCGCCAGCTGGGCGGCGACCGAAACGACCACCACCAGCAAGGAGAACGCATGAACATCGAACCCGCCAAGCCCACCGGCAAGAACCCGCCCGAGCAGTTCGTCGGCGACGTGTGGCTGGACCCCATCGCGCTGCCGCACGAAAGCGACCAGCGCATGATCGTGGCCACCGTCCGGTTCGCCCCCGGAGCCCGCACTGCCTGGCACTCGCACGCCCGCGGACAGTACCTCCGCGTCACCCAGGGCGTCGCCCGGTTCGGCGGCCGCGACGGCAAGATCATCGAGGTCCACCCCGGCCAGACCCTGTACACCCCGCCGGGAGAAGAGCACTGGCACGCCGCCGCACCGGGCTGCTTCATGGAGCACATCGCCATGCTGGAGAACGGCGACGATCCCGCCACGACCACCACGTGGCTGGAGCACATCACCGACGACGAGTACAACGGCACGCAGCCCTAACCCCGCACGCGGCCCAACGAACAACCACCCACCAGCAAGGGAGACCCATATGCACACCCGCACCCTCGGACAGGGCCTGACCGTCTCAGCAGTCGGGCTGGGCTGCATGGGCATGTCACAGAGCTACGGCCCCAACCCCGGCAGCCGCGAGGACATGATCGCCGTCATCCGGTCCGCCTACGACCTCGGGGTGACCTTCTTCGACACCGCCGAGGTGTACGGGCCGTACGTGAACGAGGAACTGGTGGGTGAGGCACTCGGGCCGATCCGCGGCCAGGTACAGATCGCCACCAAGTTCGGCTGGCGGATCGAGGACGGCAGGAGCGTCGGCCTGGACAGCCGGCCCGAACAGATCCGCCGCGTGGCCGACGCCTCGCTGAAGCGTCTCCGCACCGACGTCATCGACCTGTTCTACCAGCACCGCGTTGATCCCGATGTTCCCATCGAGGACGTTGCAGGCACCGTCGGGGAGCTGATCGCCGAAGGCAAGGTCCGGCACTTCGGGCTGTCGGAAGCGTCCGCCGGGACCATCCGCCGTGCGCACGCGGTGCAGCCGGTGACGGCGGTCCAGAGCGAGTACTCCCTGTGGACCCGCGATCCCGAGGCGGAGGTGCTTCCGACGCTCGCCGAGCTGTGCATCGGGTTCGTGCCGTTCAGTCCGCTGGGCAAGGGCTTCCTCACCGGCACCGTGAGCACGGCCACCGCCTTCGCGGCGGGCGACGTCCGCGCCACGATCCCCCGCTTCACGGAGGAGAACCGGTCCGCAAACGCCGCGCTCGTCGAGCACGTGGGCGGACTCGCCCGCAGCAGGGGCACCACCCCGGCGCAGATCGCGCTGGCGTGGCTGCTCGCGCAGCAGCCGTGGATCGTGCCCATTCCCGGTACGCGCAGCACCGCCAGGATCGCGGAAAATGCGGGCGCCGCGTCGGTGGCCCTTTCCGCGGACGACGTCGCAGACCTCGACGCGCTCGCCCGGCGGATCGGCGTGCACGGCGCACGCTACAACGACCAGCATCTGGGACTCGTCAACCGCTGACGCCTCCCTCGCCCGGACGCCACAGACCCGGAGTGCTAGGATCCCCACACGACCGCATGCAAGTCCCACTCACTCGGGAGGCTCACCGTGCCGGATACCACCTGCCATATGTCGATCTCGCTGGACGGCTTCGTCGCCGGGCCGGACCAGAGCCGCGATAACCCCCTGGGCAAGCGGGGGCTGGAGCTGCACGGCTGGCACATCGGCGACCCGCGGGCCACTGATGCCGACAACGTCGCCAACGACTGGCTCATGCGCCCGCGGGGCGCGTACGTGATGGGCCGGAACATGTACGGCCCGATCCGAGGCGACTGGGATGAGGAGTGGACCGGGTGGTGGGGCCCCGAACCGCCGTACCACGCGCCGGTGTTCGTGCTGACCCACCACGCACATGACCCGATCCAGATGGACGGCGGGACCACCTTCCACTTCGTCACCGGGGGCTTCGACGCGGCCTACGCCGCAGCGCGACAGGCCGCCGGGGACAAGGGCGTGGACATCGCCGGCGGAGCCTCAACCGTCCGGCAGGCCCTCAAAGCCGGCGTGATCGACGAACTCACCCTCGACATCGCGCCGGTCCTGCTCGGCTCGGGCGAGCGCATCTTCGACGGCGTTGAATCCTTCGGCTTCGAACCCGCCGAGGTGCTTCACTCACCGCTGGCCACCCACATCCGCTACCGCCGCGCCACCTGACAGTTAGCCAACTGCGCAGGCGGTGCCGGGCCCCTCCTGCGCAGCAAGAAAGAACATGACCCAAACACACCCCCGCCCCGGCCGGACCGCCGCCCCCGCCGAGGGGCGCGGCTTCGTCGCGGCCACCGTCTCGTTCGTCTCCGTGTTCGCCGCCGGTGCCTCGGCCATCCCCCTCTACGACACCTACCGCAGCGCCGACGGCCTGACCAACGACCAGTTCTCGCTGGTCGCCGTCGCCTACTTCGTCTGCGCCGTGTTCGCCCTGCTCGTCCTCGGCCGGCTCTCCAACCACCACGGGCGCCGCCCCGTCTCGATTGCGGCGCTCCTGCTCGCCGCCGCCGGCTGCCTCACCCTGCTGTGGGTGCACAGCTTCCTCCCGCTCCTGCTCGGCCGGGTCCTCCAGGGACTGGCCGCCGGCCTCGCCTCCAGCGCCATCGGCGCCTACATCGTGGACACCGCACCCCGGCGCCCGCGGTGGCTGGTCGCGGCCGTCACCACTGCGGCCGCCACCATCGGCCTTGCCCTCGGCGTCTTCCTCTCCGGAGTGCTCGTCGAGTTCGGGCCGGCCCCGCGGGAGCTCACCTTCTGCGTGTTCGCCGCGCTCCTCCTGGGTTGCGCGGTCGCCCTCGCCACCCGCCCCGAGACCGTTGCCCGCACGCCCGGCGCCTGGTCCTCGCTGATCCCGCGGCTGGCGGTTCCGACGGCGTCACGCCCCTTTCTGCCCCTTGCTTCCGGCGTCTTTGTGGCCACCTGGGCGTTCGGCGGCTACTTCACGTCGTTCGGCCCCTCCATCGCGGCCGACGACCTCGGCTCGCACAGCCCCCTGGTCGCGGCCTCCGTGTACGCCTCCTACATGGCGCCGGGTTTCCTAGGCGGGTTCCTCGCGGGACGCTTCACCCCCGCGGCCGCGCAGCGCACAGGCATGACGCTGGTCGCCGCCGCGGGAATCGGGCTCGCAGTCGCCAGCACGGCGGGCATCCTCGGCCTGTTTATCGGCGCGGGCGTTGTGGGCGGCGTCGGGATGGGCCTGGCCACCTCCGGCAGCATGAACACGCTCCTGCCCGAGGCGCTCCCCCGCGAGCGCGCGGGCCTGCTCGCCGTCATCTACGCCATCTCGTACACCGGGTCCGCCGTTCCCAGCCTGGTCGCCGGGCAGGCCAGCCGGGTCCTCAGCCTCCCCGTCATCACCGCCGGCTACGCCGTCCTCGCCGTCCTCGTCTGGCTCGCCACACTCATCGCAGCCCGGAACCCTGCGCCCGTGCGCTGAGAGTTTTTGTACAGATAATGGCTCCTGAAGCGCCTTAGGCGGCCATTATCTGTACGAAAACTCGGGGTGCAGTTGCTTCTGCTGTTTTGTAAAGCCCGACGGCGGGAGGCAAGTCCGACGGCGGACCGCAAGTGCCGCCGTCGGATGTTTGTTCTGTCTTATCCCGAGGCAGTCAACGCCCCATTTGGGTGGAGCGCAGGCTGCGCCGGCAAGGTTTTCCCAACGCGTCCGGCCGACACTGGCGTCGCTGCACTTCAGGTCTTTGCATCTCCAGGGGGAGGACGGACTCGCGGCTACCGGTCGCGGGCCTTTGTATGTCAATACATGTGATCCCGATGCATGGAGGAGACAATGGCGTCTCGCAGGGAAGTACTGAAACTTGGTGTGGTGGGCGCTGCCATGACCGGAGTGCTGGCCGGCGGCGCTGAGCCGACGGCCACTGAGCCGATAACTCAGAGCCAGCTTGCCCCGCAGAACCGGCCGGTCCCGTTCAGGGCTGTCTTCCGGCGGCCCCCGGAGCTCGTTCCGTTCCAGAAGGGCTTCGACGGCGGCGACCCCAAGCGGCCGTTCGAGCGCTACGCCCTCACCCAGAAACTCGGGCAGGCCCGCATGCTGCCGGGCCTCACCACCACTCTGGCCGGGTACAACGGGATCTTTCCGGGCCCCACCATCCGGGCCAGGCAGGGCACCCGGATCGAGGTGCGGATCCGCAACGCGTTCCCGTCGCAGGGACTGGTCCAACAGGGGACACCCAGCACCTCCACGCACCTGCACGGCTCGGCGTCCCTGCCCCAGTACGACGGCTATGCCAACGACATCACGGTTCCCGGCTTCTTCAAGAACTACCACTATCCAAACAGGCAGACATCCCGCACGCTGTGGTATCACGACCACAAGCACCACATCACCGCCCAGAATGTGTATTCGGGACTGGCCGGGTTCTACCCGCTGTCGGACCGTTTTGAACGGGCGCAGCTGCCGCAGGGCGAGTTCGATGTGCCGCTGATGATTTCCGACGCGCTGTTCCAGGCGGACGGCTCGCTCGGGTACAACGACAACGGACAAAAGGGGCTGTGGGGCGACATCATCCTGGTCAACGGGGTGCCCTGGCCCACCATGAAGGTCAAACCGCGCATCTACCGTTTCCGCGTGCTCGACGCATCGATCTCACGTTCCTACCGGCCCACCCTCTCCAACGGTGAACCTATTTATATCGTCGGCACCGATGCGGGCATGACGCCGGTGGTCCAGGCCGTCTCGTCGTGGCGGCAGGGCACTGCGGAGCGCACCGAAATCCTGATCGACTTCCGCAAGTACAGGACCGGGCAGACCGTCGACCTGCGCAACCTCAGCAACAAGAACAACCTCGACTTTGCCAACACGGAGAAGATCATGCGGTTCCAGGTGGTGGCCGATTCGGGGTCCGGGGCCGGGTCCATCTCCGCCATCCCGACGAGGCTGGACAACGGCGGCTCGCCCAGGGCGTCCCAGGGCGGCATCGACACCATGAGCCTGACCCTGGCGATGGCCACGGTGAAGAGGCAGCTCAGGTTCGAGCGCGAGAACGGCCAGTGGAGCATCAACGGGGTCCTGTGGGACGACATCGAAAGGTCCGGGTTCACCTTGCTGTTCGGCAACCCGCGGCCCTTCGCCGTCGAGCAGTGGACCATCGTCAACCAGTCCGGCGGATGGTTCCACCCGGTGCACATCCACCTGATCGACGCCAAAATCATCGCCCGCAACACCAACGGCGGCAAACCCTTCGCCTGGGAGCTCGGGCCCAAGGATGTCTTCTACGCCGGTGAGAACGAGTCCATCACCGCGCTGATGCAGTTCGACTCCACCCCGCAGGAGGGAGGGCGTTACATGATCCACTGCCACAACCTGGTCCACGAGGACCACGACATGATGGTTCAGTACGCCGTGGGTGACCTGCGGACCAACAACCCGATCACCGCCGACCCGCCCAGGCGTGATCCGCTGTCCGCGAGCGCCTTCCCGCCCGTGTACCGGCCGCTCTTCCCGGCGGGGACGTGAGTCCTGGCCAAAGCCCGCCGGCGTCATAAGAGTTTTTGTCCAGATAATGGCTCCTGAAGGCCCTCGAGCGGCCATTATCTGTACAAAAACTCGGGGCAAGGGTGCCTGAACCGAGCCCCAAGACAACGTCGGCCCCGGGCCTTACAATGAGCATTCACAGGCAGGTGCGCGGGCGCTCCTGCTTCGTTCATGGGCGGTGTAAGCAGCCTTGAACGGATCATGAATGGGGATGATTGATCATGAGCGACGGCGCATCCGACTCCGGACCGGAACCCCGCGCCGTCCCGCCGCGAAAACCGCCGGATCCGCCTCGCCTCGGAGGAACACCGAAGGAAAGCCCGACGGCGGCCAACGGGCCGCCTGCCCCGCTCACCATGCGCGTGGCGGGCAGCGAGGACAGGCCTGCGCCGCTCGACAATTACGCAGACTTCATCGCACGGCTGGATGCCGCGGCCGGCAAGCTCACTCCGCGGCGGGACGCGCTCAGCACCGCCCTTGGCGCTGCGGAAATGCTCTTCACCCAGAACCAGGCAGGGCTCGAACTGTGGGGTCAGCGTCTCTCGCTCATCAGCCAGCTCCTGGCCCGGCACAGCAGCACCAATGAGGCGCGGAGATACAGCACCTTGAGGGAACTTCATGACGTTGCCGTCAAGATGGAGCGGATGTTCACCAGCCGCACGCACCGAGTGCAGGAAGTGTGCCGGACCATCCGTGCGCGCCGGGACCAGATCGAAACGTCACTGTTTGACCTGGAGAAGAGCAGGGTCAAGCTGGCGTCGTCCCGGATGCTCGCGCTGGAGCGGGAGAATCTCCGGAAGGTGGCCGATGACCTTTCCCTGTCCCCGGCGGGCGTCAGCCTTGGCTTCCCGGATCCGGGCCTTCGGGAAAGCCTTCGGGAGGCGCGGGAAGCAATCATGATGGCCGAGGCCCTGCTGGAAGTGAAAGGGAACTGATCATGCCAACTCAACGGACCGAGACCCGGGAAGTCTGCAGCTTCACCTCCAAGCAATGGAGCGGCAGGCCGGCCGACGGCGCGGGCGCAACCTTCGGCGGGTTTTCCGTCATTGGCTTCGTCCTGTGCCTGCTCCTGATGACCTTCACGCCTGCGCTCCGGGACGTCGGCGCCACGATGCTGTTCGTCGCCGTCTTCGCCACGACGTTCACGGTCCTTGCCCTCCTCGCCAAGAATTCGGCCGAGCGGGCATTTCTGCAGCGGCTGACCGGGACTGTGAATGAGGTGATCCTTGAACTGACGGCGGACCGGACCACGCAGATCTCGCCCGATGGACTCCGCTCGCTCATCGTCAACCGAGGGCGCCTCCCGCTGATGGTGAACGGGGTGTCCGGCCTGCAGCTGAAGGTCGCGCCGCTGCGCTCACCGAAGCCGAACCCGAACGCCAAGCCGACAACGGAGGCGGTCACCACGACGCGGATCGTCATCGCCGCCACCCCTCCCGATTACGGCATCAGCAGCTTTGACCGTCTCCTCGAAACCGCAACCACCGACCCGGGCTTCAATTCCGCCACGTCATAGTGCAGTAGACCCGTAGTGCGGCACTACGGGAGTTTTGTACAGATAATGGCTCCTGAAGCGCCTTTAGCGGCCATTATCTGTACAAAAACTCTGAGCCTTGGGGGACAAATGCTGGAATTGACGCGCATTTACTGGACGCGGGTGGCCCTGCGGGCGGCATACTCAGGGGCCATCATATGGCTGGCCGCCGCCGTCGTCCTTTCCTTCCGGCCCAACACAGTCCACCTAACCCTCGGCACGAGCCGCCCCTCGGTCTCCGACATCCTGACCAAGATGTTCGACGGCGTCCTGGCGGCGGCCACAGCCCCGGGGCTCGTCATGCTTGCCCTTGTGATCACTGCACTCATCATCCGCTCCCGGGACGTCCGCCGGCGGGATCCGGTCCGGCGCTTCACCCGCCAGCAGCGCCGCGAGGGCATGGCCCGCGCCGGCGGGCAGTGCGAGATGGAGGCCGGCTTCCGCCGTCGTTGTTCCCGGGCTGCAGAGCATGGCGACCACTTCTACCCGTGGTCCAAGGGCGGTTCCACCAGCCTGCAGAACTTCGTCGCGGCGTGCAGCAGGTGCAACCGGGCAAAGGGCGCGCAGATCCCGTCGCCCGCGCAGCAGGAAAGGCTGGAACGACGACGGCGAACCTACGTTGCGCTCGACGGTGCGGTCGCCGCCGGGGAACGGCAGCCGCTCCCCTAATGGGGGGAACAGGGCGAAATTTTTGTACAGATAATGGCTCCTGAAGCGCCTTTAGCGGCCATTATCTGTACAAAAACTCTGATGCAGACGGACGACGGCGGGACTCGCCTGTCATTTCGCGCGCACCTTGACGGGGGCGCTGAAGCGGAACGCCCGGCGGGAGATGTGGTGTGTGACGTGGCGGCGGCGGACGGGCGGCGGCGCCGCCGGTATCTGCTGCGCGTCCCTGGCGAAGAACCAGCGCTTGGCGAACTCCACCAGCACCAGGTACACCACGGTCATCCCGAGCAGGGCCAGGAAGAACGGCACGGGGAGCGGGTCGAACTCCAGCAGGCCGGCCACCGGCGAGAGCGGCAGGAAGATCCCCAGGGCCACCACGCCCAGCGACGCCCCGAGGAGGCCCGGTGAGGGCCGGCTGCGCAGGAACGGCACCCGCCGGGTCCTGATGGCGAAAATGATCAGCGTCTGCGTGGCGATCGATTCAATGAACCAGCCCGCACGGAACTCCCCCGGCACCGCCTTGAACACCAGCAGCATCAGCGCGAAGGTGGCGAAGTCGAACAGCGAGCTGATGGGCCCGAAAAGGAGCATGAACCGCCGGATGAAGGCGATGTTCCAGTGCGACGGCGCCCGGAGCTGCTCCTTGTCCACGCGGTCGCCGGGAATGGCCAGCTGGCCGGTGTCGTACAGCAGGTTGTTGAGCAGGATCTGGCCCGGCAGCATCGGCAGGAAGCTCAGCACCACGGAGGCTGTGGCCGCGCTGAACATGTTCCCGAAGTTGCTGGAGGTGCCCATCAGGACGTACTTGATGGTGTTGGCAAAGATCCGGCGGCCCTCCATCACGCCGTCGGCCAGGACATCAAGGTCCTTGTCCAGCAGGACGACGTCCGCAGCGTCCTTGGCGACGTCGGTGGCACTGTCCACCGAGATGCCGATGTCCGCCTTGTGCAGGGCCAGGGCATCATTGACGCCGTCGCCCATGAAGCCCACCGCCCCGCCGCTTTGCCGGAGCAGCGTGATGATGCGCGCCTTCTGTTCCGGCGAGACGCGGGCGAAGATGGTGGCCGTCCGCGCGGCGGCGGCGAGGTCGGCGTCGGACATCTCCTCGACGGCGGCCCCCGTGAGCGTCCCGCCGGAAGGCACACCGAGATCCGTGCAGACTTTCTCGGCCACCTTGGCGTTGTCCCCGGTGGCGAGCTTCACCGAAATGCCCAGCGCCTCCAGCCGGTCCAGGGAATGCCGGGCGTTGGCCTTCGGCCGGTCCAGGAACACCAGGAAACCTGCCAGGGTGAGGCCGCGCTCCTCCGCCGCGGTCAGCTGGCCCAGCCCCGGAGCCGGCCGGGACGCCACCGCCACAACCCGGGAGCCGGCGTCGAACTGTTCATCCAGCAGCCTCTGCACGGCAGGTGAAACCGGTCCGCAGAGGGCCAGGACGTCTTCCGGCGCGCCCTTGGTGACCAGCCGGACCGGGCCGCCGGCCTCGCGCACCAGCACAGTGGTGCGGCGCCGCTGGTGGTCGAAGCCGATGAGGCCAAGGCGTTCAAAGCGTGCCGGCTCGAAGCCGGCCGCCCCGGGGCTCTCCCAGAGTGCCGCGTCCAAGGCATTTTGCCCGGCGGAGGAAAGCTTTGCGCAGGCGTAGTCGGCCTCTGTGGCCAGCAGCCCCAGGGTGAGCAGACCGGCGTCGGACACGTCCGGGGTGGCCGGGAGCGCACCGGTGAAACTGATCTTCCCCTCCGTGAGCGTGCCGGTCTTGTCCGTGACCAGGATGTCCATGTCCCCCAGGTCCTCGATGCAGACCAGCCGCTTCACCAGGACCTTCCGCCTGGCCAGCTGCCGGGTGCCGGTGGCCAGGCTGGTGCTGACGACGGCGGGAAGCAGCTGCGGGGTGATGCCCACGGCGATGGCCAGGGAGAACAGCAGCGATTCCAGCAGCGGGCGCCGCAGCAGCAGGTTGGCGATGAAGATCAGCGAGGTGAGCGCGATGGCCACCTGCAGGAGCAGGAAGGAGAACCGCCGGAGCCCCAGCTGGAATTCGGTCTGCGGCTGCCGTTCGCCCAGGCCCAGCGCAATCCGGCCGAATTCGGTGCGCCCGCCGGTGGCCACCACCACCCCGCTGCCGCTGCCGGACTGGATGACGGTGCCCATGAAGACGCAGGATGCGAGGTCGGCCAGGGGCGTTCCGGCTGGCACCGGAGCCGGGTCCTTGGCGGCGGGCTGGGATTCGCCGGTGAGGATGCTTTCGTCGCAGAGGAGGTTCTGGGCGGCCAGGATCCGGATGTCGGCGGGAACGATGGCGCCGAGGCTGAGATGGACGACGTCGCCGGGCACCAGGGCGGTGACGTCCACTTCCGCGGTGGTTCCGCCGCGCAGCACGGCGGCGCGGTGGGTGACGCGGGTGTGCAGGGCTTCTGAGGCGAGCTCGGCGCGGTATTCGTTGGTGAAGCCGAGTCCCACGCTGACCAGCAGGATCACGCCGATGACGATCGAGTTGGTGGCGTCGCCCAGGAACAGGGACAACGCCGCGGTGGCCAGCAGCAGGACCAGGATGGGGCTGGCGAACTGCCGACCCAGTACTGCCCAGGGGTTGGCCCGGTGGGTGCGGACGGCGTTCGGCCCGAGGTCCCGGAGCCGCCGGGCCGCTTCCTCGCCGGACAGGCCGGCTGCGCTGGAGCCCAGCCGGGCCAGGGTTTGCTGGGCGGCCAGGCTCGCGGCATCAGTGATCGGAAGTTGGAGGGAGCGCCGCTCCCCGACGCTGACGCCTGCCATGCTGATCCGTTCGGACACGTCGGAATCCGGATATCCGGGTTTACGGCTAAGCGTACGACGCGCAGCTGGGTGCGCCGGTGAAAAATTCTGTGGGTTGCCCGACGGCGGCCGCTCGGCTAACCGCGCCAATGTGCCGGGAGTTTTTGTACAGATAATGGCTCCTGGAGGCCCTTAAGCGGCCATTATCTGTACAAAAACTCCGGCGGTGGGGCGGACGACGGCGGGACTCGCCCGCCGTCGTCCGCTTGCGTTTACTTGGAGGCCAGTCCGCTCAGCGTTTCCTTCGCGCCGTGCCGGTGGAGGCTGGCCAGCGCGTCGGTGTACTCAGCGACAAACCGTTCGTTGTCGATGAGGTCCCCGAAGACTTCCCGGTTCGCGATGAAGGAGAGCGGGTCCTGCCGCTGGCACGCGGCGGCGGTCATCAGGGTGTCCTTGAGCCGGTCCACCACCTCGATCGGGCTGCCCTGCTCGTCCGTCCCCTCCGCATACCGGGCCCAGCTCGCCACGATCGCAGCGGACCGGCTGATGTCTCCCCCGTTCTCCAAGTTGATCCGGACCACGGGCAGGAGCCATTTCGGGATCCGGTCGGAGCTCTCGGCGCAGAGCCGGGCCAGGGTGTCGCGGACGTGCTCGTTGGAGAAGCGCTCAATCAGGGTCTTCTTGTACGTGTGCAGGTCGATGCCGGGCACCGGCTGCAGCGTGGGGGTCGCTTCCCTGTCCATGTAGTCCAGCAGGAACTGTGCGAACAGCGGGTCCTGCGCCGCCTCGTGGGCGTAGCGGTAGCCGGCGAGGTGGCCGAAGTAGCACATGCCCTGGTGGCTCGCGTTGAGGAGCCGCAGCTTCATCAGCTCATAAGGCTCCACGTCCTCCACGAGCTGCACGCCGGCCTTTTCGAAGGGCGGCCGTCCCAGGCTGAAGTGGTCCTCCAGCACCCACTGCTCAAAGGGCTCGCACACCACCGGCCACCCGTCCGACACACCGAACTCCTCCGCGATGGCCAGACGGTCCTCGTCCGTGGTGACGGGGGTGATCCGGTCCACCATGCTGTTGGGGAACGGCACGTTCTCCGTGACCCAGGTGCCCAGGGCCGGGTCCTTCAACGAGGCAAAGGCGGTGAACATCTTCCGTGCGACGTCGCCGTTGCCCTGGATGTTGTCGCAGGACATGACCGTGAACGGCGCCAGTCCCCTATCCCGTCGCCGGCGCAGCGCCTCGGTGACCAGCCCGAAGGTGGTCCGCGGCGCGGCATCCGGCTGGAGGTCGTGGACCACGTCGGGGTTGTCGGCGTCGAAGTCTCCGGTGACGTGGTGGAAGTTGTACCCGCCCTCGGTGACTGTCAGCGAAACGATCCGGACGGCGTCGGACGCCATTTTTTCAATCACGGCCTCGGGATCTTCAGGCGCGAAGAGGTATTCGATGATCGAGCCGATCACCCGCCCCTCCCGCGTCCCGTCGGGGTTCTTCACCACCAAGGTGTACAGGCAGTCCTGGCTGTCCATGACCTGCTTCATCCGGGCGTCGCCGGGCAGGACGCCCACGCCGCAGATGGCCCAGTCGTGCGCCAGGCCGGCATTCATCAGCTGGTCCAGGTACATGGCCTGGTGGGCGCGGTGGAAGCCGCCGACCCCGAAGTGGACGATGCCGGCGGCCAGGGCCGAGCGGTCATAGGACGGCCGGTCCAGGCTGACCGGGAGTTCGGCAAGCGTTGCGTTCGTGAGCATGTGCTGTTCCTTTCGGCGCGGGCTGTCAGCGGCCCGGGTAGACGACGGCTTTGAGCTGGCCGGGCTGCTTGCCGGCCTTGAGTGCTTCCTCTGATTCGGCCAGGCCGAACCTGCCGGTGACCAAAATGTCGAGGTCGACTTTCCCGTCGGCGAGAAGCTGGATGGCGAGCGGCCAGGTGTTGATGTAGCGGAAGACGCCGGAGAGCCAGATCTCCCGGTTCTGGATGTACGAGACGGGCAGTTCGACGTCGTCCGCCCCCAGCCCCACGAGGATCACCCTTCCGGCCGGCCCCACGGCCTTGATCCCGGAACGGACCGCCTGCGGTGCGCCGGAAGCGTCAATGAACGCATCGACGTCGAGCCCCTCCACGGTGTCCGTCCGGGCGTTGAGCGCGTGGGTGGCGCCGTGCTGCAGCGCGAAGGCGAGCCGGTCCTCGGCGATGTCGCTGATAAAGATTTCGGTGGCGCCGAACGCGCGGGCGGCCTGGGCGGCGATGATCCCGATGGGTCCGGCGCCGGCGATCAGTACGCGGCTGCCGGGGCGGATACCCGCCCGCTCGCAGGCCCACAGCCCTACGGAGAGCGGTTCGATCAGGGCGGCCGCCTCGTCGCTGACGGTGTCCGGGATGTCGTAGGCGAAGTCGGACTGGATGGTGACGTATTCGGTGAAGGCGCCGTCCACCGGCGGGGTGGCGTAGAACTCGATGTCCGGGCAGAGGTTGTACCGTCCGGCCCGACACTGCGTGCAGGTGCGGCACGGGCGTTGGGGTTCGACGGCGACCCGCTTGCCGATGCGGGCAGGGTCCACGGCGGTCCCGACGGCGGCGATCCGGCCGGAGAGCTCGTGGCCGAGGATCAGCGGGTGGTCCACCACGTACTCGCCGATCCGGCCGTGTTCGTAGTAGTGCACGTCGCTGCCGCAGACGCCGACGGCAGCCACCTGCACCAGGACCTGGTCCGGCTCGAGCTCCGGGACGGGCAGGGTATGCAGGGCCATCTCGCCCTGGCGTTTGAGGACGGCGGCGCGCATGGTGGCGGGCAGTTCGGGGTGTCCGACGGCGGGCGCGGACTGGGTCGTTGTCGTCATGGAGGTCATCCTTTGGAAGTTGAGAGCGTTACTTGGCGGCCGCTGCTACTTGACCGCGCCGAGCGACAGCCCCTGGACGAGCTTGTCCTGGGCGGCGAACCCGGCGAAGAGGACCGGCAGGGAGATCACGACGGCGGCCGCGCAGACTTTCGCGAGGAACAGGCCCTGGCCGGAGACGAAGCCGGTGAGGAACACCGGGGCGGTGCCGGCGACGACGCCGGTGAGGACGCGCGCCAGCAGGAGTTCGTTCCAGCTGAAGATGAAGCAGATCAGGGCGGTGGCGGCGATGCCCGGCATGGCGACGGGGGCGATGATCCTGCGCAGGATCAGCAGCAGGTTGGCGCCGTCGATCTGGGCCGCCTCGAGCATTTCCTCGGGGACCTCGGCGAGGAAGGAGCGCATCATCCACACCGCGATGGGCAGGTTCATGGACGTGTACATCAGGATCAGGAACCAGATGTTGTCCAGCGCGCCCACGGTCCTGGCGAACAGGTAGAGCGGCAGGATCGCGGCCACCACGGGCATCATCTTGGTGGAGAGGAAGAAGAACATCACGTCGGTCCACTTCTTCACCGGCCGGATGGAGAGGGCGTATGCGGCCGGGATGGCCAGTGCCAGCACCAGGACGGTGGAGAGGACCGAGGCGGTGGCGGAGTTGATCAGCGGCGGCCACGGGCTGACGCCGGACGTGGCGCCGAAGAACTCCCTGTAGGCGTCCAGGGTGAGGTCCGCGGCGACGGACGGCGGGTTGGTGGCGGCGTCGGTTTCGGAGTGGAAGGAGGTCAGGATCATCCACAGCACGGGCGTGGCGAAGAGCAGTGCCAGCAGCCACGCGGCGATGCCGGCGGCGGTGTTGTTCCGGGTGGGGTCCATCCGGGACTTGCTGCCGAACTTACCGAAAACGCGGGAACCGCGGGCATTCCCGACGGCGGGACCGGGCTGCGTGCTGTGGGGTGCGGTGAGGGTGCTCATCGTGCTGCCTCCTTCTTGAAGAGCGAGAAAACGGTGCGCAGGGCGAACGTCGCCACGATGATGGTGCCGATGACCACCACGACGCCGGCCGCGGAGGCCAGGCCGTATTCGTTGGCGAAGTAGAACGTCTGGTAGATGGCGTAGGGCAGGTTCGCAGTGCCCAGCCCGCCCGCGGTGAGGGTGAAGACGGAGTCGAAGTTCTGCACGATGTAGATCGCGCCGAGCAGGCCGCCGAGTTCGATGTACTGGCGCAGGTGCGGCAGGGTCAGGTGCCGGAAGATGGCCCAGGGGGTGGCGCCGTCCATCTGCGCCGCCTCCACGGTGTCCATCGGGCGGGACTGCAGGCCGGCGAGCAGGATGAGCATCATGAACGGGGTCCACTGCCAGACCAGGGACGCGATCACGGCCATCAGCGGCGCCTGGGAGAGCAGATCCAGCTGGGGCGCGGCGGCGCTGCCGAACAGCGACCACACCCATGTCAGGATCCCGTTGATCAGCCCGTAGGTCGGGTTCAGCAGCGCGTGCTTCCAGATCAGGGCCGCAGCCACGGGCACCACCAGGAACGGTGCGATCAGCAGGGTCCGGGCCAGTCCCCTGCCCATGAACTTCTTGTCCAGCAGAAGGGCCAGGCCCAGGCCGATGAGCAGGCTCAGCAGGACCACGGAAACGGTGAGCAGGATGGTGGTGAAGATGGCCTGGCGCAGGTCGGGGTCGGTGAGGACCGTGACGTAGTTCTCCAGGCCGGCGAACGCGGTCTTGCTCGGGCTGAGGCTGTTCCAGTTCAGGAACGAGATGATCAGCGTCACCACGAACGGAAGCTGGGTAACGATGATGAGGAAGACCAGGGCCGGCAGCAGCGGTGCGCGCCGCGCCCAGGCCAGGGCGCGTTCCCGTGAGCGAGCGTCCCGTGGGTTGGGGTTCCGTGGGCTGGTGTTCCGTGAGGATGTGGCTGCGCTGTGCCCCGGACGGGAGATACGCGCCGTTGCGGTGGTCATGGTGTTCTCCTGCGGTTGGGTTGAGGTCACTTGTACTTGTTGCCGACTTTTTCGGCGGCCTGCTGGCCCTTGGCCAGCGCGTCGGCCACGGTGCCCTGGCCGGCGATGGCGGAGCTGATCCCCTGGGAGACGCTGGTGCCCAGGGCGGCGAACTCGGGGATCCCGACGAACTGGATTCCGACGGCGGGGCGCGCCTGGGCGCCCGGGTTCTTCGGGTCGGCGTTCTCGATCGCGAAGCGTTCGGCCTTGAAGAACGGCGCGGCCTTCTGGAACTCGGCGTTCTCGTAGGTGGAGATCCGCTTGCCGGACGGGACCTTCGCCCAGCCGAGCTTGGCGGCCACGAGTTCCTCGTATTCCTTCGAGCTGGCCCAGGCGATGAACTTCCCGGCGGCATCCTGCTTCTTGGAGGCCGCCTGCATGGCCCAGGACCAGGTCCACAGCCAGCCGGAGGACGCCGTCTTCTTCACGGGTGCCTGGGCGTACCCGATCTTGCCCTTCACCGGTGAATCGGGAGCTTCGAGGGCGCCGGCGGCGGACGTGGCGTCGTACCACATGGCCACCTTGCCCTGGCTCATGTTGTTCAGGCACTCGGTGAACCCGGCCTGCGCGGCCCCGGCCTCGCCGTGCTCACGGACCAGCTTCGTATAGAACTCGGCGGCCGCGGTGAACTCGGGGGCGTTGACCTTCGCGTTCCAGTCCTTGTCGTACCAGGTACCGCCGAAGGTGTTCACCACCGTGGTCAGCGGGGCGAACACCTGTCCCCAGCCCGGCTGACCGCGGAGGCAGATTCCCTTCATGCCTGGCGCCGCGCCGTCGGCCTTGGCGGCAAGGTCTGCCACCTGATCCCACGTGGGCTTCTCCGGCATGGCCAGGCCCTTCGCGTCCAGGATGTCCTTGCGGTACATCAGGAACGAGGACTCGCCGTAGAACGGCTCGCCGTACAGCGTGCCGTCCTTGCCGGTGAGGGACGCGGTGTACGCGGGCAGGATGTCCGCCTGGTTGAACTGGGCATCCTTCGCCACGCTGTCCAGCGGCGCCAGCCACTTGTTGGCGGCGAAGAACGGGATCTCGTAGTTGGACAGGGAGGCGACGTCGTACTGGCCGGCCTGGCTGGAGAACTCCTGGCTGATCTTGGCCCGGACGTCGTTCTCCGGCAGGACCGTGTAGTTGACCTTGATCCCCGTTTCCCTGGTGAAGTTGTCCGCGGTCAGCTTCTGCAGGTCCTCCATCTGCGGGTTGTTCACCATCAGGACGTTGATGCTGTTCGGATCCCCCGCGCTGTTGCCGCCGCCGGCCCCCGCGCAAGCGGAGGCGGACAGGGCGATGCACAGGGCACCTGCGGCCAGCGAGGCGGCGCGCATCTTGGGACGCATAAGAACTCCTTTGTGCTCAAAAGTCAGGACCGCTGTTTCGGCTTCGGATCTCATCTGAGCTTGCTCATATGAGCAAACCGACGGCGCTCATCTGTCATGTGACTCTAGTCATATATACTCGTTTGAGCAAGGGGCGGTACTCAAATGATCAGATGTGCGAGAGGTGACGGGCATGACCGAGCTTTCCCATGAAGAGCTTCTGGCGCGCATCAGCAGCGAGTACTACCTGGAGAACCGGTCCAAGGTGGAGATCGGCAGCAGCTACGGGGTCTCGCGGTTCCAGGTGGCGCGGCTGCTCACGGAGGCCCTCGAGAAGGGCATCGTGGAGATCAAGGTGAATTTCCCGTCCCGCGTCTCCGCCGCCGACATCCGCCGCATCGAGAAGTTCCTGGGGATCGGCGAGGTGGTCGTTGCGGACACCAACGGGGACGTGATCCAGGCGCGCGGCATCCTGGCCAAGGCGGCCGCCGTCGAAATTTCACGGCAGGCACCGGCGGGCGGGACCATGGGCATCTCCTGGTCCCGCACCCTGGACGTGGCCTCCCGGCTGGTGCGGGAGCTTCCCAAGTGCGACGTCGTCCAGCTCGCCGGCGCGCTCCCCACCGAAGGTGAGAGCAACCCCCTGGAGCTGATCCAGCGGCTGGGGCATGCGAGCGGGGGTCTCACTTGGCCGCTCTGGGCACCTTTGGTGGTGGAAGATCCGACGACGGCGGCCGGCTTGCGCCGCCAGCCGGAGATCGCCGGGGCGCTGGCCAAGGCGGACTCACTCGACCTGGCAGTCGTCGCGATCGGCGCGTGGAAGCCCGGCACCTCGACGATCTGGGACCGGGCTGACGCTCAGGTGAGGCAGGAAGCGGTGGAGGCGGGCGCCGTCGGGGAATGCTCGGGGCGGCTGCTGAACGCCAAGGGCGTTGCGGTGGAATCGGTCCTGGATGAGCAGATCATCGCCGTCACCATCAAGCAGCTGCAACGGACCCCGAAGGTGATCGCCGTGGCGCAGGGGGAAGGGCGGGCTGAGGCCGTGCTGGCCGTGGCCAAGGCCGGCTTCGTCACCACGCTGATCATTGATTCGCCGCTGGCCAAGGCCCTGACCGACCTGATCGGCGGGGAGAAGCCACCGGACGCCGGGTAAGCGTGGCGCCGATTCAGTCGCGCTCGTACCGGGCAAGTGCCTCGATGTAGACAGCGGCGGTCTCTTGGTCGCCCCGGTCGGTGTACTTGGCGATGATGTTCGCCAGGTCGTGTTTGATCACCCAGTGCGCGTCGTAGGGTTCATGCGGGCGGGGAACGTAGTCGTTCATGTTGTCCCTCCCGCTTGCGCCTCTTCACGCTCCAGCAGATAGCGCAGAAATGCCGCCTGGTTGTCGATTTCCCGCTGCTTGCGCGGGGAGACCCAGTCCAGCACTTCTTTGTCCTCGGCCATGATGTTCCCCCTTTCCAGGTTATGGATTGATGGTGAACCCATTCCGGCAAGATCCGCGAAAGTTTCCTGCAAGATCGGCGAAGGTCTTCCTCCACACCAACGCGGGGTCACTTACCGCCCAATTTCGGCCCGTCATTGGGCGCCAAGTGACCCCGCGTTGCCTTCCCGCAGGCCCTCGGGGCGTCGGTCCGCGTCGGCGAGCGCCGTGAGCTACCTCGAGCGCCTAGACTCCCTTCGCTCTGGCCTGAACCAGATTGGCGAACGGCAGCTTTCCGTAAATCCCAATGAATTTCTCGTGGTACCTGGCTTCGGCAGAATTCACCTCGGATGCCGGCAGTTCCTTCCACGCGATGACTAGGGATTGGGAGTCGGCGAGTTGCCAAATGAGCCGACCGCCCCAGTGGCCCACAGGCTTCCCGCGGCCGAAATCGGTGAACTCCTGAATACGCTTTCGTAGTCCGCGATTGCCCGTGCTTCCTGCGCCTGCTTTCCCGATGTAGAGGATGTCCGTATCCTCGATCCACTCTGTTTCCAAGGCGGGTTGGAGCACAGACGGATCACGCCGCTTGAACCGGCCTCCCGAGCTCTTTGCAAGGAACACCCGCTCGAAGCCCACGGGTTTGAGCACCACATAGATTCCGGGGGCACGCGGAACCCGGTTGATGTCCAACTGTTCGAATGAACGGAATCCGGCGAACCCGTCGTCTTTTAGCGTCTGCTTGTTGATCTGCAATGCGTGTTCCTTAATCTGGGCCGTTGCGCCTGAGCAGATAGCAGCTATTCGAGGTGGGCGTAATCCGGTAGCGCGAACGCCTGGGCTGGTGGGTCGCCCCGGCTCATACGGGTGGCGATTCCACGCACCGCCCGCGTGCCGGCTACGCGCACAGCAGCCTGCAGCAGTGCGACGCCGGCCCGTGAAGTGGGGTTCGCGATCCTCGGCACGCCGGGCGGCAGTTTTTGGACCTGGTCGACCCATGGCCGCATTATCCGCTCGTACGCGGCCAGTCCATCGCGTAAGGCCGTGTGCTTGGCGATCTCTCCCGCCAGCACGTACGCCCCGACGACAGCGAGAGTGGTGCCCATCCCTGTCATCGGGGAAGGACAATGGGCGGCGTCACCGGCCAGCACGACGGGGCCTTTCGACCGTCGAGGGGCGTGCACTTGGCCCACTTCCTCGAAGTACAGGTCCTCGACGTCCTCCAGCGCTCCAAGTACCCGGTCGGTCTCCCAGCCGCCGCCGGAGAAGGTCTGGCGCAGCAGGGCGCGCTGCTCCTCCGGGGTCCGCCCGCTGGCGGCGTTGCGCTTTTCACCCCGGGTCAGCGTGCGGGTGATCAGCACACGCAGGGTGCCGTACCGGTCCGGCCGCAGGGAGATGGTGCCGCCTGGGGTGTTGAACCACCGCCACCAGTCGGTGTCCGAGTCGGTGCGGGCGATCGTGGCCCACGTCGCCTCCAGACCCAGGGACGTCACCACCGGTTCGTCACCGAAGACCAGCCTGCGGGTGTCGGAGCCGATGCCGTCGGCGGCGACGACGAGGTCGAACCGTTCCTCGCCGCCCTGCTCGAACGTCACCAGGGCGGCGTCGCCCTCCTGCTGAAGCGACGTGATGCGGTCGCCGAAGCGGTAGTCGGTACTGGCAGAGGTGTTGGAGACCAGCAGCTCGGCGAGGTCGCCGCGCAGGATCTCAACCTCTGAAGTCAGGCTCATGCCGCTTGGGTCCCCGACCGGAAACCGCGCCAGCGCCTGCCCACGCGCCCCGACGAACTCCAGCCCAGACTCGCCGGTGTGGGCCGCGCGGACCTGGTCCTCCAGCCCCATCCTCCGGATGACCTGAAGTCCCGCCCCGTTGACGTCAACGTTCTGCCCGCCGGTGCGCAGAGCCGGCGCCCGCTCCACAACCGTCGTGCGCCAGCCATAACGCTCCAGCCAGTAGGCCAGCGCCGGACCGGCGACGCTGGCGCCTGCGATCAAAGCGGAAGGAGTAGGCATGTTCCGAGGGTAGCCCAAGCAACCGCGCTGAAGATGCGGAAGAGTTTTTGTCCAGATAATGGCTTCTGGAAGCCTCTGAGCGGCCATTATCTGGACAAAAACTCGAAATGCGTTGCCTTTGGATGTCCGCGGTGCCCCTTAGAGTGAACTGACGGTAAGTCAGGCGCAGCACCGCGAGGACCGGATGGACTACTACGCAATCAACGCCCTGCGTGGGAATCATGCAGGCTGGTCCCTGCTGCGCGCCCAGAACGCCCCGCTCGCGATCTCGTTCTTCATGGCCGCCTTCACCGGTCCCAACCAGCGAAACCTGGGCCGGCAGCAGCTCATCGACAGCCTGGATGACGTGCTCTTCGGGCTGCGGGATGCCTACGGCGAGGACAAGTTCCCGCGGCAGGCAGCCGAATACCTGGATGACTGGGCCGCCCCCGAAAGGGCCTGGCTGCGGAAGTACTACATCCAGGGTCAGGACGAGCCCCGCTACGACCTCACGCCGGCGGCGGAGGACGTGGTCCGCTGGGTGGAGAGCCTGAAGGGCAGGGACTTCGTGGCCACCCAGTCGCGGCTCACCAGCATCTTTGCCGTCCTCGAGCGGCTGGTCCAGCAGTCCGAGACGGACCCCGAGGTGCGCCTGAACGAACTGCAACAGCAAAGAGACGCCATCGACGCCGAGATGCAGCGCATCCGCGACGGCAACATCCGGGTCATGACAGCCCCCGAAGCGCTGGACCACTTCCAACAGCTGCAAGCATTGGCCAAGGACCTCCTCTCCGACTTCCGCGAGGTCGAACAGAACTTCCGGAAACTGGACCGCCAGGTCCGCGAGCAGATCGCCACCTGGGACGGCACCCAGGGCGAGCTGCTGGAATCGATCTTCGCCAACCAGCAGGACATCAGCAGTTCCCTGCAGGGCCGGACGTTCCAGGGCTTCTGGGACTACCTCATGTCGCCGGAGTCACGGCGGAAACTGCAGGACCTCCTCCAAAGAGCCACACAGATCGAGGCACTGGCCAGCACGGAGAACCTCCACACGGTCACCAACCTGCACCAGGACTGGCTGCCCGCCGTCGAACAGACCCAGGGCACCGTCCGCCAGCTGTCCGAGCAGATGCGCCGGCTGCTGGACGACAAGGTGTTCCTGGAGAACAAGCGCATCATGCAGCTGATCCGGAGCGTCGAATCGGGCGCGCTGGCAACAAGGGAACAGCCGCCGTCGGGTGACTTCATCGCCATTGACGGTCCGCAGGTGGACATCACGTTGCCATTCGAACGGCCGCTGTATGAGCCGAGCCGGCGGGTCATGGTGGAGGACCACATCGAAACCGCCGACGACGCAGACGTGGACGCCGGCGCACTGTTCAGCCAGTTCCACGTGGACAAGGAACGGCTCAAAGCCAACATCGACGCCGTCCTCGCCGAGGCGGAACAGGCCACTCTCGCCGAGATCACAAAGAAGCACCCCGTTACGCAGGGGCTGGCGGAGATCGTGGCCTACTACCAGCTGGCCACGGAGTCGGACTGGGCCACCATCAACGCAGAGACTGAGCAGCAGATAGCCTGGCAACTGGAAGACGGCAGCATCCGCGAAGCCACCCTCGAACAGATCATCTTCGGAAGGCCCGCATGAATCCGGCAGCGCATTTCCCAGCCACCACCGAAACGGAAAGCCGCACGCCCGAGGAACTTCCCGGCGTCGTCACCCGGCTCTTCAAAGGCGTGCTGTACGCCGAAACTGACGAGAAGATCTGGCAGTCGCTGCTTGGCCTGTCCTCCCAAGTCCGCGACTACGTGTCCGTGCTGGGGCTGGACCTGATCCTGGACGAGTCCGAGGGCTACGCGTTCCTGAAGTCGCGCGAGGATCCGGATGGCACGCTCCCCCGGCTCATCGCGCGCCGCACGCTCACCTTCAACGTCAGCCTCCTGCTGGTGCTCCTCCGCCGCCGCATGCTGGAGTTCGACATCAACAGCAGCGAGGTCAGGCTCATCATGACCGAGCAGGACATCGTGGACATGGTCTCGCTGTTCCGGCCGGAATCCAGCAACGAGGCCCGGACTCTGGACCGGCTCCGGGCCGACATCAAGAAAGTGGTGGAGCTCGGCTTTCTCCGGAAGCTCAAGGGGCAGGCGGACACGTACGAGGTGGCCCGCATCCTCAAGGCGTTCGTGGACGCCCAGTGGCTGGAGGAGTTCGATACGCGGCTGGCGGACTACCGGGCGACGCTCGGCGGAACGCTGGGCGCCGGCACGCTGGGCGCCGGGACCTCCGAGGAGGACGGCAAGTGAGCACTGAAGTTCAGGACACCCTGTTCAGCCTGGAGGAAAAGACGGACGACGGCGGGACTCCCCCGGGTTTCCGGCTGCACCGTTTGGAGCTGCTCAACTGGGGGACGTTCCACCAGGGCGTGCGGACGTTCCGGCTGGACGGCGCCAACAGCCTCCTCACGGGCGACATCGGCTCGGGAAAATCGACGGTGGTGGACGCGATCACCACCCTGCTGCTGCCGGCCAACAAGATCGAGTACAACAAGGCGGCGGGCGCGCAGAAGAAGGAACGCTCGCTGATGTCGTACGTGCGCGGCTTCCACAAAAGCACGCGCAGCATCGGCGGCGAGTACTCCAGGCCGGTGGCGCTGCGCAGCACCGGCGCCCTGACCGTGGTGCTCGCCGTGTTTCGCAATGCGGTGCTCGGCAAGTCGGTCACCCTGGCCATCACGCTGTGGGCCACGCAGGAGGCCGGCCAGCCCAGCCGGTTCTACTCCCTGGCCGAGGCGGACCAGTCCATCGCGGTGGACTTCTCCAACTTCGGCCAGGACCCGGCGAAGCTGAAGAAGAAACTCCGCTCTGCCGGAGCGGCCGTGCACGACACCTTTGAGCCCTACGCCGCGGCCTTCAAGAGGCAGTTTGGCATCAGTGGCAACCAGGCCATGGAGCTGTTCCACCGCACGGTGTCCATGAAGCAGGTGGAAAACATCACCTCCTTCGTGCGGACCAACATGCTGGAGGAGGACAACGTCGCCGAGCGGATCGGCAAACTCATCCACCACTTCGACGACCTGAAAAAGGCCCACGAAGCGGTGCTGCGGGCCAAGGACCAGATCGCCCTGCTGACGCCCATCAGGGACGGCGCCGCCCAGCACGCGAAACTGAGCCACGACGACGAGCTGGCCCGCCAGCAGCGGGACCAGCTGCATCCCTGGTTCACGGACCGGAAGCTGCAGCTGAGCCTGGAGCACCAGCAGGAGCTGGAGCGGACCGGGGAACGGCTGAAGGAGGACAGTGCCAAACTCCGCACGGAGATTGCGGACAAGCGGCACGAGCTGCAGGCCGTGCAGGAGGATATTCGCACCAACGGCGGCGGCCGGCTTGCCGCGATCGACGCCGACGTCGCCCGGCTCGCTGTTGAGTCGCGGACCCAGCGGCAGCGCTTCGAGACCTACACGGAGGCCGCGAAGGACCTGGGACTGCGGACGCCCGAGGACCGGGTGCTGTTCGACAGCAACCGTGCCCGGCTTGGCGAGGTCGAGCAGCAGCTTGCCGCCCAGTCCGATGATCTGCAGGAGAGCCGCACGGCACTGACCATCACCCGCACCGGGCTCAACGCGCGTCTGACGGAGATCGGTGCAGAACTGCGCAGCCTGCAGTCCCGCCCGAACCTGCTGCCCATACCGCAACTGGAGCTCCGCCGTCGGCTGTGTGACGGGACGGGGATCGCGGAAGCGGCGCTGCCGTACGCCGGAGAGCTACTAAAGGTAAGGGACGGTGAGGGCGCGTGGGAGGGCGCGGCAGAGCGCACGCTGCACGGCTTCGCGCTGTCCCTGCTGGTGCCCGCCGAGCACTACGCGGCGGTCAGCAGCTGGGTGGACGCCAACAACCTCAAGGGCCGGCTGGTCTACCTGCGGATCGGGGAATCTCCGGCGGCCAGGACGGCGGAGCCGGGCACGCTGGCCGCGAAGATCGCTATCAAGCCGAACACCCCGTTCCGCAACTTCCTGCTGGACGAGCTCGCCACCCGGTTCGACCACTACTGCTGCGACACCCTCGAGGACTTCCGCCGCTACCCCAAGGCGCTCACCGTCAACGGGCAGCTCAAGGGCGGCCGGGGCCGGCACGAAAAGGATGACCGGCGGGAGCTCACGGACCGCCGCAACTACGTGCTCGGCTGGGACAACCACGACAAGATCAGCCGCTTCCTCACGGAGCAGGACGAGGTCAGGGGCCAGCTCCGGGTCACGGAGGCGCAGCTGGCCAAGGTGAACGAGAACCTCGGGGCGCTGGGCCGGCAGAACCAGCAGCTGGGCACCGTGCGGTCGGTGGCGGACTTCGGCGAGATCAGCTGGCAGCTCACGGCGCGGCGGATCGAGGAGCTCAAGGCCGAGAAGGCCGAGCTGGAAACCGCCAGCGACGTGCTCAAGCAACTGACCGCCAAGGAGTCCGCGGTGACCGCGGAGCTGGAACGGCTGGAGGAGCGGGCCGGCAAACTGCAGCAGCGTCTGGGCGAAAATAATAAGGACTCGAAAGACATTGCTGAGGCGATTGCGGACTGTCAGGAAACTCTCGCCGAGACTCCCCTGACGGACGACGGCGGGGTGCTGGCCGCCGTCGAACATCTCACCAAAGCGGCGCTTGGGGACAAGACGCTGACGTACAAGAACACAGGCACGGCGGAAAGCTCGGTCCGTGCCGGGCTGACGGATACCATCGACGCGCTGTCCAAGCGCATCGCGCGGGCGGCGGAGGGCACCGTCCGGCTGATGGCCGACTTCCGCAACAAGTACCCGAACGAGACCACGGACATCGACGCCACCCTCGAGGCGGCGCCGGACTACAACCGGCTGCTGGAGCAGCTGGTGAGCAATGACCTGCCGCGGTTCGAGGCGCACTTCAAGGACACGCTGAACCAGAACACCATCCACGAAGTGGTTGGACTAAATGCCTTCCTTGAAGGTCGGAAGCAGGACATTGTGTCGCGGATCCGCGACATCAACCAGACGCTAACGGGGATTGAGTACAACCCGGGCCGGCACATCCAGCTGGAGCACCAGAACAGCACCGACCTAGACGTCCGCCAATTCGGCATTGATCTGCGGGCGTGTTCGGAGGGGACCATCGGCGACGAGGACCAGTACTCGGAGCAGAAGTACCTGCAGGTGGAGCGGCTGATCGAGCGCTTCCGCGGCCGCGAGGGCAAGACCATGCTCGATGAACGATGGACTGCCAAGGTCACGGATGTGCGGAACTGGTTCACGTTCTCGGCGTCGGAGAAGTGGACGGAGACGGGCGAGGAGTTCGAGCACTTCACGGACTCGGGCGGTAAGTCCGGTGGGCAGAAGGAGAAGCTGGCGTACACGATTCTAGCGGCGGCGCTGGCGTTCCAGTTCGGGCTGGGGTCGGGGGCCTCGTCCAAGAAGGCCAACAGCGGCCGGAGTTTCCGGTTTGTGGTGATCGACGAGGCCTTCGGGCGCGGGTCGGACGAGTCGGCACGGTACGGGCTGCAGCTGTTCCAGCGCATGAAGCTGCAGCTGTTGATCGTCACGCCGCTGCAGAAGATCCACGTGATCGAGCCGTTCGTCTCGCACGTGGGGTTTGTGGCGAACACCAACGGCGACGATTCGCAGCTGCGCAACATGACCATCCAGGAGTACCGCGACGAACGGGACCGGCGTGCCGGCTGAGTCCTGGACCACGGTTTCCGGGTTGCGGGCGCTGTCGCTGAAGGCGTGGAACAGCGGTGCGCTGCTGCGGGAATTGCTGGAACCGTCGGGCGCATACCCGCGCCGCCGTTCGCTGAAACGCCCGACGGCGGCAGCCCCGTTGAGCGATTACGCTGCGGCCCATCGGTGGGCGGCTGAGCTGTTCGCCGGGGTTGGCCCGTACGAGCTGGAAACGGCGGAGGTGGGGCGCCGGACCGTGGGCTCCAACCGGGTCCCGGCCACGGCTGTGTTTGCCACCGTGGAGGACGAGGTTGGCTTCATCGGAAAGTCCCGGGAGGCGGCGCGGTTTCGGGACCTGACGGCTTCCCTCGGTGAGCTGGATCCGCTGCTGGCTGGCTGGGCGGCGCGGCGGCCGTTGAAGCTGCTTGAGCTTGGTTCGGATGCTCTGACAGCAGCACGAGTGGCGCTTTGGCTTCGGGACAACCCGGAGCCTGGGATCTACGTCCGCCAGCTCGGGCTGCCCGGAGTGCACACAAAGTTCATCGAACGAAACCGGCAGGTCATCGATCAGCTGCTTGCCGCCCTTTCGCTGGCATCCGAAGGCAGCGAAGAGGATACCGACGCCGATGCTTCGTCGGAGGTCGCCGAACCTGCTGTGGCTGGGTCTGATGCTGCCCTGGAAAACGGCACCGGCCGCACTCCCGCAGCCCGTTTTGCCCGCAGGCATGGGTTCCTGCATCCGCCGGAGCTCGTCCGGTTCCGCATCCTCGACCCCGGCATTCCTGCTCTGGGTGACGCACGGGACATCACCGTCACAGCTGAAGCCTTCAGCACTCTGAAGCTGCCGGTGCACACCGTCATTGCTACCGAGAAACAGATCAATTTCCTTGCGCTTCCGGAGCGGCCCGGAACCCTTGCCCTCTACGGGGCGGGTTATGGCTTTTCGTCACTGCGCGACGCGACTTGGCTTCGCGACTGCAAGGTCCTCTACTGGGGCGACATCGATACGCACGGCTTCCGGATCCTGGACCAGCTCCGTGCGGTCCACCCGCATGTGGAGAGCGTGCTGACGGATGATGAGACGTTGCTTGCGCACCAAGACTCTTGGGGATCGGAGCCGGCGCCGTCGAGGGCTGCGCTGACGAGACTCATGCCGGAGGAAGCCGCCCTGTACGAAGCGCTGGGCAACGACATGTATGGACTAGCCGTCCGCCTCGAGCAGGAGCTCATCAGTTGGGACTGGGCGCTGGACCGACTCCGCCCGGGGAATTGAGCTTGTCGAAACCAAAGTACCTTCCTCCTCGATGAACGCGAGTGGTATTTGTATAGGCGTGCTTCCCCCTAAACTGCCCGAATCCCCCTGTTAGCCCACGTCACTATCGTGGTTTTCAGCTTCCCGGCCACGTTGTAAAACAAGTTCACCTTGTGTGAGTAGCCCTTTAGGAATGCATCATCGTCTATCACGGATGTTGAATTGGAACTCGAAGCGCGAATCTACCGAAGTAGCATGTGCCCTTAGCCGGCTCGACCTAGCACACGAATCGGGTCCTCAAGAATCTGCCCATTCACGTCGCGCTCATCGACCGTGGGACCGCTGCGATCCCACCCAGTGAACCTGATGATCTTCGTTCGGGAGCCTTCGTCTCGCGGGGCAAGCTTTCGTTCGAGCAGCCCGGAGAGCCGTCTCTCATGTGTAGACACAATGAGCTGTCGCCGCGCCCTGAGGTGCCTGCAGAGGTCAGCAAACCCGAGTACATTCACATCATCCATCGACTGAACTGGGTCATCCAGCAATAGAAATGGCAATCCCGTGCCCTCCATCGAAAGACTCATCGCAATGAAGTAGGACAAGGCGACAATGTTGGCTTGCGAGGTAGAAAAGATCAAGAGCGGGTCTGCCGAAATGCGAGCCACAGGATCGATGACCAGGGGACTGGTAGTCCCCCTCCGATAATATGTGTCCAGCTCGAACTCAACAGTCTTGAACGCGGGATGTGGATCCAGACGGTGGAAGATATCCGCAACCAACGGTTGAATGGAACGGAGCCGCCTTTCAGTGACTTCTACTCTGGCCTCAAGCGTCTTCTCGGCGAGATGTCGCAGCCTTGCTGATCTAGTAGTCTCCGCGGCCAACTGACGTTCTACGGCGGCGACCGCTGCTTTCAAGCTGGTGCGTTCAGCAACGCCGCGCTCTATTGCATTCTGGTCGTCTTGGCGATCGAAAGTCTCCAAGAGGTCATGCAGGGCCCGGCGCGCTCCGCGAAAATACTCTGACACCGGAACCGCGATTGACCCAAAAAATTCGGTGGTGAATTGATCGAACCTCACGAGACGGATGTCCTCAGCGAGAGCTTCGACTGCGTCTGCAGCTGCCCTGTCCGCGACGCTGAAAGCCCGCCAGCTCTCGGCTCGCTGCTCGGCGGCGGCAAGTTCGTCCGCAGCCACGGAGGCCGTTCTTGAAGCGTTGTTGAAGTTGTTCGCCGACTCCACAAATGCTGTCTCCAGTTCGAGGAGTGTTCCGGTAGCCTCCGCCCGCTGAAGCAGCTCACGCTCAACATGCTCACGGTCGATACCCTGGCCACAAACTGGGCAGTCATCCGACAGCATCGGTATAGCAAGGGCAGCCAACTTTGCCACGTCGGCCGCCGTCAATCGCGCTGCGTTCAACTGTGACTGCGCCACCCCTCTTAGGATCTCGGCAGCGTCCCTCGCCTCCTTAGCCCGTTCGGCTTCCCCGCGAAGATCATCAATAGTGTCAGCGTTGGGACGATCCCCCAAGCCTTCGCGCAGCTGAGAGGCACGGCGGACGGCTGCGTGAGCGGAGTCTATAAGCTCGGCCGCGCGGCCGACTTCTGTAGCTGCGAAACGCACACCATCTGGCGACTCCAGGTTCAAATCAGCGTCGCTGAAGACCACTCCGACGGGCGTTGCGTGCAGCTTGGAGAGGACCTCATTGCGTATGGCTTCAATTTGGGGGCGACTCGCCAACCTTGCTTGCGCTGTCTCGAGTCGATCCTGTGCTTGCTTCAGCGCGACGACTAGCTCGGCGTGTTCACTCCAAACCTGTCCCTGACGGTCGGACGCCTGCTTCGCCACAGACTTCATAGCGTCCTCAAAGTCTTCCAGCGCTCCAAGTCCGAGCACTGTGCTCAACTGCCTATAGCGCTCCGCCGGCTTTGCTTCCAGCACACTCCGCAGCACGTCTTGCTGCATCAAACCGGAAGTGCCTAGCGCTGAATGGAGGGACAATTCGCTATTGGGCAACAGGATGCGGCGAAGCTCTGCTTCGGCTTCTGCGCCAAACAACGGTGCTGCGCCCTGTCGGCCAAGCTCAAGAGTGCTTCCCCCTTGATCGCCCGTACGACGTAGCGTCACTTGCCCTGCCGGCAGACTGAGATCTATCTCGACCGAAGCCTTCCGCCCTATTCGGTATTGATTTACCACATGTTCCACGTTGCGTCGCGAGCGCAGAGCTTCAAGTCGTTCAATCTTGCCGAGCAAGACCCACTGCAACGCATCGAAGAAGCTCGTCTTCCCAGTGCCGTTCGGTCCGGTGACAACAACCGCCGATGCCGAGAGATCGAACTCCCGGACATCACGAAAACCGCGAAATGCTTCGACACGCAGTCTGTCGATGCTGGACTTAAAGGACGTCATCGAGAGATGCCCCCTGTTCGAAAGCAGTAACAGCGCGCCGCGCAAGCTCCTCGTCAACGCCGTTTGAGATGAGTGTTTGCAGAAGCGACTCCAGCGCGTCGGTGTGTACGACGGTGGCTGTAGGCGTCACGGGCTCAAGAAAAGGGGCGAGGGCATGTCTCAGGGCTTCCGGCGTCGGGTCCACCCCGGTGTGCGCGATGCGGCGCACACGCGATGTGTCGTGATTGATGGCGTAAAGGTCGCGAGTGACGGCGTCATCCTCGGCAGACTTCTCCTGAGTTAGCAGGACGAGGTACGTATCCCACTTTTTCGGCCCGAGTGCTACAGACTCGATGCGTTTCGAGAGAGCCTCGAAAACCGCGGGTTCCGCCAGGATCAGATTGCGAATGGTGTTCATGGCGGCCACGGCGACGACGAAATAGCTATTCTCCGCAACTACCAGCTCGATATTCTCCCCGATGGTCTCGACCTGGAATCCCTGTTCGGACAAGACCGTCTTGGTGAAGCCGAGAAGCTCGTTGTCGGACCGACCCGACAATGACGTAGTTTTCACGATGCAAGCACCTCATCGGCGTGTGTGATGTCTGGTACCAGGGCAAGGGGCCCATCAACGATATCCCGTTCATCAGCGTCGCCCATGATGTTATTGGGGAGCGAACTGGACTTGGTGATCCGTCCCACACCGCCAGCAACCACGAAACGTGGATGGGGCTCATCCCGGTATGCATGGGCCTGCAGCCGATATTCGGCGGCCTCGACGAGATGTCGCTGCGGCACCGTCTGCGTCGCCACTAGTACCTCAATAGGCCCTTGGTCAGTATCAAATACGAGATTCTGGGCAAGCCGGACCGAGTCTCCCCCGAGGCGCCCCAAAGCGATAAGGACCTTACCCAACTCCGGACTCTTGAGGACGGCCTCGCCGGCCCGCGGGTTGATGTCAACTTCACGCGCCCATTGGAGCACAGTTAACGAGTCGGACTTGAACAGCCCTTCCGTAGCTTTTTCGAGGTTAGCTGTGAGCTCAGCGTCAGACGCTATACCGGCGCTGTGCTCACCAAACCGTCCGATTATGTATGCCGAAGCGATCTGATCCATGAACTGGTCGGCCGTTGCTGGTATCTTGTGATCGTTGCGAAGGTTTGGCGCGACGGTTCTCCACTGAGAGCTCTCCCAGCCTGACTCGATGTCTGGCGTTACGACACGAATATTCTCGACGGAACCGACTTCGTTGATTGCTTCCTGGATGCGCTGTTTCACGTACCCTGCAACGTCTCCGATCCCAATAAACACCACGACGGCACTCCCGAGCCGTGCGTGAGTCTGTTCACGCACCCAAGGAGGCGGGTCCTGTAGATGACCGCTTGTCACAAGCAAGGAATTGGGCTGTGAGGCACATCCGTGAATCTTGAGAACCGAGGGCGGGGTAATTTCCGCCAAGTCATGATTGCTGGTGACAGTTGGCAGGCGTTCCTCGCCGGCTCCTCGCTCGATGCAGTTGTCCCAATTCGTCGTCAGGACATCAATTGCTCCTTCGAGCATCAGGTGCGCCAAGACGCGGTGGGCATACCCGGGCTTAGCCGACTTGAAGTTCGCCGCTGAGGCCGACGTTTGGCGCAGGGCGCTTTCCCCGTTGGGAAGGGCCGCGACGGCATCTGCAACGGCAACAAGGTCCCACGGGTCGATGCCCTCGAGACTCGGGAACGCCGCCTTGAGCCGCGTATGGATTACTTTTGAGAGAGATGCGCCCGTCGGGAGGTTAGTTGGTTGAGAGAGGCTAATACCCGCACCAGCGTAAATCACGACCTTGCCGCCCGACATCGCTTGAGTTGCCAGCGCGACCGCATATGGCGGAACGTTGGCCGTGACTGAAGGCGGGGCGTGCGACATGCCCCAAGTCTAGTGGTGGTTACAAGTACCAACAGCGGACGACGTAACGGTGCATCCTCTGGCCTTTCCCGCGGAGGAGTCTCTCTGGGAATCCAGGCGGTTCCCCGGTGGCGACTCTTTTCGTCCGTGTGTCCTCCCCATTTTTGCTGTCGTATCCCGCCAAGCCTGCTTGCCTCTGGAGCCTGAAGCCCAGACACCACCATTCAGCTCGCACCTGTAACGGCCGATCGAATCACGTTCAGATTCGATGAAACAAAGCCAAGGTTCGGTCCGTTCCAGAACCCATTGTTGCTACCATCGACCGGCTCACCAGCCGCTTTCAAGTGCGCGAGCACTATACAAGTCCCGGCAAGCAACTTGTCCAACAAGCCCGTACCCCTTGCTACGCTGGAAACTCTCCATGAACAAAAAGCGAGGCAATAACGTGCACGAGGACGCCGTCCGGTTCCTGTCCCAGCCGGTGGAGGCCCAGCCCGGCTCACCGCTCCGGGTCGCCGTCTACTCACGGATCGCCGAAGCCATCCGCAACAACCTGCTGCAGCCCGGCTCCATGCTCCCCACCGAGACCGAACTCGGCACCGACATGAAGGTCAGCCGCACCGTCGTCCGCGAAGCCCTGATGCTGCTTGAGGAGGACGGCCTGATCCGCGCCCGCCGCGGCGTCGGCCGCTTCGTCTCCGACACCCTCCCCCGCATCGGCATCGAACGCATCCGCCCCTTCGAGGAGGTCCTCGGCGGCCCCGGCCACCAAGTCCAGATCAAGCGCATCCAGGTCGAGAAGCAGCCCGCCTCCGAATTCGTCGCCCCCGGCGTCAGCGTAGAACCAGGCAGCGACGTCTGGCTCTGGGAATCCGTCCTCATCCGCGACGGCGAACCGATCGCCCACCTCCAAGAAAACATCTCCGCCCTCCCCGTCAGCTTCGCCAGCGGCGCCGCCGAACCATTGGAAATTAAGGACGACGGCGGTACCACCTTGCTCACGGCGCTCAACAAGGCGACGGGCCGGGGATTGGGGCCGGGCGAGTGCCAGATCAGCCTGAGCCAGGTCGGCCCGAGCCGCGCGAAGCTGCTGGACCTGCGCCCGTCCGACCCCGTCCTGGTCCTCACGCAGTACGTGCGGCACGCGAACCGGCCCTTCTACTTGGCCAAGTGCCTGATCGCCGACCGGGCAGGGCACCTCTCCGTGATGCAGTCCCTCCAATCCTGAGCGGGCCGGGAGCGCAGTCACACCGTGCGTTTTCGCTTCAAGGCGTAGAGAAATTTCCCGTGGTGTTCGTGCAGCAACAGACTATTCGAAGAGTAATGCCCCGGCCGCAAACGGCCGGGGCACCCCTTGCGCCCTGAAGCTGCGCGTTCCAATCAATGCCGCATGTTCTAGAGTCCAGTCTTGCTCACGCCGTACTCGGCCTGCGCCGGGGTGAAGCCCTCAAAGAGCAGTTGGTCAACCAGCCCGGCACGCGAGAAGGACGTGTATTCCAGGTAGTCCTTGGCCTTTTTCGCTGCCTGATCGTTCCAATTGACGCTCACGCGATCCACTGCCCAGGTCGCATCCGCTGTCGAATACTTCTCAAAGACCAGCTGTTTGATGAGACCGGTGCGCGAGAATGCGGTGTACTCGAGATAATCCCCAGCCTTCTGCAGGGCATTCTGCTGACTGATCGTGCCAGCTTCGGCAGCAGCCTTCGCAGCAGCTGCAGCCTCCGCCTTAGCCTTTGCAGCAGCGTCGGCCTTGGCCTTGGCCTCAGCGTCAGCCTTCGCCTTGGCCTCAGCGTCAGCCTTAGCCTTCGCCTCCTTGGCAGCCGCGTCAGCCTTCGCTTTGGCCTCAGCGTCAGCTTTAGCCTTCGCCTCCTTGGCAGCCGCGTCAGCCTTCGCTTTTGCGTCAGCCTCAGCCTTAGCCGCGGCGGGATCCAGCGTTGCAGTCTCGGCCGGAGCAGCACTTGCGGGAGCAACCGAAGAGTCTTTGGAAGTGGAAACGGCCGGCTCGGACGACGGGGCAGCTGCACTGCGGCTGGCGTTGAAGATAATGCCGAGGAGGATGAAAGCGCCCGTGACGATCAAGGCCACTTTCTTGTGCCTGTGGTAACCCTCCAGCGGAAGGCCCTGCTTATCGCGGGTCTTGTTCACGAGTACGAGGATGAGGTCGATCAGGGCCCATATCCCCAGACCGCCGAAGGTGATCAGCTTGAGGATGCCAGTACCGACTTTGCCCAGATAGAACCGATCCACGCCCAAACCGCCGAGGAGCAGGGAGAGCAACCACGTCACGAGGAATGACTTATTGCCCTGTTGTCCCTGCCCCCTCTGCGGGTACCCATAAGCGGCGCCCGGTATGGGCGGCTGCTGGGACATTTGCGGGTGGGGCTGCTGATTCAGGACTTGCCCCGGGTACGGCGTCTGGGCGGGCTGGCCAGGGTACGCAGCCGGCGGCTTCGGCGGCATGGCCGGCGGCCATTCGGGCTGACCGAAGGCGGAAGCCGCTCGGGGTGTTAGAGGCTGTTCGGGATAGGACTGGGACATGCTGTTCCCTTCGATGGTGTGTCATGCGGATCATCTCGTCTTGAGGGCGTCTGGATTTCCCATCGAAAGCCGGCTTCCCCACAAGCCGCGTATTCCGCATTCATCTTTTTGCCACATGCTCAAGCTCGCCGTGGGTTTGGCAACGCAATACGCAAGGTTCAGCGCAGGATTTTGCAAAGGTCTAGCGTGCGTCAGACCCGCCGTCGGATCCTGACGGAAATCGCCGAGACAGCGGTAACGCCAGGCACGCGAACCGCCCCTTCTACCTGGCCAAATGCCTGATCGCCGACCGTGCCGGGCACCTCTCGGTGATGCAGTCACTTCAGTCTTAACCCAAAGACTCCGCCAGCATGAGCTGGCGGAGTCTCCGAGCAAGGACGCTCTGACTAGCGGACGGCCTTGTCTGCGTTCACCCGGCCATACGCCCAGAAGGTGCCCGTGCCGGAAATTTTGTCGGCGGTTGATTCGACATTTGCCCGGACGGACGTGTTCGTGGCGCCGGCATGCGAGCCCCAGGCAAGGGCGGCGGTTGCAGCGACAATGGGTGAGGCCATGGAGGTACCGCTAGCAATGTCGTAACCCGTGTGCCGGCCGTTCTGCGTGCCCAGGACGAAGGTGTGGTTCGGGAAGGTCGAGTAGACATTGACACCGGGAGCCGCGACATCCACCCACTGGTCGCCGTAGCTTGAGAAAGATGCCTTGGCATCGTTGTTGTCGGTTGCGGCCACGGCGATAACGTTTGGATAAGCGCCCGGGTAAATCTTGGCCTGGGTTCCGGCGTTGCCTGCCGCGGCGACTACCACCACTCCTCGGTTCCACGCATTGTTGACCGCAGTTTCCAAGGTGCGGGATGCGACGCGCTGCCCAAGGCTCATGTTGATGACCTTGGCACCGTTGGTGACGGCCCAGTTGATGCCGTTTGCTATGGCTGATGAAGAGCCGGATCCGCTGTCGTTCAGCACCTTGGCATCCAGGATGCTGCAGCTCGGGCACACACCGGCCACACCGATCGTGTTGTTGGCGGTGGCGGCAACGATACCGGCGACGTGTGTGCCATGACCGTAGTTATCTTCACCCGTTGCGGTACCACTGAAGTTGGCGCGTGCAACAACCTTTGGCGCGATGTCGGGGTTGTCGCTTGCCACACCTGAATCAATGATGGCGACCTTGATGCCGCTGCCGGTCGTGACGTTCCATGCCTCGACGGCGTCGACATCAGCGTCCTGCTTGCCCGTGGCCACAGTCTGCGTGCCGTCGGTGTTGGTGAATGATTGGCCGTTGTTTTGCAGTGCATATTGGCGAGGGAAGTACTCGTCGGCTGTGGCAGCAGTAGCCAGCTCGTCCGGCTCGGCGTACTCGACCACCGGGTTTCGGTTCAGGGCTTCGATGAGTTGAAGCTCTTTGCCGGCCGGCACTTTGACAAGTTCGGCCCCGGTGCTGCCGATGCCGGGACCCTCCTTGAGGCCGTGCTGGCGCAGTACGCCCGTCGCCGAGGCTTTGTCACGGAACTTGACCATGATTTGCCCGGCGATGTGCGACGACGGGGTCGCCGCGTTGCTCGCGGTCACCGCATTGCTTGGAGCTGCAAACGTGATTGCGCCACTGCCTATGATTACCGCCGCGAGGCTGGCTACAACGATTCTTTTCATGGGACGTATCTTGCTTCAATCCGCACGTGCTGGACAGTAAATGCCCGAAAATTACTCCCTGCCTGCCGTCACTGACTTCTAAAGGCACTTCGGCTGGTAGGCCGGATCAGCGGGGCCGGAAGCCTGTCCCAGGGCATGGGCCACGATCTGGTGCACCACGGGGTCGTTGGGCGTCTGGTCGTGTTCGAAGGCGTCAGCCGGGCACTTGTCCTGGATGGTGACGTTGGTGACCTGCCGCGCCGGGCCGTTGAGGAACTGACTGTTATAGGGAACGACCACTTCGTCGTGGACCGTGGTGATGACAGTGTAGGAGGGTCCCGCAACAGTGTCGCCGATGGAGTTGAGTTTCTGCATGAAAGCCGACCCTGCCTGCTGATCCGCGCAGGCGGCACAGCCCAGTCCGGTGTAGTTGGGATCGGGGACAACGCCCGGCGACGGGACGATCACACCTTCGGTGCCGTGGTTGGAGGGCGCGATCCCAACGAGCTGGTGGACATACTTGGCGCCGCCCAGGAAACCCATGTAGTAGCGCGGCATCATGCCACCCTGGCTGTGGCCCACGAGGTCCACTTTCTTCGCGCCCGTGGCTGCCCGCACTGAATCCACGAACGGGGCGAGTTCCTGGGCCGATTTAGCCACCGGCGCGGTGGCGTAGACACCATTCGTCTCGCCGTAGTTGAGGGCGAAGACGCAGTACCCGGCGCTCTTGAGATACGGCGAGAGGGTGGACCAGTTCTTTTCCATGCTCTCGAACGTTCCGGGCACCAGAACCACCGGATACGGATGCTCGGCGCTTGGCTTGCAGGACCAGTCATTGGCTCCGGGCGGTGAAACCTGCACAGTTCCCGCATGGGCGGGAGCCACGGCCAGGGAGCCGGCAAGAACGGCAATGGCGGCGGCGGACAGGGCTTTGATGAGCAGTGACATAGAAACCTCTTTGTTCGCGTGTCAGCGGGGGTGTGGGCCCGGCAGTAATCCGTATTCAGCGGGTCAGCCAGCGTTGCCCGGGTACCCAATGTAGGCAGCCCGGGGCCCGACCCCGCCATGGTTTTGCACGGACGTGCGCCGAATTCCGCTGCCCGGGCGAACTCTGTCTGCCCTGACACGATGCCCCGTTTTAACGCAAAGTTACTGGTCAGTACATATTGTCGCGGCGTAAGCCTTGCGAAAACCACCAAGCGCGGCTGCACAAACGTTCACTGCCTGGGCGGTACAACCATGCCAGCTCGCCTCGCCCGAGTTTTTGTACAGGTGTCGCGGCCTGACTCGTGCCAAGCCTGGATTATCTGTACAAAAACTCGGGCAGCCCAACGCCTAGGCGACCGCAGGCACCTGGCCGCCCACCGCCGTCGTACTTTCCGAAGAGAACGCCAGCAGCGTCTCCACCAAATGCGGCGCGAAGTCGTCCTCCAATGACAGCACCACCCGGCAGCGGGCGCCGGGCTGCTCAGGGTAGTCCATGTACAGCCCGCGCATGTCGCAAACGGTCTGCCCCCGGCCCGGTCCGGACGTGGTGTCGACGTCCACATGCACCACCGGCGCAAGGGCGGGCCTAACAGAACCAACAGCGAGAGCCGCGGCAAGAGGATCATGCATCGCGGAGCAGGCGCGGCCGAACAGGCCCTCGTAGAACCGGAAGTAGTAGCCCAGCATCTCCCCCAGCGCACGCGGCACCGCGCCGGACGAGGCGAGCAGCTCCTGCCGGTGGTTCTCCTCCAGCACGTTGGTCATGGTCACGTCCAGCGGCACCAGGGTCACGTTCCAGTCCGCGGCCAGCACCAGGGCGGCGGCCTCGGGGTCGTTGGCGATGTTCGCCTCCGCCACCGGCGTGAGGTTCCCCGGTGCCAGGGCGGCGCCGCCCATGATGGTGATCTCGGCGACCAGCTGCGGCAGGGAAGGCTCCAGCCGCAGCGCCTCGGCGATGTTGGTGAGCGGGCCGATGGCCAGGACCCGCAGCGTGCCGGGGTGCTCCTGCGCGAGCCGCACCAGCATCTCCGCGGCGGTCTCCGGCGCCAGCTCAGCGGCCGCCGTCGTAAGCTCAACCTCGCCGATGCCGTTGGCGCCGTGCACCCAGGGTGCTCCCCCGCCGAAGGAACCGGCGAGGGGGTCGTGCGCGCCGAGGGCGACGGGGATGTGCGCGTGCCCGGCGAGCTCCAGCAGGTCCAGGGTGTTGCGGGCGCCGACGGCGGCACTGACGTTGCCGCTGACGGCGCCGATCCCCCGCACGTCCGCCTGCGGGGAGGCGAGCAGGTAGGCCAGGGCGAGGGCGTCGTCGATGCCGGTGTCGCAGTCGAGGTAGAACGGGAAGCTGGTCATGGGGTGGTTCTTCTTTCGGTTGGTGCGGAAGGTCTAGTGGGTTTCGCCGTTGGGGGCGGGGACGAAGAGGCTGACGATGAACGCGGCGGCGGTGATGCCCACCGAGATCCAGAGGGCGGTGGCGTACCCGGCGCCGGTCGCCTGGGCTGCGAAAGGAGCAACAATCACGACGCCGAGACTCGCCCCGATGCCGAAGGAGGCACCGTTGACGCTGGGCAGGGAAGCGGGCGCTTCCTTGGGCGAGAGCAGGACGGAGAGTCCGTTGATCGCGGTGAGGAAGAGGCCGTTGTAAAAGATGCCGAGAGTCGCGACGGCGACCATCACCGCGATCTGGTTGCTCGAGAACACGGCGGCCGCCACGGCGCAGGCCAGGCTCATCGCGGTGCCGGCGCGAAGGACCTTGATCCAGCCGCGGCGGCCGGCAAGCCATCCGGCGAGCGGGGCGGCGAAGACGCCGATGAGCGCGGCCGGGGTGAGGAACAGCAGGGCGGAGAGGGACGGGCTGAGCCCGAAGCCGGAGCCCTTGTCCTGGCTGAGTAGCACCACGGTGAAGTTCATAATGGCGAAGATGCCGGCGAGGGTCAGGACGGTGCTGGCGATGACGGGCCACACCTGGCGGGAGCGCAGGTGGTGGACGGCGATGAGCGGGTGGCTGCGCCGCTTCTCGATGATCCAGAAGGCGGCGAAGGACGCGATGGTGCCGGCCAGCAGGGCCAGGGTGCCGGGGGCGGTCCAGCCGGCGGCGGACCCGCCGGAGACGAAGTAGGTGATGAACACCAGGAACACCGACAGCGAGCCCGCTCCCCACCAGTCCATGGCGCCGCGGATGTGCTGCGGCCGCCCCTTGGGGACGGTCTTGAGGATGCAGCCGGCGGCAATGGCGGTGAGCACCAGCACGACGGCGAAGATGGACCGGAAGCCGAGGGTCTCGGACATCAGGCCGCCGACGTAGCCGTCCACTCCCCCAATGCCGCCGTTGATCGCGGCGATGATGCCCACGGAGGTGCCGAAGACGCGCGGCTGCAGGTTCTCGCTGAGCACGATGTAGGACAGGGCGAAGACAGCGCTGGACACGCCCTGCAGGAAGCGGCCGGCAACGAGCAGCGGCAGCGTGGGGGCCGCGATGCAGAGGATGGTGCCGGCGCCCATGATGGCCAGCACCAGCAGAAGGGCCGGGCGGCGGCCGATGAAGTCGCTCCACCTGCCGATCACGGGGCCGGCGATGGCGCCGGCGAGGAAGAACATGGACTGCACGGGGGCTGCGGCGTCGGCGCCCTGGCCGAAGCTGGCGGCGATCTTCGGCAGGGCCGGGGTCACCATGCTGGCGTTGAGCTGGAAGGACAGCACACCGAGCAGCAGTGTGGTGATCAACAGGGCGGCAGGGCGGCCGGCAAGTTTGTTCACGTCGGTTTCGCTTTCGACGGCGGGGGGCGGCGAGGTGCTGGCCGTGGCTGGGGTGTTCACATCAAACTCCATTGTTCTCTGCAGGAGGTCCTGCCATTGGGAAAATCAGTTGTTATACAACCATGTATGACGAACAAGTACAACCATGGCGTACACTATTTCCTAATTCAGCCGCCCCTGGCTCGACCTGATAGGACTTCCTTATGAGCACCCAGCTTCCTGCCGTCACCGTCGTCGGCAGCATCAACCTCGACATCATCGCCACCACCGACCGGCTCCCCACCGCCGGGGAAACCATCGGCGGCGGCGTCCTGAGCCAGCAGCCCGGCGGCAAGGGGGCCAACCAGGCCGTGGCCGCCGCGCGGCTGGGCGGCAGGGCCCGGATGATCGGCGCGGTAGGCGACGACGCCCAGGGCCGCCTCATGCTCGAGGCGCTTTCTTTCGCTGGCGTGGACACCACGGACGTGTCGGTGCTCGACGGCGACCCAACCGGTACCGCGCTGATCGTGGTGGACCGCGACGGTGAGAACCAGATTGTGGTGTGTCCTGGGGCAAATTCCGCGTTTTCCCTGGAGGGCGTTTCGTTTGATCCCGACGAGACCGTGCTGTGCCAGCTCGAGGTCGGCCTGGACGTGGTGCTGGAGGCCTCCAGGAAGGCCGCCGGGTTCTTCGTGCTGAACGCCGCGCCGGCAATGGAACTTCCGGCGGAGCTGCTTGGGCGCTGCGACCTGGTGATCGTCAACGAGACGGAGTACGAGTTGATCCCGGAGCTGGCCGGCGCGAAGCTGGTCGCGGTGACGTATGGCAAGGACGGCTCTGCAATGTTCGAGCACGGCCGGAAGGTGGCCGCGGCACCGTCTGTTGCTGTTTCCGTGGCGAACACCGTGGGCGCCGGTGATGCGTTCTGCGCGGCGCTGGTTCTGGCGCTGCGGAGCGGGCTGGACTACACGCGGGCGCTGGCCGTGGCGAACGCTGTGGGCGCAGACGCCGTGGGCGATCCGTCCTCACAGCCGGATTTGGCACAGCTGGGCCACTACGTGGAGCGGACGGCTGCTGCTTCGGACGCTTCCTCGTGAGCGTCGCGCTGCCGGTGACTATCGCCTTTCGGCCCGCCGTGCCGACGGACTTTCCGGAGGTCCGGCGCATCACCAGCGACGCCTACCTCCGCGCGGGGCACTTCGCGGGCGACCATCCGTACATGAGTGTGCTGGAGGACGTGGAGCACCGGGCCGAGCACGCGCAGGTGTGGGTGGCGGAGGCCGCCGGGAAGGTGGTGGCGGCGGTGACGCTGACGTTCGCCGGCCAGCCGTACAGCGAGATTGCGCAGGACGGCGAGCTGGAGTTTCGGATGCTGGCGGTTGACCCTGAGTGCCAGGGCGGCGGCGTGGGCCGGGCCGTAGTGCGCCAGATCGTGGAACATGCCCGGCAGTTGCCCGGCATCCAGGCCATCAGCATCACCAGCGCCACGTTCATGGAACCCGCGCACCGGCTCTATGAGTCACTGGGCTTCCGCCGTGCAAGGGAGCGGGACTGGTACGTGCCTGGCGAGGACGTGCTGCTGTGGGTGTTCCGGCTGGAGGTTTGAAGGGCGGACCGCCGTCCGGCACGGTGGGACGGGTTTTGCCTGAACACGCCGAACTTCTCGCTCGCGCTGCCCGGCATGCCGTATGACGGCCCCGCCCCGGAAGCATTCATGCTGCGGGATGACCTCATCGGTCATTTCCGGCACTATGCGGCGAGCATCGGCGCTCCTGTCCAGCGCCCCCAATACGCCTTACCTATGCGTGGAGGCCGAGAGCCTGCCCTGGGTCGGTCCTGGAGGATTCGCGCCCGGCGATCGATGTCATCGAGCATCTCAAGGTATCGGCCCTAACCGGTGTCTCGGAATGTGGGACGGATGTCCACCAATTCTCCTCGAAGGGCTATCGAACCCCGGTACCGTTCGAGGCAGTTGAGTGAGTCCCCCTCAATTGCCGCAATCCGTTCCAAATATGGCTGGAGCCACTTTGGCGTCCGGGCCAGACCAAGGCCAGTGAAGGATGCCGCCGACGATGCATTTACTGCCGGTTCGGCCGCTAGGCGGTAGTCCTGGTTCTCGGCAATAAGCCGAAACCGACGCATAAGTGCGTAGATTTTTGACTGCACTGTAGGTGACACGTCGGATTCGCGGAGCATTTGCGAATGCAATTTGTCCAAGTCTTCAAGAATTCTATTGACCTCCGTTTGCAGCCACTGCCCGCCTCGGCAGTCCCTTTCAGCTATGGCGGATTCGACGCGGAAATACATGTGTTCGACAGAATACGATCTGGACATTTTCCCTCCAAAGAACAGACAATAGCGGTCGTCGAACTCATATGCGCGTCCTGATCATGGAATTTATCCCGGAATCTGTCCGACGTCAGCAAGTAGGGACAACGTCTGAGAGGCAAGTGTCCAGGGGCAGGTCGTCCAATCACTGTTCGTGGCGATTCCATTTCTTCCTAGGCTACGCATTTGTGAGGCCGGACCTTAGACAAACGCACCCCTGTCATCGGTCTGGCATTTGTCTTTTCGTCAGCCGATGCCAAGATCCGCCTCGGGGGCTGCTCCTGCCGTGGCCCGAAGGCCGGATTCTGTTCTCCCTCATCTAGCAAATACGCCAATAATCGGTCTTCCGAAGGTTCACCAGACAACGCGGTCTACGGGACAATCGGTGTCCCCAGCTGGGGATCGGACGGCTTAGCAAGCGCGCTCCGCCTCTGGCCGACGACGCTCCGGATTTGGGCGGCTACCAAGACAGGGTCTTCATGCGCCCAGAATCGCAACACTGTCCATCCAGCAACACTGAGCAGTTCAGTCGTCTCAAGGTCGCGGGCTCGATTGGTGTCGATCTTGAGACGCCAATAGTCGACGTGCGAGCCCGGCTCTCGATAGTGTTCTGGGCATCCGTGCCAGAAGCAACCGTCTACGAATACGGCGACCTTGACGCGACGGAAAACCAAGTCAGCGCGTCGTCGTAATTCGAGGATCGGCCGCTCGGCGACCCGGTATCGCAAACCCAACGCGTGAACCGCCCTTCGGACGGCCAGTTCGGGCTTAGTGTCCCGCGACCGGTTGCCCTGCATTACCTTCCGGGCGGCCGGAGTAGCTGCCCAGCTAGGGACCTTCATCTTCTCACCATATGCCCACACGGGAGCGCCATAAACGCCTAATGGTTGAGCCGACAAAGGAGGACGGAGATCGCCCTTCGATGCCAGCGCAGCTGGGGTATCCGATCTGCCCCGTGCACGCCTAGGGACGGCAGACATGAAAGGGAAGGCTTCGTCTCCCGACGTCGAGATCACTATGCTGCCGGCAGGTGCAGTTTCCGCCGCGGAAAGCTCCTGCCACGACCTCTGTAAAGGGGCCGGCCCATCCAGGTTCGATGTCAACCGCGTGGGCAAATAGGCCACCGATGTGAGTTCGATAATCCTCTATCGAAGAAAAACCTCGCGAGGCGGAATAATCGCCCAGTCCAAAACGTGCAGACCCGTAGAAATGCCAGTTCAGGGTTTTTTTGAAGTCTCCACGCAGCCTCACTCGATCCGAGTCGACTAGCAGGCCCAGCACCACGAGTCGTGATCCAGGTGGGCTGATGCGGATCTTGTCTTCGTGCATACCGAAATGGTTTCGAGCTATTTCGCCGCGCGCGCTTTGAATGAGGGCGAAGGCGCTGGCTCGGGAGAAGCCCGATTTCGAAGAAAACGTTAGATCGTCCGAGTAGCGTGTGTACTTGAATGCGTTCCTGCTTGCCAATCGCAACATTGAGCGGTCCAAGTTTTCTGCGACTAGGTTCGCGAGCATCCCGCTCGTCGGTGCCCCTTGTGGCAGGTAGTCGAGTGGGGTCGGACCTGTCAAAGCGCCGAGACTGCCTTTATTGACCCTCGTGCAAAGTTTGCCAGCTGCACCGAAGTGATTTCGTCGCACCCGACTTTCCGGAATATCCTCGCAACCCGCCGTGCGTCGATGGAGTGAAAGAAGTCCTGCAGATCAAGCTTCACGAGCCAGCGTGCCCCGACGTGGACACGGGCACAGTCCCCGACGGAAACGCCCTTGCGATACGCAAAACTGGATGCCCAAGCGTGCGAACCGAGAAACATATGGTCCAAGATCCACCGTTGAGCTTTGGCCAAATCCGGTTCGGGTGCAGCGATTGTTCGCACCGATCCCCTGGCCTTGGCAACTTGAATTCGCGATAAGGGTCGATACTGCGCGCAGCCACATCTCGGAGGTAGGCCGGCCGGAGGCCTATTGTCAATGCAAGATGATCCAAATCTGGGATCGGGCGCTTATTGATTAACATTGGTCGCCCTCGCAGCTGGACTCGGGCCCTGCTGCCGGACCTGAGGGAAGGGAATGAAGCGAACAGGACCGTCAATGTCTACATGATCGGAACGATGAAGCGACAAAACCCGTATTTCAAAGCCAGCTCAATTGGCTGGCCCAGCGTATCGCGAGACGCTTATAGGACCTCCCCCGCCAACCCAGATTGGAAAGTGAAGCCCATGCTAGATATTGACGATCCTGTCCTGAGCGGAACCTACCCAAGTGCACAGCGGCTCGTCAAATCCAAGGTCCATCTGAGTTCAGGACCAAGTCAGGTCCCGGATAGGCGGCCCGTGGCCGTCGACGCGTTGGATGCGATCCCTTGGCCCCATCGAGCTGCCTATATCCTTAGTCCATCGAAAGTCCCTTTGTGGCTGGCCTGAGAAGCTCGTCCAGCAAGTTCGGAAGCCCTACACTCCCGCCGCCCAGGATCTCCGACCATCGACGTGGCGTGGTGCTTGCGATCGCCTTATTCACCAGTCTCAGGGCGCGACCAGTTCCCCCAGCAATAAGAAGAATTGAACGGTATGGATCACGACGCAACAATCCTCAGCCTCTTTGCCGGCATCGGGGGCTTCGAGCAGGCGTTTCGAAAAGCCGGGTTCTCGGGCAAGGTACTGGCCTATGAGAACTGGCCATCAGCCCAATGCGTCCTCAGCAAACGTTTTCCGTCTGCCGATTTGTTCGAGGACGTGCAGGACCTACATGCAAAGCTGCACGACGCCGAGATCGTGACAGCTGGGTTCCCGTGCACCGACCTATCCTCAGCCGGCAGACTCGCCGGAATCTCCGGCGACGCTTCGGGCCTCATAATCGGCGTCCTACAGGCAATCCAGACGCAGAAGCCTGAGTGGGTTCTGCTTGAAAACGTCCCCAACATGTTGCGGCTCAAGGGTGGCGAGGCGATGTCCATCATCGGGAGCATGCTCAGCGCCAGTGGATACCGCTGGAGTTACCGCACTCTCGATGCCCAACATTTTGGCGTAGCCCAACGGCGCAAACGAGTATTCCTGCTCGCCAGCCGCCACCAGGACCCGGACCGCGTGTTGTTTCGGGACTACGCAGCGCCATCCGAAAGCACGCGGAGCACCACAAACCGTATCCACAAAGCTCATGGGTTCTACTGGACTGAGGGCAATCGCGGCGTTGGTTGGGGCGACGGTGTTGTGCCAACGATCAAGGGATCTACCACTGCGGGAATTCCCTCGGCCCCCGGCGTCTGGCTTCCCGGAAAGCCAACCGAATTGAAGTTCCGGACGCCGTCCATTGAAGCCTTGGAGACACTGCAAGGCTTCCGCCCGGGCTGGACCAGTGCAGCACCGTCAAGGGACCGCTGGAAGCTCGTTGGCAACGCAGTGGCCGTCCCGGCGGTGCAGTGGATAGCCGAGGGGCTCAGAGCCTACGACCAGTTGAGTAGTGTCCAGCTCCCCGGCGAACTTGACGTGAAACAAGGATGGGGTTCGGCGGGAATCTCGGTCGGCGACCAGGTGCGGCGCGCAAAAGTCTCTGAAGCCCCCGTCACCGGACCCTTGCGCCGGACGTTCACTCTCCAAAGGGTTCTCGAGGAGAGGGGCTCAAACGCCCTTTCTGCGAAGGCGACGCGAGGGTTCGCCTCGCGGCTACTGCGCAGCACCCTCCGCTACCAGGACACCTTCATGCGAGACCTCAAGGAGTATGCCTCCCTCTGATGTCGGGGTTGGTGTGTATAAATAGTGGGAGCATCAACGAAATCGAAAAATGGGGAGCATTAATGACAGTCGCGCCTGCGGCGTCGGCAGTTCACGACGAGCTGCCTGAGGTCGGTCAATTGGTCACGGTTCGAGGTTCAAAATGGATCGTCACCGACATCGCCGCACAGGCCCTGGAAAGGTCCAGCGCGGACGACGGCAAGGCTGAGCTGCAGCATGCGGTGTCTCTCCAGTCCATTGAGGAAGAACACTACGGTCGCGAGATGACCGCCATCTGGCAGCTTGAGCCGGGACGGGGCGTCATTCTTGAGCAAGGCCTCCCTACGACAGTCGACCCAGAACATTTCGACGATCCGACCACGTTCGCTGCCTACGTGGATGCCCTCCGCTGGGGTGCCCTGACCTCGGCGGACGCCCGGACCCTACAAGCCCCGTTCCGCAGCAGCGCAACCATCGAGGCCTACCAGCTTGAGCCGCTCCGACGTGCGCTGGAAGCACCTCGAGCAAACCTCCTCTTGGCCGACGATGTCGGCCTTGGCAAGACCGTCGAAGCAGGCCTGGTGGTGCAGGAGCTTCTGCTCCGCCATCGAGCCCGATCCGTCATCATCGTGTGCCCGGCGGGTCTCGTCATCAAGTGGCAGGAGGAGATGCGCGACAAGTTCGGCCTCGGCTTTGAAATCGTCAACTCCAACACGATGCGCGACTTCCGGCGACGCTTCGGAGTGCACGCAAACCCTTTCATCCTGTTCCCCCGGGTGATCGTCTCCATGTCCTGGCTGCCGTCGCCGCGAGCCGAGCGACTCCTGCGGGACGTCTACGCCCGCGCCGACGACAAGCGTGTTGCCGACCGGTACGCCTTCGATGTCGTCATCGTCGACGAAGCTCACCATGTAGCCCCGGCCACGCCTTCGCGAGGCGGCAATGACAAGAGCCGCTACGCCGTCGACAGCCAGCGAACGGTCTCCGTCCGCGAACTCGCGAAGCGCTGCGAACACCGGCTCTTCCTCAGTGCAACGCCGCACAATGGTTACACCGAATCGTTCACGGCTCTCATGGAGATGGTCGACCCGCAGCGCTTCGCCCGCGGCGCCGATCTCGACGCCAAGGCGCTGCGCGAAGTGGCAGTCCGCCGGCTTAAGAAGGACCTTCCGGATGAGGGCTTCCAGCTGCGGGAAGTGCACACCCTGCTGTTCCAGCCCTCCGACGACGAGTCTGAGGCCTACGACCGGCTGATCGCCTTCACCAAACGGCGCAACGCCGCCGTAAAAGCCGAGAAGGGCAAGCGAGCCGCCGACCTCGCGACTCTGATCCTGAAGAAGCGGTTCTTCTCCTCGCCAACAGCATTCGCCTCGACCGCCGAAACGTATCTCGCCACCCGTCTCCGTGGAGACGACGATATCGACTTACCTGACTACGACGAAGTGCTCGGCGACGAAGCCTCCGACGAGGAAGAAGGCCGCCTGGAGCAGCCTGAGCTTGAGGCACTCCGCACGGCACAGCGCGCCCAGGTTCCGCTGACCGATGAAGACGTCGCGGACCTTGAGTGGCTCATCGCCTGGGGCTGGCGCTACGCCTCGTTGCCGGACACGAAGCTTCAGGCGCTCATCAACCTGATCCGGGGTCAGCTGCTCACTCCCGACGGAACATGGCTGAACGAACGCCTCGTCATCTTCACCGAGTACGTCGCCACACTCAACTGGATTCGCGACATCCTCAATGCGTTTGACCTCGGAGGCGACCGCCTTGCCGTGATCGAAGGCTCTACCGATGCCGAGGAGCGCGAACTTATCCGCGTGCGCTTCACCGAGAACCCTTACAAGGACCCCGTGCGGATCCTCATCGCGACTGACGCCGCGGGTGAGGGCATCGACCTGCAAACACACTGCCACCGCCTGGTCAGCTTCGACATCCCGTTCAACCCCAACCGCCTTGAGCAGCGAATCGGCCGCATCGACCGATATGGGCAGACCGAACGCCCGCAGATTTACCATCCTGATCCGGAAGACAAGTCGGCTACCTCCTCGTACTACGCCAGGGACACCGACTACCTGGCCCGCGTCGCCCGCAAGATCTCACGGGTACAGGAAGACCTCGGGTCCGCGGGCGACATCATTGATCCTGACATCCAGCGAACGCTTGGCTACGGAGACTTGCCCGCCAGGCCGAAACTAGTCAAAGGCTCCGGCGAGCAGATCATTCAGGCGGCCATGCAAGGCGAACACAATCTCCGCCGTGAACTAACGTCCCTTGCCGGCCGGCTTGAGAGTTCCCGTGACCGCCTTCACCTGCGTGACCGCAATCTGCGCCGGGTCCTGGAGACGGGGCTGCGGGTGTCCGGCCAGCCCGGCCTCATTGGTGTGGTCGACGACGACGAACAGGCCGACCTCTACGCCCTGCCGGCCGGACTCGACCGTGACCGTACCTGGGCGCCGGGGCTGGAGGGGCTGCGCACCCGTCTGCGCCCGGATCTGGCACGCCCCATCACGTTCGACGGTGGAGAGGCGAAGGGTCGCTCCGATATCGTCTACGCCCACTTGGGGCATCCGCTTATCCAGCGCGCCGCGCGTGAACTGCGCGGCCAGATCTGGACCCGCTCAAATCACATCCATGGTGTGAGCGCCGTGGTAGTCGACGGGCTGGAGCAGTCGTTCGTCGCCGGCGTCGCACGTCTGGTCGTTGTCGGCGACGGCGGCACTCGCCTCCACGAGGAAGTGTTCCTTGCCGGCACCCGGCTCACTCGACGCCAGGAACTCGGCGTCGAACGCTCGGAGGAACTTCTGGTCACAGCGCTGGACGCCGAGAAGTTGACTTCACCTGCCCCCGGAGTGCTCGCCGGACTGGCCGATCTTTGGAATTCAGATGGCGCCGACGACGGCGGCATTCGCCAGCGCGTCGCCGACGCCGTCGCTTCCCGGGCCCAAAGGCTGCGCAGCGGGATCGAGCAGGACCTGAGCAAGCGCGAGACCGCCGACCTCGAACGTGTGGACGAGGTTTTCGCCCGGTTCCGCCAGACATTGGCGGGCACGCTCGACAACGCCGAAGAGCGCAAACGCGAGCTGGAGGACATGTTGTTCCACGAGGAGCAGCGCCAACGCGAGAAGGACCTGATGAACATCAGGCGGCGTCTCGACGCCCTTGCCGAGGAGCAGCGCGATGAGCGGGACGCCGTGTCCAGGCGCTACGCCAATCTGCAACCGCACACATTCGTCGCCGCGGTAGTGTTCGCACTGAGCCCGGCCGATGCAGAGAGACTGGGAAAGAACGATGGCAACTAAGGACCCTTGGGAGTGGCTGTCTCTCGTCGACGTTGACGGCCCGTTCCTTTCGCGCGCTGCCCTCAAATCAGTGTTCCCGACTGGTCTTGACCGGCCGTACAACGCCATCGACGACGTCAACAGCACCTTTGTCTACGAGCACACTCTGTGGTCAAAGGCGTGGACGGCCCGTCAAGGTCAGCCAGGGATTGAGCTCGCCTGGCGCGACCGCTGGGTCACATCAGTCCTACGCGATCTTCTGCAATGGGGCGACTACCTCGTCGAGCACCCCGATTCCACGATCGTCGCCAGTTCGCCCGACGGCGACGTGACAGTCCGTCCCTGGGCGGCGTTGGACGCAGGTGACGGCCCGGCCGCGCTGGTCGTCGTTGTCGACCCGACCGACGATCTCCGACGAACCGGCGCCGATGGTTGGGCCGCCGACGCCATCGACCGAACTGCTGCCCTCCTGCGCGAAGCGAAAGTCAGTGTCGGGCTCGTCACCGACGGCCGCTGGTGGGGCATCGTCTCCGCCGTCCGGGACGTCACTACAGCCAGCGGCGTCTTCGATTCGCTCATCTGGCGCGAGGAACGGGACAGCAGGGACGCATTCCTAGCCCTCGCCGGGCTTGTCTCGCTCGCTGGCGGCGCCACCGAGAAGCGCCTTCCGAAATTATTCGAGCTCAGCGTCGCCAGCGCCGAGGCAATCACCGAGGCACTGGGCGACCAGGTCCGTCGCGCGGTCGAACTCGTACTCCAAGCCATGTCCGAGTCGCACTTGCGGGCCATGGCAAACGGAGAGGAGTCTCCTCTGCCGGACGACAGCAAGCAGGTATACGAAGCGGCAGTTTCCGTGTTGATGCGCGTCGTCTTCCTCCTCTTCGCCGAGGAACGCGCACTGCTCCCGCAGCATCAGATGTACCGTGACTCCTACGCAATTTCCGGGGTGCGTGTCCACCTGGAGTATTCTGCGCAGAACAGCACCGAAGAAGCCCTCGACCACACCTGGGAGACCTGGCACCGCCTGCTCGCCGCCAGCACTGCGATCTACTCTGGCGCCACCTTCGAAGACACGCGTATGCCCGCATACGGTGGGTCGCTGTTTGACCCGGCCCGCTTTCCGTGGCTACGGACGACCAACGCGCAGGGGCAGCTGTCTGTGCGTGTCTCCGACCGTGTCATGCTGCGAGTCCTGAGGGCTGTTCAGATCGCCGATGTAGGCGGCGAAGCCCGCCGGCTGTCTTTCCGCGACCTCGACGTTGAACAGATCGGCTATGTGTACGAGGGCCTGCTCGGGTATTCCGCCGAATACACCCAAGACGTGGTCGTCGGACTCCATGGCAAGAGCGGTTACGAGCCTGAAATCGCCTTGACCGAGCTCCGCGCCATCGCCGATGTCGCAACGAATGGCTCAGACTTTGCCAAGAAGCTCATCGCCCATCTGAAGGAAGCACAGCCAAATTCGAAACCGGCGACTTCACGACAGATCGCGAATGCATTCGATGCCAATGTCGAAACGAATTCCGCCCATGCTCGCACGCGCTTAGGCTTTGTGCTGCTCGGCCGCACAGAGATCCTCGATGAGCTCGCACCTCTGCACGCCCTAATCCGAAATGACCTGCGCGGCTTCCCTTATGTGGTCCCGGCAGGGGGCCTTGTGATGACCGAGTCCCCGCAACGAGCCAACACGGGCACCCATTACACCCCTCGGTCACTGGCAGAAGACGTCGTACTCCACGCGCTCGAACCCCTAGTCTTCTCGCCGGGTCCCCTCGATACGGAGAACCGGGACGACTGGGTCTTGAAGAGCTCTACTGAGATTCTGAACCTCAAAGTCGCAGACATTGCCGCCGGCTCCGGCGCGTTTCTCGTTGCCGCCGCCCGATACCTTGCTAAGCGCCTCATCGAAGCCCGCTCAAAGGAGGGGCTAAGCGCTGCCGCCAACGAGGACGCTAAGCGGTGGGCCATCCGCGAAGTGGTTGCTCGCTGCCTCTATGGAGCCGACATCAACGGCATGGCCGTCGAGATGTGCAAGCTCTCTTTGTGGCTTGTCTCGATGGACCCCGGCAAGCCATTTTCCTTCGTTGACGACCGTGTGTTCCATGGGAACTCACTGCTCGGCGTCACTTCCGAACGGCAGCTCCGCGCACAGCATATCGACCCCAACCACAGCCGCATCCTTCAGCGAAAGCTCCTTCAACTCGACGTCGACAGCGACCTCGCCCGCGCTGCGCAGATCCGCCGAGAGCTCTCAAGCGGCCAGGTCGATGACGCCGACCGGATGCGCTCCACGCGCGCCAAACGGAAGCTCCTGGAAGAGTCGCGCGAGGTGACCGCTAAGCTCCGCGATGTGGCCGACGGCATTGTTGCGGCGGGGCTCCGTGAAGGCGGCAAGCCTGGCAAGGCGTTTGAAGCTCGCTATGAAGAACTGGCCGACGCTTTATTCTTGGCGTACCCGCAGAACGATGGGGACGGCGAACGGAGCCGCCTCGATTCGATCCTCGCGGCTGGTCTGACGCCCACCGTCGACACAGGTGAAGCCCGTTGGCGCCCGCTTCACTGGGTGATCGAGGCGCCCGATGTCATCGTCGACCGTGGCGGCTTTGACGCCGTCATCGGAAACCCGCCGTTCTTGGGCGGAACGAAAATTTCGTCGGCTGCCGGAGACCGATATCGCCAGTGGCTGTCGGCGCGAATCGGCGGCGGCACCACGGGAGCCGCGGATCTCGTCGCATATTTCGTGCTCCGGGCTGACCAATTGACGACCGATGCGTCCGTCGTTGGCATGATCGCGACAAATTCGATCGCGCAGGGGGCAACACGCGAAGTTGGCCTTGATCGCTTCTGCGCCGATCGCGAAGTGTTTCGGTCGATCCAGAGTAGGAAGTGGCCCGCCCGGTCGGCCAATCTACATTTTGCCGCATTCTGGGCGACAAACATTCCCGTGTCACCTAACGTCGACCGAATTGCCGACGATGTTGCTTGCCGTGGCATTACAAGCCTGCTGGAGCCACGCGGCCGCTCGGAGGGGACCCCTGAAGTACTTCGGGAAAACGCCGCAATTGCCTTTGCGGGGGTCAAGATTTTCGGACAAGGATTCGTTCTCACTCCGGACGAAGCCGCTTCAATGGTGGCAGCTGACCCGAGAAACGACGAGGTAATTCGCCGATATCCGAAAGGAAAGGAGGACATAAACGGGAGCCCGACCCTCCAGGCTTCTCGATGGGTTATTGACTTTCAAGCATTTCCGCTAGAAGTGGCGCAGACGTATGCCCTTCCATATCGACGCGCTGAAGAGCTGGTTCGGCCCGTTCGACTGAAGGCGCCCAAGTCTTATAGTCAACGCGTGCGCGACAACTGGTGGCAGTTTGAGGCCCGTCGCGAAGGCTTGATTCAGGCTCTCATTGGGCTTAGTTCTGCCATAGTTCAAGTTCAAACTAGCTCCACGCTTATGCCAGTTGTCGTGTCTTCAAACCAAGTGTTCGACCAAAAGCTCGTCGTTTTCGCATCGGAAGATCCAGCATTCCTCGCATTGCTGAGCTCAACAGTCCATCAACTTTGGGCTATCACTTGGGGATCGACCCGAACCGCGGACCCCGTCTACACCCCCTCAGACGTGTTCGAGACTTTTCCTTGCCCTGGCATCACGGAACGGATGTTTGATGCAGGGAACGAGCTGGATGAAATAAGGCGGAACACTATGCGTCGACGCGGACTCGGACTCACAAGTTTGTACAATCTCGTAAACGACGCAACCGTGACTGACGACGCCGATGTCTCCCGGGTCCGTGACCTTCACGTCGAGATCGACCGCGCCGTGATGGAGGCCTACGGATGGTCAGACATTGCGCTCGACCACGGCTTTCACACGTACCGGCAGATGGAACGCTTCACAGTGAGTTCAGCTGCCCGCGTCGAGATTCTCGACCGGCTGCTGGAAGAGAACCGCCGCCGAGCGGCAATCGAGGCGCAGAACGGCGGAAAGACGCTTACCACCATCGAGCTCGACCTTGATCCGGAGACCGCCCCAGAAGGAGCGATGTTCTAATTGACCACAAAGACAGTGCCCTCCCAACCGGCGACCTCCGCCGAGGTTCGCGACGAGCTTATCGACCTATTGCACCGGGACCTGATCGGACCGTGGGGCGAGCCCGACGAGACTGTCAACGGCACCCCGCGTGCCCGCTACCTTGTCGGAGCGCTGGCGCCGGTCGCGATCGGTGACGACGACCCGCTGCCACAGGCAAAGGCTCAGTTGGCGGTAGACAGCCCGGATGACTTCCGGGACTCCGACGTTGCGGCAGTCCTAGACGCAGACGCGAGCCACGATGTCCAAGGCGTTGTGGACGAGGCCGACGAGACTATCACCGATGCAGGCGGCACCGACACCGACGAAGACCGAGGCCCGGAGTCCAAACTCATCGCGCCGTCGTCGATGGGGCTCCGCTTCCAGGTCGGCCCCGACGTTGGCAACCTCGTTTTCACAGCGCGATGGGGTCAATACACGTCCCGCCGGGAAACCGACGAACACGGCCGCACGCAGACTTTCTACGATCGGACGGACCACGTCGAACCGCGGATGATCGACATCGCGGCGATCGGCGCCGGGCAAACGCATACCGAAGTGATCATTGAGGGCCACGTCGCGATCTCGGTCGAAGTCTTCGAGCACGACGGGCTGCGGGTAGTAGAGGCCGCCCTCCAGAACACAAAGGTCACCGGTAAAGAGCTCCCGCCCAAGGTCTGGCTGTTCCAGACCCAGCTGGAAGTCAGCACCGAAGACGGAACCGCAGTGTTCCGGCCCACCCGCGACGCGCTTGAGCAGGCACGCGACTTCGGCGACCCCGAGGTGCTGCAGCTCGATCTTTTGTACCGCGATCGCCTTGAGTTCGCCGTCGGCCGCACGGCATCCACCACCTGGACCCTGCCGGATCCACAGTCCCGCACGGCCACTGCGGTGCGTACGACCTGGCTGCCCACCGCCGAGGTCCCGCAAACCCTTGCACCAACCATCAAGGGGGCCGAGATGAGCATGCGGCTGCTCGTGGAGGCATCTCCTGATCAGCTTGGGCAATACCTAACACCTTTGCTCGACGGCTATGAGCACTGGCTCCATGAGCGACGCCTCGACGCCGCGGCTCTGCCCGAGCACCTCCTGAAAGTCGCTGAAACCGGAATTCAGGACGGCGAGGATGCGCTGAAGCGCTTGCGCGCTGGCCTCCGTCTGCTGACGAATACTGATCCGAAAGCCCATGCAAGCGAACAGGCTCGAAAAGCCTTTGCCTTCATGAACCGCACGATGCGCGATCAGCGTCTCCGATCCCAGATAGCCGCGCTCAGGAATGCGGACCGCACATTGCCGGTAAAGGATGCAACGGCAGCGATCGATGCAAAGGGTGATGGCGCGGCTTCATGGCGTGCCTTCCAGCTCGCGTTCATCCTGATGCAACTGCCGTCGATCGTCGACCCGACGGTGCCTCGGCGGTCCGGCGACTTGCCCCGCGCGGAGTTGCTGTTCTTCCCCACCGGTGGTGGCAAGACCGAGGCCTATCTGGGGCTCGCGGCATTCACATTCGGCATCCGCCGCCTCCAAGGCGTCATCGAGACGCCCGGCGGCCTGATTGACGGCCGCGACGGTGTCGCCGTGCTGATGCGGTACACGCTCCGCCTGCTCACCTCTCAGCAGTTCCTGCGTGCCACCACGCTCATGTGCGCCGCCGAGGTAGTGCGGCGTGAAGACCCGGCGACGTGGGGCGAGGAACCGTTCCGCATCGGCCTTTGGGTAGGCTCAAGCGTCAGCCCGAAACGCTTTGCCGAGGCGGAGCAACAGGTGCGCGACGTACGCAATGACGACGGCAACTCCGCCTATGGACTCACGGTGCTCCAGTTCAGCAGCTGTCCCTGGTGCGGAACGCCAATTAACCCCAAAGCGGATGTCGTTGCCGTGAAAACGACCCAGCGCATCCATGTCTACTGCGGGGACAAGCTCGGGCGGTGCCCGTTCTCGGCGGGTGGCAGCGCGATAGACGGTCTTCCCGTGTTGACCGTCGACGATGAGATCTACCGCAATCCACCGACCTTCCTACTGGCGACCGTCGACAAGTTCGCGAGACTGGCCCGCGAGGGTGAGGCGGCGAGCCTGTTTGGCTACGTGTCTCAACGGTGCGAACGGCACGGCTACAAGCACCCCGACACAGTGACCTCTGTATGCGGAGCTAGCGGTCACACCTCAAAATCGGAAGGCGGGAGAACCTATCCAAAGGCCATCGTGAAGGGTGTGGACCGGCTGCGTCCGCCGGACCTCATCATCCAGGACGAACTCCACCTCATCACCGGCGCGCTCGGCACTGCAGTGGGATTGTTCGAAGGAGCCATAGACACGCTTTCAACGTGGGAGTATGGCACTGCCGACAGCCCCGCGCTAGTGAAGCCCCTGGTTATCGCCTCCACCGCGACCGTGAGGAACGCCCGCGATCAGGTGATGAAGCTCTATGCACGCCAGGTGCAGATCTTCCCACCCCAGGTCCTATCAGTGACAGACACCTTCTTCTCGAAGGAAGTCACGATCAGTGAGAAGGACCCCGGCCGGCGTTACGTCGGGGTTTGCGCCCACGGGGCCCGCCTGACCCTGGCGGAGATCCGGGTCAGCGAAATTCTGCTCCTCGCCGGTCAGAAGTTGTTCGACGCCCATGGTGCGGCGGCCGAGCCATACGTGACGCTGGTTGATTACTTCTCCGCCACCCGGGAGCTGGCCGGCATGCGCCGCTATCTCGAAGACGACATCGTCACCCGAACCAGCAACCCCGACAAAAACTCTGGTTACCCCCGGCGGGGGTCCAGTGGGCTGCGGATCGGCGAGTTGACGTCCCGCATCTCGTCAGCGGATATTTCGAAGACGCTAACCACCCTGGGTGTTCCGTTTGACCCTGACCGGGATACGACTGAGGCTAAACGGGAATACGGTGTGCGGGCCGCAGCCGCCAAGAAGGCCGGCCGGAAGCTTCCCCCGCGGGATATGCCGTATGACGTGGTCCTCGCTACCTCCATGCTCCAGGTAGGTGTAGATGTGCCGCGGCTTGGGTTGATGCTGGTGGTCGGCCAACCGAAGAACACTGCGGAGTATATTCAGGCGTCTTCGCGCGTTGGTCGTGAAGCCTCCAAACCCGGCCTCGTGGTGACGCTCGCCAACCGGTCCCGGCCGCGGGACATGGCGCACTATGAACAGTTCGAGCACTACCATGACACGTTTTACGCGCATGTCGAAGCACTGTCCGTGACCCCGTTCTCCGACGCCGCTTTGGAGCGAGGCCTGACTGGCGTGCTAGTGTCGGCGGCCCGCGTCGCCGACCAACGGAATGAGCCCTCACTCTCGCCCGAAATCGGGGCTGGGGCGATCGTGCAGCGGCGAACGTTCGCCGACACCCTTGTCGACAGGCTTGTCACACGGGTCAGAATTGCCAGCGGCGGGGACGACGCGGTAGCGGAAGCTGCCAAGAGCAAGCTCATCCTGCGCCTCGACAAGTGGACGGACGAGTCGGACAAATGGTCAGGCGCCTTGACTTACCAAAAGGACTCCCTGGGCGGTGGGCAGATCGTGTCACCCCTGCTGGTGAGCCCGGAGACAGTGGTTCCCGACGAAGACAGCCGACTTTTTCAAGTGGCCAACTCGATGCGCGAAGTTCAGCCCGAGATCAATCTCCTTGTAACACCGATCGTTGGCAGACTAGCGGAGCCGCTAAGTGCAGCTGCGCCGAAATGGGTCTTCTCGAAGAAGGATGCGAAATGAGTCAAGTCGTAGAGGAAGAAGCATCCAGCGTCGCCGGAGTAGTGGCCAACCCGTTTGGGGAGCTGGAAGCCGTCGGCGCGAAGAACCACAGCCGCGTAGGCTCAGTGCGACCTAGCGCCCTGCTTTATACCTCGGGCATTGGGGCAACGGTGGACATGCCTCATATAGCGGTGATGCCCCAAGGCCTTGACGCTTGGGAGATCGCTTACTCGAAGCAGGGCGGCCCGCAGCTGGTCTTGGTGCCGCGCCTGCTCGCTGCGGTCCGCAAGATGTTGCCTCGTGTCGAAGAGCTGCGGCAACCCCCCTGGGTGCCGGAGAAGGCCCATGAAGGTGGCACTCCCATCGGAATCCCGACCCGCGTATTCCCCCAGTGGCTGCGCTGCACCGGCTGTGACCTGTTGGCACCTATCTCGGAGTCGACCAAGTTCGAGTTCGTGAACACGAGCAAACACCGACCTGACAAGGCGCAGTTCGTGCACAAGTCGTGCAAGGGCCGCCCAAAGAAGGGCCAGAAGCAGGGCACTTTGGAAGCGCGGCCGCGCCTGGCCGTGCCTGCCCGCTACTTGATCGCCTGTACCGACGGGCACCTCGACGAATTCCCTTATGTCGAGTGGGTACATGGCGCCGACGGCGACCCCGTGAAGTGCAAGGTCTCCAAGCCTGAGATGCGAATGATGGAATGGCGCTCGAACCTCGGACCGCAGGTGAAGATCTATTGCGTGGCCTGCGACGCCTCACGAAATATCGCTGAGCTTACGCGGGCCGGCGGAGAAGAGATGCTTCCCGACTGCCGTGGACGGCACCCGCACCTTCCCACTTACGCCCCGGCCGACAATCCGTGTCGGGCGGACGTCCGACTGATGCTGCTGGGCGCCGCGAACCAGTGGTTCCCCGCCTCGGTGAGTGTGCTCGTGCTGCCTGCGCGTAAGCACATTTCCAGCGCGGATGTGGCCGAGACAGTGCAGGGATTGCCGGCCGTCACCTTCGCAGAGGTGCAGACGCTCGGTGACCTACTTGCGTGGCGTAAGTTCGGCCCGAAGGACGTCCGCACGATCTTTGACGGAATTGCAGATGACGCCCTCTGGAACGGAATTCAGGTCGCTCGAGGCCAAGCTGTCGCTGAGCCCGAGTCCTTACCCTCGGGCTTCGATCCGATCAGCCTGCTGGAACCGGAGTGGGACACACTCGTTCACCCAGAGGATTTCGAGCGCGAAGACCGAAAGGCTGGCTTCCGTGTGCGGCCCGTGGACGTGGCATCGGTCCTGCGGCCGGTTCTGTCCCATGTCGTGGCGGTGGAAAGGGTCAAGAAGGCCAACGCGTTTGTCGGTTTCACGCGCATCGACGCCCTGGACCGCGTAGGCGACGCTCCCAGCCGAATCGCGCCGCTCGTCCAGTCAGGTAAGCCGCAGTGGGTGCCGGCAACGGAGGACCGCGGGGAAGGAGTATTCCTGCGGTTTGACGAGCAGACGGTCCGAGAGTGGGAAGACGGCGTAATCAATTCAGACGTTTGGCGCGCCCACATGGCAGCACACGACCGCAACGTGGGCCGTCGCCAGAGCCGCACGGCGGAGAAAATTGATGCAGCTGAACGGATGCCGCCGCCGCGGTATTGGGCGCTGCACACGATGTCGCATCTGCTCATCCGTGAGATGGCAATGTCCAGCGGCTACGGCTCTGCATCACTATCCGAGCGGCTCTACGCCTGGCGCGAGACGGAGGAACGGGAGGCTGCCGCAGGCATTCTGATCGCCACGACATCCCCCGACAGCGAGGGAACCCTCGGGGGGTTGGTCGACCTGGCCAGAACGGAGCGGCTCGAAGGTGTATTCCGGGATGCGCTGCGGCGAGCGGAACGGTGTTCTTCGGACCCTATCTGTGCGCATCGGGTGCCCAGCGGTCAAGAGGACTTCCTACACGGTGCGGCCTGTCACTTCTGCCTGTTCGTGTCGGAGACGTCCTGCGAGAAGGCTAATCGCTTCCTTGACCGTCGCTTCGCACTAACGCTGAATTCAGGGCCTGAGTACGCGGTCGATGGTCTGCTCCAACCGGTGCTCGAAGCCTTCGGAGGCTAGGCATCGTGGCAGATGCATTGCTTCAGTTGGCGCAGGCCTTGTCTGCCTCACAGGCGACGAGCATCGCCGCATCATTGGAAATCGACGGGCGGCTGGACCGAGCAGCATCATTTTTGCCGGGCTCCTCGCATGCCGCGGTTGAGCTGCTTACCAAGGCGCTCTCGTTGCTGGGTGAACCAACACTGTTGGCATCGGTGCTACGCGGATATGCATCCGCTGCCAATCGGGGGCCGGCTCCGCCTCGGGCTGTCTGGAGTGGTCCGAGCTTCCCCGGCGACGGCGACCACACCACGGCAGCTGTTGCCCATCTGGTCGACGAAGCTAAGGAAGACGTCCTAGCCTCAACTTATTCCGCGTCGACTACCTCACCATTCGTCGAGGCCCTTTGGCGGGCAATTGCCAGAGGCGTGTCCGTCACGCTCGTGCTTGAAGGGTCAAGGATGGAAGAAACCGCCGCAAAGCTCCAAGCCAAGCTCGAAGGCGCCCGCTTCCTCAAATATGTTCCACCAGCGGGGCAGTACGGAGTTCAACATTCAAAGGTCGTCATAGTGGATTCTTCTCTGGCGATCGTGACGAGCGCTAACTTCAGCGATGCAGCCGCTCACCGAAACCTCGAAGCAGGTGTTCTAATCCGTGATCCCCTTTTTGCATCCAGACTCAGACAGCGCTTCACCTCGCTGCACAAGTCCGGGTCGCTAGATCATCTTTCGTCGAATCCAGCAAAGGTTTGACCGAGCCCACCACCGCCATGACCTCCCTCATCTCCCGGTTGGACGCGTCCACCAGGAGAACTCGAAGATGCGCGAGCTGTGAAGCTCTTCGGCACGCCCGAAGACCAGGACGATCTCGGCAAGGGGCAACTCAGACGCGGTCGGCGGCAGTCTTTTCGCTGAAGATCGGTGCTGCCTCCTCACCTACTCATACATTCGGTAGAACGGCTTCCTCGGCCGGTAATTCTGACGCTGAGCGAGTTTTGGGTGCCGCTGCAAACGAAAGCGCATCTAAGTTGCAGGATTTTTTCAGGTCTCCCTCCAGTCGGTAGAGGCCCGTCCCTTTGGGCGATCCAAATCCGTAGAGTCGGTAAAGGTGATAAAGCTCCGGAGAGGCTCTTGAGGCACGGACTTCGCCCCGGGTGACGAAGAAAGGAACGTCTATCGCATACTTGGTGGTCTTGACCTCGATCCATTTTTCTCGGCCGGTCGGGTCAAAGGAAAGCACGTCATATCCGAGGCCATCCCCTTTCGTTTGCGCAACATGCTCAACGCGGTCGGCCAACTTCCTTCGACCAATACTGTGAAGAAAGGACTGCTCGCGCTTTACGACAGCCAGTTCACCCGCCAGACCAAGTGCTCGGTTGGCGGCTTCTAAGGCAAGATAGTCTCGTTTGAAAGTCCGTGCCATTGCCCGACAATGCAAAAGATCCGTGATTACTTCGGGCGGAGCCACCGTCTCCCGCAGAATATCAACGGGTCCGATAGGAGCACTCTCCGTAAGCACGGTTTCGAGAATTTCATCGATCGATTTGCGGCGAGTTAGCTCTCCAAGTACGGACTCCACCAAGCTCCGCTGATAGTTAGCGCGCGGAGATAGACCTCGGAGGTGTGGGTATCCAAGCCCAACAAGCACCGCACTAATGTTGCTCATTTTTTGCTCAATTGATTTTACGTTCCTTGACGTCAGACGCGCTGACAGCTCTCGATAAATTGCGGCTTTGACAAGGTGTCGCCCCTGAAGATCCATGAACCACATGTCAAAGTATTTGGCGACAGTCGCACTAACTTCGGCGTCAGTCCACGGTTTTCCCGTCTCACCCATAATCATTGAGCCAGGATATAGCACGTGACGCTACTCCCGGCCGGTAGAATATCCAGTTTGCGCATAGTCGGCTGTTGTATACGGCGAAGTGCTCACCTAAACGTCACAGCGAGCATTGGGGGCAGCAGCCAACCAGGCTCAAGGCAGAAATTACACGACTCTGGGGGGCATACGAAGCACGACCGGGGGCAGTGTTTTATGTGGCGTCACACGTACAGTCAGGCACGAGCTCATTCGGCAAGGCACGACGCCCAAGGTCGCGGTGCATCAGCGCCAACAGTACGGATAGCATGGCCATTACCAGTTTTGACGTTTCCATTCGATCTCCGCCAGGAAGGCAACCAATGTCGTTCGACAGCCCCATCCGCGATCTTGAAACGCTCTTGAAGGACATCGACGCCGGAAAGATCCAGCTTCCGGACTTTCAGCGCCCTTGGAAGTGGGACGTCGACCGCATCAGGAGCCTGCTGGCAAGCATCGCCAAGGGGTTTCCTGTTGGCGTAGTCATGACGCTTGAGACAGGGTCAGATGAGGTTAATTTCGCCGTGCGGCCACTGTCCGGCGCCAGGACTTCGAACGCCACTCCGCATTTCCTCCTCCTGGATGGCCAGCAGCGGCTAACTTCCCTCTACCAATCACTTTTGGGCCAGGAGCCTGTTGATTCCTGTGATCCTCGCGGCAAGGTCATGAGGGGGTACTTTTACATTCGAATCGACGCATCTCTCGATCCTGATTTAGACATGGAAGACGATGCCATTTTCTTTGTGAAAGAGGACCGCGTGGTCCGAGCCAACTTCGACCGCGACGTAGTTGCAGACTTCTCCGACATGGAGAAGGAGATAGCAGCAGGGGTATTTCCTCTTAATAAAATATTCGACACGAGCTACACGCGGAAATACAGTCGGCAGTTCCACAATAGCCATCCGGACTCCGACAACATGCTTGATGATTTTTTTGACGGCCCCCTCAAGCAACTTTCCGAATACAAGGTTCCTGTCATCGAGCTATCGAACACGACCAAGCGAGAAGCGGTCTGCACGGTCTTCGAAAAGGTCAACACAGGTGGCGTCGCTCTTAACGTATTCGAACTTCTGACTGCTACTTTCGCTGCCGGAAGCGCGGACTTCCGCCTCAATGACGACTGGACGGCGCGTAAGAAAAAGATTGTGTCGCTTCGGCCAGTACTATCTGGCCTAGAGAACACGGACTTCCTCCAGGCAATTAGCCTGCTGGCCAGCAGAAAACGACGCCTCGATTACTCGGGCGAATCAGAGAAGGTTCCCGGAATCACTTGCAAACGCAAAGATATTCTCAAGCTGTCGCTTGATGATTACTTGGAGTGGGCCGACAGGCTGACGGATGCATTCATTTGGGCAGGCCAGTTTATCAACAACCAGTTCATCTTTCGGCACCAGGATCTCCCCTACCGAACGCAGCTGGTCCCGCTGGCGGCTATACGGGTTGCGTTGGGGACCGACGCAGACCTGCAAGGCGTCGCGCGCCTCATTACACGCTGGTACTGGAGTGGAGTCCTGGGTGAGCTTTACGGCGGAGCCGTCGAAACACGATTCGCACGAGACCTCGAAGAAGTAGAGGCCTGGGTTCGGGGTGGCAATGAGCCAGGTACAGTGGCTGGCGCCTCCTTCAACCCGGACCGGCTCCTCACTCTCCGAACGCGCAACTCCGCCGCATACAAGGGCATCTATGCTTTGACCATGCGGGGGGACGTCAAGGACTGGATTTACAACCGAACCATCAATCAAGGCTCCTACCAAGATTTCGCCATAGACATCCATCACATATTCCCGCAAAAATGGTGTGCTACGGCTGGCATTGACAATGCATTAGTTCAGAGCATTGTAAACAAGACGCCAATATCAAGCTCCACCAATAGATTCATTTCAGCCAAAGCTCCCAGTCGTTACGTCGCCGAACTGGCTGCTCGCGCCCAGATCACCGCAGAAGAAATTCACGCGTCCATCGCGGCCCATCAAATCGAAGTTCCGCATCTTCTCACCGATGACTTTCACACGTTCTTCGAAGACAGAAGGCATCGACTGCTTAATCTGATTGCATCAGCCATGGGTAAGCCCGTACTGACTTCGGATCTTTACGGGCATGATGATTTCGAGCTTTTTGTTGAAGCCGAACTAATCGAGTCTGGGGCCGAATAGCCGCAGGGGCTTCATCATAACCAAACCGCGGGCCCGTTCCGGCTTCGGCTGCGCGGCAGTCTTTCAGGTGTAAGAAACTCAACGCTACTCCTTCCTAACGCTACGCCTCTTTCCTATGGAAGGGTTGAGCCAAATACTTCTCCCACCATTGCCGTCAGCCGGCGGGAATGCGCCTTGTAACGATGCATCATGTTTGTGGTTCCACTGGCCTGCAGAACATCTCCATTCGGCATCAACGTCGCCGTCGTCTTACCATCACGAACCAGCTGCCAGATAGACCCATCTGCCAATTCATCGACTGCTACAAAATCCCACTGGGCTATTTTCCCCACGGCAAGCCCTAGGATATGCGCCATCGCTCGGTAAACAACTGTCCGGACCGTGGTCGGGGCGCTCTTGTCCCTAACCGGGATGCCCAGCTTCTTTTCAAGATCAGCAAGTAGCGCCCGCTTGTTGTCGGAAATGTAGATTTCTACTGCATCCGCCGCTTTGATGCCTTCTGTCCAGATACCACCGTCTCGCGATATGAGACTGATGGGGCCGGTCGTATTCAAGAGACGCAGCCCATCTCCGAAGACGGGCTCCCAGTAATTGTGCAACACGTAACCAGGCTGACGGCGACACAGTTCACTCGCGAGCCAGAAGACTGCCGCGTTCTTGTAGCCCTTCACTGAGGGCGCGTGTAGGGCCTCGGCTGCACTGTTTGACTTTCTCGCGTGAATCTTAGTTGGCTCTTTCTGCCCCAGAAGGTGAGCCTCATGAGAGCCTGAAAACCACAACCTCGTGACAGGAGACCGACGAAACGTTCCCAGCGTTCCCACGGGCGGCGCCACGATGGTTACCTCTAGGTGCGGATTCTTGAACTCGCTCGAAAATCTGCCTTTTGCGGTCTCAAGTTGGGATCTCCAACCAGCCATTCCGTCCAACTCCAACACGACCTTCGTTGTCGATCCCTGGCCGACTGTGGAATAGAGACGCATATCTCCGAGAGCAACGAACTCAGGACAAAACATCTGCCACTTTAGGTGCTCCTGAATGTGCAGCTCCCCGCAGCGATCGTACTTCTCAGCGTTCTCTGATTTCTCAGATAGGGAACTGATCCTCAGGCCAGATGTCGCGTAATGGAGTTCGCAATTTCCAGTCGAATGTGGAATCCAGTCCCCTTGCGCGTGACTGAAGTACATCAGCGCATCGGTTCCCCAGACACGCCTCAGCATGCGCAGCTCGGGGGTTCCGTCGGGCATGCACAGGAGTATCCATCTAGCTATTTCCAAGAGCGGGATCAGACCAGCCCACGTAACCGAGTGCTAGATGCGGAAGCGGCGTCCAGTATGCAATTGCCGCATCATGCCTGTCCCGCAGCGTCCCTTCAGACATGAGGCAGGTCAAGTCCCACCCCTGAAGTGTCTGCACCATCGGGCCGATGCCAAGGGACCACGGTGGGTAATCCCCGAGCAAGTTCGGGTCGTGAGGACTGTGGTTTTCCTCCACTTGGCTCGACCGTGCCCGTCCCGCCGAGGACTTCTGGATGGAATTCAGTGCGTCGGCAAAATCATTGATCTCTTTCCAAGCTTTCAAGAGCAATCCGTTATAGAGAGGGTCCATTTGTTAGCGGCCATGAAAAACTGCCCGTAGGCGGCCACGAAAGTGCCCACAGCGGGCACATCAACTGGCCGTCCGTGGGCAGAAACTAATGGCCATTGACACCGCTACGGACCGGCTCCCTGGAGGACGCCGCGGCAGCGAAAACCGAACTCGAAAACTGGTCAAGGGGCGGCTGCACTCCCGGAGGCGAACAGGCTCTACCGCACCGCCCACCGGTAGTGGAAAGAAATCGAGGTGCTGGTCATTACTGGCGCCACGCCCGGCAAGGTCGAGGCGAATAACACTGCCATCAAAAACATCAAGCGCACCGCCCGCGGCTATCGCAACCCAGCCAACGCCCATCGGTCAGCCGTAAGCATCGTAAGAGTGGAGTGCCGCCCCGTAAGCTAGCCCTCAAGATTTGACACATTGCTATGCGCAAACGACGGTGCATCTGAACGTAGACAAAGAAGTCGCCCATGCGGGGAACCTGATGTTCAGGCCACTTATCACATTTAAGGAGTGATTCGCTCACCGCGGGATGCTCGACCCGACTTATAGCGCCTCTCTATCGTACTGAGCCACGCCAGTTCATCACCCGTCCTAAGGCGGGTATGTGCATTCAAAACCCCGTTGTAATGCTTCGAAAAATCCCGCTCAAAAGCCGTGCGAGTCACGAGTGCATCGAAATGCAGTTTCCACAGATGGTCTAGCAGATTCGCCAGAACTACAACGCGGTACAAACTCATGCGCCTCATAGAACTTGTCCTGTCAAGGTTAATCCCATCCGCCTTCCTGGTAAGCGCCGTGGACCATTCGCCATGAGCCAGCGAATTGCGTAGGTCAATAAGTGAACGCATGTGAGTCCGTGTTGTGCGGCGGATGGTGAAATATTGCTGCTGTTCGGCAAGTCCTAGTATGCCCGGAACGTCGACCCACGTGCAGTCTCCCCCGTGAACAGACCTGTGGCGCTCGGCAAGAGCAGTTCGCAGTAGTCGATCCCACTTGTCCGCGGTACCCTTGGCATTGCGGATGGTCTGCTTTTCTGAAGCACTCAGTCTCGAATTGGGATGAAGTATGAGCCAGTTGAGCCGTGTCTCATATTCAGCCGCCAGTAGCAGAGCGGCGACCTTTTCACTGATTGAGACTTCAACCGGTCTGTGATTCTTGACCTGAAACTTCGCCTGATGCAGGACCTGGACGTAAGCTCGTCGACCCAACCGCAAGTTGCGGTCAATGCTCTCGAAAAGAGTCATCAGCTAATCCTCTCGTACCGGCGCAAGACACGGGACGTCCGTATCCTCCGCCGGTACGAGAGTCGAACTCGATAACTCAACAGTCAAGCGACCCGGGTCCTGCTTTGCACATGCAGACCCGACTCTCCTGAAGTATGTTTCCCATTACACCAACCGGCAACGCGCTCTAGGCGTTAGATATTAAGTATCATTTATCAATTCCAACCACAAATTAGACGCCCTGAGCACAATGTCGTCGAAGACTCGGCTGCCAAATTCAAGTGGGGCGTCGGAGTCCTTCCCAGGAGTGCCGACACGGATTTGGCTACAGAGAGAAGAACGTGCATGGCAGGGGCTGTTCCTGACCGGGCCACGACAAGTAGCAGGGGCCTACCCCGCTTTCTATTGCGCTGCCGAGGCCGCAACGGCAAGCTTAATGGCCGGCAATGCCGCCGCGGTTGAACGTCTCTGCCATGTAGCCGGCATGCTGTACGGCAATGCATGTGGTCAGTGCTGGTGACTTTGTCGTGAGTTCGTCGATCACCATGGTGGCGCGGGCGTCGTTTCCCATGTATACGGCGCCTAGCTGGTTTGCGTCGTAATTGCCGCGTTTCCATTCCAACTGATGCGAAGATGTACCAATTGGGCACCAAGTGTCAGGACGTTAGGAAATCAGATGAAGGTCGAGAAGTGAGCGAGAGGCCTCGGTATGGACGGGGGGATTCGGTCCCCCACACTGCACGCCAGCAAGACCTTGAAAGGTATAAGGATCGATTTGCATCGTCCACGCAGCATGGTCGCGAGCTCTTGGCCTATCTGCACAGATCTGATTGTGGCGTATGGCGATGCGAGCGTGACCCGATCGACCCCCGCCGTTGGTGGCTCAACATCACCCTCCCGTTGCATTTAGCAGACATGTTTGATGCCCATTTGGAGATACAACTTGTTTACGTCGAATACGACGAGGTTGAGCCGCGCCTTCTCGAACTGATTCAACGCAAGCTAGTAGCAAATGCGCGCGTGGACAACGGACTGTTCATGGTCGCGAGCCTTGATCCTAACGTCGAGCGACTCCTTCGCCGACGGCGAGGAGAATTCGCTGCAGTCGACCTACCGCTGGGCGACCTTGGGAGCTCGGCCCCCGACGTCCGTCAACGAATGGCGACTGTTTTGACGTCTGTCGATCACTACGATATGACTACTCCAGTTCATGATCCCGGAGGATTTTTCGGTCGAACCCAGGAACTCCAACAAATCGTCTCTGCCATTGAACACGGGCAATCAGTCGGTGTGTTTGGGCTACGCAAGACTGGAAAAACATCGCTCCTCAACTACATCGCAGGCCGAAGGGGTGATGCAGGTCGGCCCACTGTGTGGGTCGATATTAGTGGGCTAGCGGACGCCGATGACTTTCGGATTCGGGTGTTAGAGAAGACGTGGGAACGACTAATAGATTTGAACGGGGAGGGTGATCTCCCACGACTCCGGACTCTCAATAAAAACGGAGAGCTGAAGGTCTCTTTAGAGTTGATGCGCGTCCACTGGCTGCGGGACCTGGAGTTGCTGTCGAAGAGTTTGAAAATGCGGCTGGAGATCTTCATCGACGAAATCGATCAACTCCACCCTGACCGCTCCTTTCTGGGTCCTGCAGCTCATGACTTGCTCATCGCGCTTACTCAGCTCCGAGGAATGATTCAGAGCCCTGGGAGGGACGAAGGGATGGTGCTGATCTGTGCGGGTGTAGATCCCGCCCTTTTTGAGCGCCCACTGCTGAGCACAGGGGCAGACAACCTGCTCTACAAGCTCGTCAGACTGATGTTTTTGGCCCCGTTGACTCGCGAAGAGATGCAGGAGATGGTGAGGGACCTAGGTCGCCGTATGGGTGTTAGGGTTCGCGACTATAAGGTCCTTGATTTCCTCTACGAGGAATATGGTGGTCATGCGCTGCTGACACGAAAAGCATGTTCGCTCGCATGCAAGCAGAGGGCACCTAACGAGATCCCGTGGCATATGTCACTGACGTCGGTCCAATCCGCCGCAGGGGAAAAGAGCCAAGGAGCTCCGTTTCAACAGGCCTCCCAAATCCTCGATTCCTTTGGCGAATGGTTTCCGGAAGAAGCAGGGCTCCTGCGTGAGCTCTGGTCCGGGAACCCCGACGAGCGAGAGCTCGGACGGATGCTCTACGAAGAAGAACCACGGCGGATCGAGCATGCGGGGCCCTATGGATTAGTCATCACCAACACCACGGCTCCTCGCATCCGGGCCATTGAGCGAGCGGTTCGTGGCGCCGATACCTAAATGGCTCCCCAGCGAGCAGCGATGGATCGAGGACATTACAGACCGCGTCCTCAACGGAGAGATTCTCCTCCTAGGGTCGCTGCCCAGATGGGGAGTTACCAGCGTATGTGCCACTGTCATAGCCCAGCTTGGTTCGAGCGCCGTTTCAATAGCCGGTCGATTAATCAGCGAGCCCACCCAGCGGACAACGCGGGACGCGATTGACAACCAGGTGACCACGAAAGTTGATGAGGATGGCTACGCACAACTGATTTTTGATGACTACGGTCACGCAATTCGTCGCTCGCAAGGAGGAGCTCTACACTCGATGCTGTATCGGCTCCTTGTTGATAGCAGTGCAGCTCGCGATACGGGGGCACTACTGGTTGCCCGCGCGGGGGACATGCTTGACCTCAACTTCGCCGGGAGCCCGCTTCTAAGTCGGGCGGAAATGATTCCGCTGCCGTTGCTCACGGCTGATGACGCGAACGTTCTGAGCCTAAATCTGAGCGAGCTGCGCGGATTGGCAGGCGAATCAACGTGGCTGGCACGCCGGTTCCTGGGTCGCACCGTCCGTGAAGGCAGGATGGGTGCTGTCGGACACCTCAATGCGGATAGTCGACGGATAATCGACGCCCTCCCGTCCGACGCCGTCGAGGTCCTAGCCGGCGCAAGGAACTTTGACAAGGTGAGTCCGGTGGGCCAAGAAGCCCTTCTCTGCCTTGGCACGGTTGGAAGCGACGCTATGTACCGACCCGCCGGTCTCGTTACCGAGTCGAGGCTGCTCGCGGATATTGAACTTCAAAGTCCTGGCTGGCCACCCCAGCAGGCAGCTTCTGTACAGCAGTTCTCGGACTTCTTGGCAGGCGCCAATGATGCCATCTGGGTGGATCGATATGCGCTGAGTCGCCCACACGCAACCCGCCAGTTCCTCGACGCACTGCGCCGGCGGACTTCGACCCGACTTCGTATCTTGGTCAGTGACGATAGAGACCGACCATCCTTCGCGCAGGAGATCGTTACCCATCTCGACAAAGTTGCAAGTGTCGAGGTTCGCTTCATGCACCGAACCGACCGTCACCGCCTTCATGACCGTCATTTAGTACTGCCGGCCATGAATTGTGGCTACGTCCTGCCAACAGCCGGAGTGATTCTAAGCCAGGACGACCCCGGTTCGGCGGTATCTGTCAAGATGCCTACCCTGGCAATTAACTATTCTGACTTTTGGAACCGGGCCACCCCCGTATACCCTCCCCCGACTGGGTCACGCCCCACAGCCTGAATGCCCTCGGTTCACATGTGTCTGACCGCGGACAGGGCTTCAGCGAAATCCATACATCCGACTTGATTGCTTTACGGGCACAAGACGGCCGACGTCCAGTGCCGCCCGTTCATGTAGCGCAGGTCCACCAGTACGGTTCCCAGGACCTGCCCAGCAAGTCGGGTCCTTGTGCTCGTCTTATGGGCCATTGAGTATTGAAGCCATGGCGGATGAAGAACCCTGGTATGTACAGTTGCGCAGCCAGTGGAAGCCCGAGCGTGTAAAACTACTGATGATCGCAGAGAGCGCGCCAGCCGACGTCGGAAACACCTCGGTCCGCAAGTGCTTCTACAACGCCGATAGACTTGGTCCCGACAACCTGTTCCGTGGGGTGGTTGCAGCCATGTACGGGGCTTCCAAGGATGACTTGAGGCGATCAGGGAAGGGTCCGTGGCTACGCCGTCTTCGGGACGACGGCTTCTTTCTAATCGATTTAGCCCCGTTTCCTGTGAACTCCCTGACCCCTTCCGAGAGGCGTCGAGTTCTGCACGAGGCCGTGCCTGCGTGCATAACCAACGCAGGGAAGCTTCAGCCATTGGGAATTGTGATTGTGAAAGCAGACCTCTACAGTCTCCTTGCCGCTCCCCTGACCGCTGCCGGTCTTCCTATCCTTCACGACGATCCGATCGTCTTTCCACTCGGCAACACCCGCGCCGAGTTTGTTGCCGGATTCAACTTGGCCCGTTCCCGACTGCCTGTCTAGGAGCGGTCAGCAGTTCCTCGGCGCCCCGGCATTCCGGTAGCTTATGCGAAGGGCGGGTCCGGCCATCAGATGCCCATCGCATGCCGCGAGCCCACGATAAGGTTCGCAGTCCTCTCCCCGGATAGGTCGACTAGCACGGGCTTCTTTCAGCGCTCAGATACTTCATCAGCGGTCACACACTCGGGATGGATGACCACATCCTTGACATCTACGCTATCCCGGCTGGTGCGCTGCGGCAGCACATGAGGATCGCACCGTTGCTCAAGGAGGGAAGCCTCATCGAGCACGACTAGGTGTAGCACCTGACCAGCCGGCATGTCCGGCAGGTCACGGAGCCGCCGCTTGCCGGTGAACCTCGACGGTGAAACCCGTCTGAATGTTCAACTGAGACAGTGTCTGAGAGGGCCTGCCGCCCGGTGAATATATCGGGTAACTTGGCGAAGGACCCAGGCATAGGCGCCGTCCATGCACCACCACGATTTAGGTCGATACCTATCTGTCCGGCCTCGCTGTAGGGCTCGCGCGGCAGTGTCTGCCTGCCGAAGTAGCCCTGCCCGGCTTCTCGGCGCGCCGAATGCTGGCACTTACTGGCGCCGCCCGAACAACGCCTCGGCTGCATGCGGGGGTGAGTCGGTTCCGACGGCTGGTAGCGAGTAAGCGCCCAACCATCGTCCGCACCTACCCCTCGCAGGCCACGCCGTCGCCGTCCCCGTCCAGGCCGGACCGGTAGCCGGCGGACCCGGCGTACAGCGGCGCGGCTCCGGCGACCACAGCCTCCGCGCAGTTGGCGTAGTAGACGGCAGCCGGGACGGCCGCCTCCCCTGCCGAGGGGCTGGCTGGCCGGGGCAGCCGGCGAGGATCCCGGATCGCATCGTGTTCGGCCTGCGTCACCCACAAGCCGTACCGCGCCTTCACGGAGACCTGCCGGGCGACGTATTCGCACCGAAAGCCCTTGTTCGGCGGGAGCCAGGTGGCGGCGTCGCCGTCGCCCTTCTGCTGGTCGGTCGGGCCATCGGTCGCCTGCAGGTTCAGCGGATCGTTGGCGAACGCCGTGCGCACCTCCGTGCTCAGCAGCTGGGCGCCCTTCTGCCACGCGTCGCTGAGCGCCACGACATGGTCGATCTGCACGGTGCTGCTGCTGGTGGTGCCTCGGACGAAGCTGATGGTGGTGTCCGTGTATAGGTCCGGGAGGATGCCGGTCTTGACCGTGCAGGGGACGCTGCTGGTGTAGGTCACGTCGGTCAGGTCCCGGCCCAGGATGTCGTTGCGGGTGTCGCAGCCGTTCTGGTCCACGTCCGCCCATGCGGGTCCGAACAGAGCCCGCTCATATCCCGTCTTGGGCGCCCGGCCCTTGACCGGAAGGGTGGCCAGCAGGTCGGCCGCCTCCACGGCGGCGGGCTCGGCGGCCGCCGTCGTGGTGCCGTCCAGCGTCGCCGCACCGGCCGCCGGCACCCCGGCGGAAAAGATAGCCAAGACACCAGCAAGAACGACGGCGGCCGCCCGGCGTTTCGCGGGCAGCCAGGCCCGGAAGCCGGAAAAGGACCTGTCGTTCGGCATGCGGTTCCCCCACTGTGTGCGCGGCAATTTCCGGCGTAAAGCTTCAAGGCCGCTTTACGCCGGGAACGAGCTTAGGGGACGGGGGCAGCCTGAACTGCCGGTTTTGGCCAGGCAGGAGCAAAACTGCCGGACTCCTGCGCCGATCCTGCGCCTGGCAGAAGGAACCGCATCTTGCCGAAAACTCGGCGACCAATGTCCCGTGCCTGTTCGGCGGAATGGCGCGGGTCCGCCGTCGAACCTTTTCCGGGGCCGGATCAGCCGAACAGCGCCGCCACGCGGGTCAGGGTTTGGAACACCCCGTAGCCCAGCGGCAGTCCGACGAGCGCCCAGGCCACGGCAAGTTTGCCGGCGGATACTTTGACGGGCGCCAGCGCGCGGGAACTGTTGTCGGTGCTCATCTCAGGCCTCCATCGCAGGTTCGTGTTCCCGTCCGCGGTCCGGGCGGGGTTCGTGGAATCGTGCCTCCACCGGCTTCACCATCAGGTTGGCCAGGAAACCGACCACCAGCAGCGCCACCATGGTCAGCAGCGCCGGCTGGTAGGACGCGGCGTCCAGCTGGCCGGGCTTGCCCTGGGCGTCCAGGAACGCGTTGACGATCAGCGGCCCGGCCACCCCGGCGGCGGACCAGGCGGTCAGCAGCCGGCCGTGGATGGCGCCCACCTGGAAGGTCCCGAAGAGGTCGCGCAGGTAGGCCGGCACGGTCGCGAACCCGCCGCCGTAGAAGGAAATGATCACGAACGCGAGCGCCACGTAGAGCACTGTGGTGGCTGAACCGGCCAGCGCCAGCACCGTGTAGAGCACGGCCCCGACGCCGAGGTACACCATGTAGATGCGCTTCCGGCCGGTGATGTCGGAGGTGGCGGACCAGGCGAACCGCCCGGCCATGTTGCAAATGGACAGCAGCCCCACGAAGCCGGCGGCGACGGCGGCACTTACCAGGGAGCCGCCATCGGACTTCCGGAAAAAGTCCTGGATCATTGGTGCGGCCTGCTCCAGGATGCCGATGCCCGCGGTGACGTTGCAGAACAGCGCAATCCACACCAGCCAGAACTGCCTGGTCTTGACGGCGTTCCGAGCCGAGACGTTCTCGGTGGTGACGAGCTTGGCCGCCTTCACCTTGGCGGGGTCGAACCCGGCCGGTCGCCAGCCGTCGGCCGGGACCTTGATGGTGAAGGCGCCGAAGAGCATGTAGGCCAGGTACACGACGGCGAGGGTCAGGAAAAGCCTGCCCACGGCGTCGCCGCTGGCCACCCAGTCCTTCGCGCCGGAGTTGGGATCGTACGCTTTGAGCAGCGCGGTGGAGACGGGGCTGGCGATCAGCGCGCCGCCGCCGAAGCCCATGATGGCCATGCCGGTGGCGAGTCCGGGCCTGTCCGGGAACCACTTGATCAGGGTGGACACCGGCGAGATGTAGCCGATGCCCAGGCCGATGCCGCCCACCACGCCGTAGCCGAGGTAGACCAGCCACAGCTGGTGGGTGAAGATGCCGAGCGAGCCGATGAGGAACCCGCCGGACCAGAACACGGCCGAGGTGAACATCGCCTTGCGCGGGCCGTTCGTGTCCACCCAGGTGCCCATGACCGCAGCCGACAGGCCCAGCATCACGATGGCGATGGAGAAGATCACGCCGATCTCGGTCAGGCTCGCGCCGAAGTGCTTGACCAGGGCGGTCTTGTAGACGCTGGTCGCGTAGGCCTGGCCGATGCAGAGGTGGACCGCGAGCGCCGCGGGCGGCACCAGCCAGCGGTTGAACCCCGGCGGGGCAATAGTGCGTTCTCGGTCCAGCCAGCTCATAAGTGCTCCTCGTTCACGACGTCGATGTCCCCTGCGCGCGTCCAGTGCACGGTCCGGCGCATGTTCGTGCGGTGCATGTCCCGCCGGCGCATGTTCGTGCGACGCATGAACCGGCAGGCAGAGGCGAACGTCCTGTTCAGCGGCCGTTCGCCTCCGGCAATCATGGTGCACGTCACACTGCCACGCCGCCGTTCTGCGGCGAGCGGTGGCAAATTCGCGGCGAGCGGCGTATTCACTTGCGCCGGACGTCGCCGATCGGCTGAGAACCGTAGTGCTCCGCCAGCCTCGTCAGGCCCTCATCGATCGAGACAGCGGGAGTCCAGTCGAGGAGTTCCCGGGTCTCGCGCTGGTCGAACCAGTGGGCGGTGGAGAGCTGCTCGGCGAGGAACCGGGTCATGGGCGGCTCCTCTTTCCTTCCGGTCCAGGTCCACAGCTTCTCCACTACAACTCCCGCCGCCCGTGCCAGCGCACCTGGCACGGACCACGACGGCGCGGGGACGCCTCCCGCGGCACAGATGCCTGCCAGCAGCTCCCCCACTGGACGGGGCTCGCCGTTGCTCACCACCAAGGCCCTGCCGTGCGCGTGTTCCATGCGGTGCAGTGCGGCGACGATGGCCGCGGCGGCGTTGTCCACGTAGGTGGTGTCGATCAGGGCTGCACCGGCGTCGAGCAGCGGCAGCCGGTTGCGGCTGGCGCGGGCCAGGACCCGCTCCACCAGCTGGGTGTCTCCGGGGCCCCAGACGATGTGCGGGCGTACGGCTGCGACCCGGAAGTCCGGAGCGTCCGCTGCCAGCGCCAACAGCTCAGCCTCGGCCTTGGTGCGTGAGTAGTCGCCGTGGGCGCGCTGCGGGTCAGCCGGCATTGCACCAAGCCCGGCAATGGCGGCACCGGAGTTGGCCACAGACGGGGAGGACACGTACACCACCTCCCGCACTCCGGCCCCACGGGCGCAATGGAGCAGGCGGCGGGTCCCTTCGACGTTCACCTCATCAAACTCCGCGGCGCGGCCCGTGAAGGAAACCTTCGCTGCCAGGTGGATGATTCCTTCTGCGCCTTCGGCTGCTCTCCGGAGCGCTTCAGCGTCCGTGACGGACCCGCAGAAGTCCGTGGCGCCGTCGACCCCTGAGGGACGGCGCTGGAAGGTGGTGACGTCATGGCCCTGGCACACGAGCAGCCGGGCAACTTCTCCCCCGAGCAGTCCGCTTGCTCCGGTGACGAGGACCCTCATGGCTTTCCTGGCCGGCCGCCGGCCAGCACCCGCGTAGCCCAGCGGGACAGCCGGCTCCTGTCGATCTTGGCATTGTGCCGGATGTCGGTGGGCTGTGCGGGGACCTCAAGCACAGCCGACACCTGGACGCCGGCCTCCCGCGCTGCCCTGCGGACTCTCCCGGCGAGCTGCGGGGCGGCAGGGCCTGCTTTCCGCCCGGCCGGGACAGTCTCGACGACGGCGACCACGGCCTGGGCGCCCGCCGGTCCGACACCGGTGACCGCCGCCAGCCGCACGCCCTCCAGGCGTTCGATGGCCTGCTCCGCGCCCACAGGCGTCACCACAGCACCGGGCGCCGTCACCACATGGGCCAGGCGCCCCTCCACCCACAGCCGGCCGGCGCCGTCGAAGTGCCCCACGTCCCCGGTGCGGTGCCAGCCGGGCAGGCTGGCGCTCTCTTGCTGGGTCAGCCAGAGCCGGTCATACGCTTCCTTGACGTGCGGCGCGCTGACCAGGATCTCGCCGGTCACGCCGGGCCCGGTCACGGGCTGGGATCCTGGTGCCGTGCCATCCGCCGCAAGCGGCACGACGGCCAGCAGGGCACCATGCACCGGCCACCCCACACACACGCCGTTGCCTGCTCCCACTACAGTGCCGGCGGCGGCATGAGCGTCCCCGGCCTGGATCTGTTCCAGGCTAATGTCGGTCACCGGCAGCGCCTCAGTCATCCCGTAAGGGGTATGCAGCGAGGCCCGGGGCAGCAGCCGCTGAACCTCTGCCAGAAGCGGTTCGGGGACGGGCGCGCCGGCAGAGAGCAGCAATCCGATGACGGCCAAAGCTTTCCGCCCTGCTTCGTCCAGGTCATCCCGGGTGGCAAGGACGTTGCGCAACGCGGCCGGCGAGGCGAAGACCACCGTGGCGTCGATCGCCGCGGCGGCTGCGGCGAGCGCGCTCGCGGTCAGGGTGCGGGGCGCGGTGACGTCCATGGCCGGCGTCACCGACACCGCTCCGAGTGCCGGTCCCAGCAGGGCGAACGGCGCAAAACCGGCCACAAGCCGTGCACCCGGACGGATTTCGAAGGTTGCGGCCACCGTGTCCCGCATCGCGGCAAGCTGCCGGTGGGCATAGAGCACGCCCTTGGCGGGGCCGGTCGAACCCGAGGTGAAGAGCACGGCGGCCGGGGCATCCGGATCCACGTTGTCCCCCGGCTGCGTTGAACCGCGGCCGGCACCGGTACGCGCCAGCGCGTCGAGGGAGGCTTCGACGCCCAGCATCCGGCGGCGGGCGGCCGGCAGCTCCCGCACACTGATCCGACGTCCAGGCCAGCCGAGCACCGAGGCGGCCGCGAGCGCCCTGTCGATTCCGATCAGGAAATCCGGGGTGGCGCCTTTCACGGCGCGGCTGAGGCCCCGGGTTCCCAGTCCGGCGTCGGCCACCACCACCACGGCGCCCAGCCGGAGGCAGGCGTAAAGGGCGACGGTCAGGTCCACACCCGGCGGAACCATCAGGCTCACCCGGCTGCCGCTGTCCACGCCGGCTTCCCGGAGCCCCGCCGCCAGGTCCAGGATCTTCCGGTCCAGCTGCTGCCAGCTGAGTGAGCGGGCCACCGTGCCGTCCGGCGCCATTTCCGCGACGGCGGTGTCCGCTCCCGCGGGCCCTGCCGCCTGCTTGCCGAGCAGGTCCCACAGGGGCAGGAATTCCGCCTGCTCCGGATCTGCTTGGTGCGGCCGGTGGCCGCCGGGGGTGAGGGCTCCGACCTCCAGGGATCCGCCGTCGGCGGCAACGTTTCCGGCCAGCCATTGGAAAATCGGGGCGGCCATGTTCCGGTCTTCCGCCACGAGATGGCCGGCACCCTCGAAGCGGTGCACATCCGCATGCGGAAGCCGGGTAAGGAGGTCCTTGAGGTACCGTTCCGAAAAAACCGGATCCCGGGGGCCCCAAAGTATCAGCGCCGGGACCTTCAACCCGCGTAGCCCTTCCGCCACGCCGGTGAGCGCGGAAAAACTGGGGTGGGAGGCGTCCACGGGGATGTCCGCGACAAAGTTCCCTACCCCAGTGCGGCGGTGGGCTCCGCGGTAGGGCGCCATGTAGGCCTTGCGGACGTCGGCGGGCAGCGGCGGGTGGGCGAGCGAGTGCGTTACACGGAGAAACGCGTCCGTCGTCGTCGTTCCCCAGCCGTGGATGGCGGGGTGCAGGGCAAGCCGCAGGGCCGGCGGGATTGCCGAACCGGGGGGTTGGTGGACGGCCGTGTTGGTCAGCACCACCCCGGCGAGGTGCTGCGGGTGCGCCAGGGCCCAGCCCAGGCTGATGACGCCGCCCCAGTCGTGGCCCGCCGTCACCACCGGTCCGGCCAGGCCGAGTGCGTCGGTCAGGTCGCCCAGGTCGCTGATGCGGTCGGCCAGGCGCCGGAAGGTGCCGGTGCGTTCCGAGTAGCCCATGTCCAGTTGGTCCACCGCCACAACGCGCCACGGGTGGGCGGGATCCGATCCGGCTGCCAGCAGCGTCCGCCACAGGTACGACCAGGTGGGGTTGCCGTGCACGCACAGCAGGGTACCGGCGGGGACCAGGCCGAGGCGGGAGAGCTGGGCGCCGTTGTCCAGCAGGTGCCAGCGGCGGACCGTGCCCGGGGCATCGGCGTCGGAGGTGGAGGCGACGTCAATGGTGCGCGCCCATTCCTTGTCCACACCAGGCCAGTTGGGGGTTACCAAAGAATCTCCAGCATGGCGGTGTTCAGCCCGGACCCGACGCCCATGCACAGGACCCGGTCCCCCGCTACAAGGGATTGGGCCTCGGCGGCGAGGGTCATGGGGAGTGAGGCCGGGCCCACATTGCCCCAGTGCGGGAAGGTGATGGGCACCCTCGCGGGGTCCAGGTTGATGGCGTCGATAATCGCCTGGGTGTAGGCATTGCTCACCTGGTGCGTGACGTAACGGTCCATGGCGGCCCAGTCCCACTCCGGCCGGGCTTCATGCCAAGCATCGACGACGAGCTGGAGGCCGCCGTCGAGCAGTCCTCTCGTGTCGGTGGTCATGCCGTCAAGGCCGCCCACGCACAACCCGTGGTGTTCCGTGCCGGCGCGCATCACCCCGCCGACGATCCGGTGAGCACCTTGATGCCTGTCCGCGGGACCCAGGACGGCGGCAGCAGCTCCAGAGCCCAGGGTGAGTGTGGCGAACTCGCGGTTGAAGTCCTCCCGCGTGGTCTCGGGCCGCTGGAGGCGGGCCAGCGTGGCCTCCTGGGTGGCCTCGGCATCCTCGGCGTTGACGATCACCGCGTACCTGATCTGCCCCGAGTCGATCATGCTGCCAGCCAGGGTCAGGCCGTTCACAAACCCCAGGCAGGCGTTGGCCAGGTCGAAGTTCATGGCAGACGACGGCAAGCCAAGTCCATGATGGATCTTGACCGCGACGGACGGTTCAAGGTTCCGCCGCGTCACCGAGGTGTTGATCAGCAGGCCGACGTCGGACGCTTCAACACCAGCCTCGGCCAGGGCTTTGGCGCCCACCTCGGTGGCCGCATCGTCAAAAGAGGTCCCGGCCGCCCACCAGCGGCGGTGCGTGACGCCGGCAACACGCTCAAGCAGCCCCGGCGGGAAGTTCAGCCGCTGCAAGGTCGACGCCAGCCTGCGGTCGAAATCCGTAGAACTCACGATCTTGGGAGCCTCGACGCTGCTGACCGAGAGCAGCGCGGTGTTGCTGTGCCGGAAGGTTGCATTCCCTGCCAATGAAAGCCCCTGTTCGTTTCCGTCCTACATCGTTGCGGTGACTTTACCCATAGGCGCGCGGTCCTGTTGGGAAGTACCGCAACAACCCAGACGTTCACCCCGGTTCAGGCCCGACCGTGCTGTTAGCGGACTGACCCCATTGGTAAGCATGCTTAGAATATAGTCGCATCGACAGGCGCCCCCATATGTGTGACGCGCCCCGGCATGGTCACCATGACGGGGTTTCCGTTTTTAACAGTTTCACCAGGCCGCTTTTGTTACTCGGACAGATGGTGCCGAATTCGTCTTCGCCCGTAGTCGACGAGACAGGGTCTGACAGACCCTGCCTCACGATGAATAAGTCCGGTAACTTTGTGGTTGGAACTTCCGGGCCAGCGACGTCCCTTTCCGCGCCACCCCCTTTGAATGGATCCACTCCCCCATGTCTTCCGCCCTGCCCTTGCCTGCGCCCAAACGCTTCCCGCTCGCCGCGATGCTGGTCCTCGCCACCATCGCCTTCACGGCGATCACCACCGAGCTCCTGCCGTCCGGCCTGCTGCCCCAGATCAGCGACGGCCTGGACGTGTCCGAGCCCGTGGCCGGCTACCTCGCCGCCGCCTACGCCGCCGTCATCGTGGTCACGGTGATCCCGGCCGCCCGGCTGCTATCCAGAGTTCCGCGGAAGACGCTGCTCGTCTCGCTCGTCCTGACCTTCGCGCTGAGCAACGTGCTCGTCGGCCTCGCCCCCAACTTCGCAGCGGCCATGGGCGCCCGGCTGGTCGGCGGCCTGGCGCACGGCCTGCTCTGGACCACCATGGCGCCGTTTGTCTCCCGCGTGGTCCCGGCCGATAAGGTGGGCAAGGCTCTGGCCATCGTCTTCAGCGGCAACAGCCTCGGCCTGGCCATCGGAGCTCCCCTCGGAACGGCACTGGGAACTTTCTTCGGCTGGCGCGCGGCCTTCCTCTTCCTCGCCGGCTTCGGCCTGCTGCTGACCGGACTGGCCCTCTGGCTGCTGCCCGGCGTCCGCCGGAGCCCCGACGCCGTCCGTCCCTCCATGCGCATGGCCATCGCGCAGCCCGGGGTGAAGTCGGTTGCCATCGCCTGGCCGTTGCTGGTCCTGGCACACTTCGCGCTCTTCACTTACATCGCGCCGTTCATCCGCGAAGCCGGTCTGCCCGACTACGCCATCAGCCTCTCCCTCACCGTCCTCGGCGCCTCCGGCCTCATCGGCATCTGGATCGCCGGCATCACCGTGGACACCCGCCCCCGCCGCTCGCTCATCATCACGACGGCGGCCATCGCCGTGGCGATGCTCCTCCTCCCGCTCGGCGGAGGAATCTTCCCGGTCGCCATGGTGCTCATGACTGTCTGGGGTGCAGGCCTCGGCGCAATTGGCATCTTCAACCAGGCCGCCATCCTCCGCGCCGGTGGCGAATACCGCGATGCCGCCAACGGCCTCACAGTCCTGACCATCCAGCTCGGCATCACCGTAGGAGCCCTCTACGGTTCCGCCGCACTGGTCCTGGCCGGCCCGCTCATGGTTCCGGTCGCTGCGGCCCTGCCGGTCGTCGTCGCCCTTGCCATCACGCTGGCCGGCAAGCGGCACGCCTACCCGGCCGGCCGCAAGGAGCGCGGCTGGTCAGAACCGGAAACCGCGGTGCCGGCGCTGCAGCACTAGCAGCAAGACTTCGCCACGATTCCTATTTAGGACGCCATCGGCTCAAGGCGCTACTGGCGAACCTCAATCTCTGGGTGGTGCTCCGTGACCCACTTGGCCATCCGGCGGTTCCGTCCTGCGATGAACTCCAGCGTGGCCTCCCTATAGGTCACGTACTCTTCGGTTGTAGTCGGTGTTCCGATGCGTTTGAAGTTGTCGAACGGCAGGTAGAACCGAACCCCGTTATAGTCGGGCGTCACGAGGTCTTGTAGGTGGAAGAAGTCCACGAACTCCGCGAAGCCGTCGAAGAGCGCAAAGAAGTCCGCGTAGGCGTTGATGACACTGGCGAGGGGGCTCTCTGGCTCTCCTGCGTAGTGACGCCTGATGCACTCCAGGGTGAGGTCCATGCGGTCACCGATCCGACCCCGGACCCGTGCCTGGTTCATGGTGGGTCGGTCCTTCGACCTGACGGGCCAAATCATAGAACTGCCAATGGTGTACGGCGGGTTTACGTAGCGGGACCGCTGCTCCTCGTTCAGCGAGGCGGTGGCCTCGGTAAGTGACTTTGGACGTAGCCAGCCCGTGTAGGAGTGGGTGATGGCGTCGCTGCCGTACCAGTGCCTCGCCCCGGAGGCGTCAGTGAAGATGAGGTAGCCGTCCCGGCGAGCCGGCGGCGCGGCCGGGGCAAATAGGACGCCGGAGTTAAGCTTCTTGGTCCACAGCAATTCATGGTCCGACCGGAGTGTCGGACTGTCCCTGTCGGCGTCGGGCCTGCTCTTCGCAGGCTTGTCAGCCTTGTAGTCAAAAGAAGTATCGAAAACGCGCATGTTGGAAGTGTATGCGCAGGTCAAAACTACGTCGGGTTGGCGCGCGCAGCGCCCGTCGCAGCGGCGCTGCCGGTCGCCATCGGCCTTTGTCCTTACGCGGGCGGGCTGGCGGGCCTGCCGCCCGCAAAGAGTGCGGTGGTGTGAGCCAGTAGAAAAAGGAGGCCGGAATGCCGGCCTCCTTTTTCCTGCTCTGCTCCTGCCTTCCCAGTTCACATCCCGGGCATCAGCCCAAGTTGCCCCATCATTGAGGCGACGTCCGGATGGGCGCGGAAGGAGACGATCTTCCCGTCCCGGACGGACGCGAAGTAAGTCCCCGTCCCGGTCACCGACTTGCCCGTCGCCGGAATCTCCTTGTCTCCCATATGCAGCGGCCCGGTGTTGGTTCCGGTGAATTCTATTTCGGCCGCCACCTCGTCGTCGCTGACCACCCTTCTGGTGGTTCTGGCGTGCATGTCCGGAAACGCCTCGAACCATGCGTTCATGTAGGCCTGAACCTCTTCCCGCGTGCGGAAGGGCGCAGGCGCCATGACGTCCTCAAAGGTGAAATCATCGGCCAGCAGGCCGGCGAACGCCGCCGTGTCGTGCTGGTCCCAGGCCGCCATGCCGCGGTCGTCGAGCTGCTCTACTTCAGCGCGTGACATCACACATCTCCTCCTTGAAATGTCCTGATGCGCCTCATGGTAGGCCTATGGCGATCGTAGTCAACGCTCAGTTGCTGTGGCCGAATCGGGACGGATCATCCGCCTTTTTCACATCACCGTCGGCCGGTTCGGGCGGTCCCCATGCGCCGCCTGCGCCTCCTCGTAACTGCTGTCGAACGGGAGAGTGTCCATCTCCAGCAACGGGTTGTGGTCCTGCGTCGCCACCAACTCGCGGGCGGCTGCTTCGGAGTCCACGCTGGGCATCGACCCCGGCAGGTGCCGCTTGGCGGATTCCGGCAGGAAGTAGATGGCAACCGCTGCAATGGCCGACGTCAACATGAGGTAGAACGCCGGCATCAGGTCGTTGCCTGTTACTTGAATGAGCGCGGCGATGATGAACGGGGCGGTGCCGCCGAAGATCGCGACGGCGAAGTTGTAGGCGATGCCCATCGCAGAATAGCGGTGCGCCGTGGGGAAAAGTGCCGGCAGCGCAGACGCGAGTATGGCAACGAAGAACGCCACCGGAAACGCGATCATCGCCAGGCCGGCGAGAGTGGCGGGAACTGTGCCGACGGCGATCAGCAGGAACGCGGGGAGCGCCAAAACCACCGTGCTGATGGCCCCGATCCAGAGCACCGGGCGGCGCCCGATCCTGTCCGAGAGGCGTCCCGTCAGCGGGATGCAGAGGGACATGACCACCAGCACCGGAACGGTCAGCAGCGTCCCGTGGATCTCGTCGTAGCCCTTGTTGGTGGTCAGGTACGTCGGCATGTAGGACGTCAGCGCGTAGCCCACAGTGTTGCCGGCCGCCACGAGGATCATAGCCAGCACGATGTGGCGCCAGTGGTCCTTGAAGATTCCCACCGGTCCAACGGGGCGGAGTTCATCTCCAGTCTCGTGGTGGGCGGCGGCTACGGCTTCGGCCTCCTGGGTGGCCTTGAAGGCGGGCGACTCCTCGATCTTCATGCGGAAGTAAATGGCGACGGCGCCGAGCGGGCCGGCGATGAGGAACGGGATGCGCCAGCCCCACGCCTCCATCTGCCCCTGGCCCAGGATCAGCTGCAGGGCGGACACCATCCCGGCACCCAGTGCGAAGCCGAGGTAGCTGCCCATATCCAGGAAGCTGACGAAGAACCCGCGGCGGTGGTCAGGCGAATGCTCGCACACAAACGTGGTGGCGCCGGAGTACTCGCCGCCGGTGGAAAAGCCCTGGATCAGCTTGGTGACCACCAGCAGCACCGCCGCCCAGATCCCCAGCACCGCGTAGCCGGGAAGCAGGCCGACGACGAACGTCGCCGCGGCCATGATCAACAGGGTCATGGCCAGCACTTTCTGGCGGCCGATCTTGTCGCCCAGCCAGCCGAAGAAGATGCCGCCCAGGGGACGGGCGATGAACGTGGCGCCGAAGGTTCCCAGCAGGAACAGGTTCTGCACCGCCCTGTCCGCTTCGGGCAGGAACACCGGGCCCATGGTGGTGATCAGGTAGCCGAACACGCCGACGTCGTACCACTCCATGGTGTTTCCCACGATGGTCCCGCCGAGCGCCTTCCGCAGCGTGCGGTGGTTGACGACGTTGACGTCGGACACGCGCAGCCGCCGCTGCTTCAAAGGGTGCTCTGTCATGGCTCGGTCACCGTCCCTGCCTCTTGGACTGGACACGCGCCGCCGCTCTGCCGGCACCCCCAATTCAGTGCCCAACTCTCCGACCATCTTCCCACTGCCCTACTGGCACAACAATGAAAACCGCAGCCGACTCACATGGCCCGGGCAGCCGCCGTCGTGCGTTCCCCCAGCCGCCCGGTTCCGGTCACGGCGGCGGGGCGTCCGAGAGCCGGATGAACCGAGCGCCCCGCTGCTTCATGAGCGGCAGGGCGGCCGCCACGCCGGCGCCAGTGCAGGCCTCTGGCCGGTTTGCATGGGCGATGATGATGCTGCCCTGACGGGCGGAGAGAAGCCCATCCCTCACGACGGCCGAGGGGTAGGTCGCGCCGGCGTCGCCGTTGACAATGAAGTTCACCGGCACCAGGCCCAGTGCGCGGCAGATTTCGACGGCGACGTCATCATAGTGGGCCGTTCCGGAGCGGAAGAACCGCGGTGGCCGGCCCGTGACCGCGGACAGCTCAGCCTGGGCTCCCATAATCTCGTCATACACCTGGCGCGCGTCCGCCGTTCCGGTGATGCCATAGGCCGCTCGCCCGGTGACCGACAGCGGACGGTGGGTGGTGCCGTGGTTGGCGATCTCGAACAGGGGGTTTGCGGCCAGCTCCCGTGTCAGTGACCGGTTGGAGCGCACCCAGCGCGCGTTCAAGAAAAATGTGGCGGAAACCTTGTTGGCTTCCAGCGCGGTAAGCAATGACCGGTCGAAACCGCTTCCGCCGGGCCCTCCGCAACAATCGAAGGTCAGCGCCACCGCCTGGGTCCCTGGAGGAAGCATGAGCGCAACGCCCGGCGGCTCAAGACCCCAAACCCGGGGAGCCCGTCCGGCGAAAGCCGTCACCACGTGTGCCCGGTCCGGACGGAGGCTTACGGCCGGAACGGATAGCCTTGGGCCCGGTATCGATGGCTGCGCAGGAACTGTAGGGTCTGCCCCAGATGGAGCCGGACCAGGCTTGACGCCCTGCCCGGCATCCCGTGACACACAGCCATTCAAAACCATCGCTGCACCCAAGGCCATGATGATTCCCCTCCGCGGCGGACAGGCACCGGGCAGATCATTCAACGGCACGAAGAAACTCCCCCAATCCGGACAGGGCAGCAGCCATCCACGCCGCCCAGTCTTCCGTCCCTGCCGGACGGCCGCCCCTATGCCATGTCGGTTGAAAATGGCGTCAGCGAACAGCCTAACTGCCGGACCCCGCGCGTACCCGAACTGCGTCATAGTGGTGCTTGGTGGCGCTGATTTTTCCGTACCCGTCTGCCACCCACGGCGCGGGATAATGGAAGCATGACCGACCGGGATCACCACGAGGATCTGTGGCAGGAGTTCGACCGGCTCCCGCCCGCAGGGCCCGACCGCGTCCAGGGACTGCCCGGCGGACAGCCGCAGGGCTTTGGCTTCCGCACCGGCGTGCGCAGTGCCAAGGTGGCCCTCGGGTTCGCTGTGTATGCCTTGGCCCTTGGAACCGTGCTGGTCCTCACCGGTGCCATCGTATTCATCGCCCAAGGGCATTGGCTGATGCTCGGGCTGATGGTACTGATCGAACTGGTCTTCATCCTTGCGTTCAGGCGGCTGGTACGGCTGGCCCGCATCCGGCGCCTGGGGCACTAAAGCTGCCCGGCATGGATGACTTCATCGCCTACCTGGACACCTCCGAGGTCCAGGCCGGAAAGCTTGAGGAACTCAAAACGGCCATGGCCGAGCTGGCCGAGTTCGTGAAGTTGAATGAGCCCCGGATCCTCGCCTACCGCGCCTATTTCTCCGCAGACGGTTCCACGATGAGCGTCCTGCACTTCCACCCGGACGTAGCGTCACTGGAGTTCCACATGCAGGTGGCGGGGCCAAAATTCGCGCCCATTGCCCCGCTCCTCAAGATGCGGTCCATCGAAGTGTTTGGAACCCCGACCGAGGAGCTCGTTGCACAGCTCCACGCCAAGGCGAGGCTCCTGGGCGACGCAACGGTCATTGTCCGGGACCTTCACGCCGGGTTCGACCGCCTGCCCCGCGCCGAGGAAACATAGTCCCGGCCGGCGGGCTTACCGGTCACCGCGAACCCCGCCCCCGGATGATCCGCCGTTCAGTCGCCACGGCGATGGCCGCCGTGCGGTTGTCCACGCCGAGCTTCTCGTAGATGTGCACCAGGTGGGTCTTCACCGTGGCCTCGGAAATAAACATCTCCTTGGCGATGGCGCGGTTGGACAGGCCAGTGGCCAGCCGCTCCAGCAGCTGGACCTCCCGCGGTGTGAGCGCGGGGGCAGGGCTGCTGATCCGTCCCATGAGCAGTGCGGCCACCCTCGGGGCGAGCGCAGTCTGCCCGGCCGCGGCGGCGAGCACCGCCTGCCGGATCTGCTCCGGCGGCGCGTCCTTGAGCATGTAGCCGCTGGCGCCGGCTTCGACGGCTGCGAGGATGTCGGCGTCGGTGTCGTAGGTGGTCAGGATGAGCACCGGCGGCGCGTTGTCCAGCAGCCGGATCCTTGACGTCGCCGTCACGCCGTCCATGCCGGCGCCCATCTGCAGGTCCATGAGCACCACGTCCACCCGCCCGCCGTGGGCGGCCAGCCGGGCCAACTCCTGCAGCGCCGCCTCCCCGTGGGCCGCTTCGGCCGCCACGGAGATCCCGTCAAACTCGGTGAGCATCGCCCGCAGGCCCGCGCGGACCACGGGGTGGTCGTCCACCAGCAGCACCCGGATGTCCTCTGTCACGCCTGATTCTCCGAGGCTTCGAGCGGCAGCCGGACCGCCACCACTGTTCCCTCGCCGGGCGCGGACTCCAGGTCCAGCGAGCCGCCCAGCATCGCCACGCGTTCCCGCAGCGAGCGCAGCCCGAACCCGCGCCCCTCCGGTCGAGGAGCCGCCGGGTCGAAGCCAACGCCGTCGTCGAAGATATCCAGCGTCACCTCGTTGCCCAGGTACGCCAGGGTCACCACGGCCGTGCCCGCATGGGCGTGCTCCCGCACGTTGGCCAGGCTCGCCTGCGCGGCCCGCAGCAGCGCCACCGTATACGGCTGCGGCAGCTCAGCCGGGCCGCCCTCCACCTCCAGCCGGCACCGCAGACCGGATCCACGGGCGGCGGCGAGCGCCTCCGTTTCGTCGCAGAGCCGGCGCAGCGCGTCCACCAGCGACGATTCCTTCAGCTGCGGGGAAGCCAGGCCGCGGACAAAATGCCGCGCCTCCGCCAGGTTTTCCGCGGCGGTCTGCTGCACCAGCGCCAGCCGCTCCCCTGCGGCGGCCGAATCCCCGTCGCGCAGCGACTTCTCCGCAGCGCGGGCCACCAGCAGGATGCTGGACAGCCCCTGGGCGAGGGTGTCATGGATCTCCCGGGCGAGCCGTTCCCGCTCGGCCAGCACACCGGCGTCGTGCTGGGATCTGGCCAGATCCGCGCGGGTGCGGCGCAGCTCATCGGCCGCGCGGCGCTGGTTCTCCGCGTCCCGGTACAGCGCCCGGTACGCCAGCCCCGTCACCACCGAGAAGGCCGCGCCCACCAGCGGCCCCAGCACCAGGGCGACGTGCGGAACGGGCTCCCCGCCGGCCGCCCACTGCGAGGCGATCACCGCCGCCGTCAGCAGTGCGATGTTCACCAGGGCAACGGGCCGCGGCAGGACGTGCAGGTGGAGGAAGAAGAGCGGGAAGGCCAGCCAGGAGAAGTCCGCGCTGCCGGCCAGCAGCATCACCCACAGCACCGTGACGGTTCCCAGCCACAGCACCGCGTACCGCCGCGGGTCGAAGCCGGACTTGCCCGCGGCGAAGCGCTTCTCCACCAGCGTTCCGGCCAGGTAAGCACCCGCCAGCACCGCGGCGAGCGCCGCCCAGCCGTACCGGCTGCCGTTAACACCGCCGCCAGTCAGCAGCCCCAGCGTGGCCACGCCGAGCAGGACGGCGAAGCCGACATGAAGGGTGACCCGCAGGAAGAGCAGGATCGCGGTCCCGGACGGCGGAGCAGACATTGTTTCAGCATATGCCGTGGATTTCCCGCCCGGATCAACCGATCGGTTGACTCCGGAATCAACCGCCCGTCCCGCGCGGATCATCCTTCTCCCCCATGTTGGCGGCAGGCCCACACCGGAGAGTGGAGACAGCAACCGATCCCGCTGCCCCCATCAACCGAAAGAAGTGCCACTGTGTTTCTTGCCCTCCGCGACATCCGCTTTGCCAAGGGCCGCTTCGCCCTCATGGCCGGCATTGTCGCCCTGATCACGCTGCTCCTAGTCATGCTCTCCGGACTCACGGCCGGGCTTGGTGACCAGTCGACGTCGGCCATCGCCAAGCTGGGCACCGGCACCGGCGGATCCCGGCCGGCGGACACCATCGTCTTCGGCGCCCCCGGCGCCGGCGAGCCCAAGGCGTCCTACACCGAGAGCGCGGTGAGCGTCGCACAACTGGACGCGTGGAGGCGCATCCCCGGCGTGGACGCCGCCGAGGCCGTCGGAATCAGCCAGGCCCGCCTGCAGGCCGGCAGTCCCGGCTCCGCCACGGGCGGCACCGCGAACGTCGCGGTGTTCGGTGTGGCGCCCGACGGCGGGCTGGCGCCGGCCGCCGTCGAGCCCGGCACCGCGGTGATCGGCAGCACCGTGGCCCGGGACCTCTCGCTCACTGCGGGCGACACGGCCAGCGTCGGCGGCACCGACCTGACCGTCAGCGCCGTGGTGGAGGACCAGTGGTACTCGCACACCAGCGTGGTGTGGACCGCCCTTCCGGACTGGGCCCGGCTGGCCCACCTCACCGACCCGCGGCAGCTGGGCACCATCCTCGCCGTCACTTACCGGGACGGCAGCAGCGTTGACGAGTCCGCGGCGAACACCGCCGCCCGCACTGTCTGCGCGTCCCGCACCGGCTCCTTCCAGGCGCTGGGCTCCTTCAAGAGCGAGAACGGCTCGCTGATGCTGATGCAGGCCTTCCTCTACGGCATCTCCGCGCTGGTCATCGTGGCCTTCCTGACCGTGTGGACGGTACAGCGCACCCGCGACGTCGCGGTCCTGAAGGCCCTGGGCGGCTCCGGATCCTACGTCCTGCGCGACGCCCTCACGCAGGCGGCCATTGTCCTGCTGGCCGGGGCCGGCACCGGCGGCGCGCTCGGCATCCTGGGCGGTTCCTTCGCTGCTAAAGCCGCGCCGTTCCTGCTGACGCCCGCCACCACACTGCTCCCGGTACTCGGGGTCATCGCCCTGGGCCTGGCCGGGGCCGCACTGGCCGTCCGGCGCGTCACCAAGGTGGACGCACTGATCGCCCTCGGCGGCAACTAACATCCTTGACTCTCCCAACACTCCACAAAGGAACCAACAGCATGTCCTTCACGTCGCCTGCCTCCCCGGCCTCCGCCGTCGTACCTTCCGCCTCCCGGCCCGTCCCCCTGAACCTGGCCAATGTCACGCTCGAGTACCCCGACGGCGACGGCACGGTGAAAGCCCTCGACGGCGTCAGCCTTGCGGTGCGGGCCGGGCAGATGGTCTCGCTCGTGGGTCCGTCGGGCTCCGGCAAGTCGAGCCTGCTGGCTGTTGCAGCAACGCTGACCCGCCCCACGGCCGGACTGGTGGCGATCGGAGGCGCCGACATTACCGGCCTCTCCGACCGGGAACTCACGGCGCTGCGCCGCGACACGGTGGGCATCATCTTCCAGCAGCCCAACCTGCTCGCGTCGCTGACCGCCGCCGAGCAGCTCATCATCGGCGACCACCTGCGCCGGAAGCCGCTCAAGGCCGCCCGGCAGAAAGCCGCGGACCTGCTCGATTTGGTCGGGCTCGGCGCGGACGCGGACAAGCGCCCGCACCAGCTGTCCGGCGGCCAGCGCCAGCGCGTGAACATCGCGCGGGCCCTGATGGGCGATCCGAGCGTGCTGCTGGTGGATGAGCCGACGGCGGCCCTGGACCACGAACGCAGCGCCTCGATCGTCCGGCTGCTGCGCAGGGTCACGGACGAATTCCGGGTGGCGACGGTGATGGTCACTCACGACACGGAGTTCGTGCCGATCACCGACGCGGTGGCCACGATGCGGGACGGCAGGCTCAGCGCGCCGGTGGCGGCGGCGTAGTCGTGCGCTCACCCATGTAAAAAGCCCACGGCAGGCAAACGTCAAAAGCCGTGGATACCCCCGAAAACGAGGGTATCCACGGCTTTGACGTCAGCGACGACTGCTACTCGCAGGCCACCCCGTCGTGGTCGCGGTCAAGACCTGCCCTGTAGCCAGCCTGCCCGGCATACAGCGGCGCGGCGCCTGCGGCCCGGGCGGCAGCGCAGTTGGCGTAGTAGGCAGCCGCCGGCGCGGCAGGTACGACGGGCGCCGGCTGTACGGCCGCCTGCTGTTCGGCCAGCTTCTCGGCGGCAGCCTGATCTGCTGCTGCCTTATCTGCCGCAGCTTTGTCCGCCGCGGCCTTCGCTGCGGCAGCTTTGTCAGCGGCCGCCTTATCTGCAGCAGCCTTCTTTGCTGCAGCCGCCTTCACCGCTGCCGCCTTCACCGCCGCAGCTTTGTCAGCCGCGGCCTTGTCTGCGGCCGCCTTTTCCGCCGCCAGCTTTTCCAGGGACTTGACGCTGAGGTGAACGGTGGCCCCCTTTGCCTCCTGCGCACCTTCCGCGGCGTCCTGCGACATCACCTGCCAGTTCTTCTTCAGGACGATCGTCTTGCCGTCGACGATATCCACGGCGTCGACCTCGAATCCGAGAGCTTCGAGTTGATCCGTGGCTTCAGCAAGAGTCAGGCTCACCACTCCTGGAACAGTGACCGTCTCTGGAGTGGCCGTGGCGGTGGCCGTTGCAGTTTCTGTAGGCTGGGCTGCCGCCTGCTTGTCCGTCTGCGGGCTACCGCATCCAGTCAGCATGAGGCCTGCCAGCACCAGTAGTGTGATTGTCTTTTTCATTTTTTCCCCCTCGGAAAATTGAAATTGGTGGAGTGATGGAATTTGGTCTAGCGTTCACAGGCAACACCGTCGGAGTCGCGATCCAGCGCTGGCCGGTAGCCCGGTGACCCGACGTACAGCGGCGCGGCACCTGCGGCCTTCGCCGCCGCGCAGTTGGCGTAGTAGGCAGTTGCCGGTGCCGGCACACCGGGAACGGGTGCAGGCACCACAGGTGCCGGAGCAACAGGAACCGGGGCCGGCGCAGCGGCAGCCGGAGCCGGCGCTGCCGGGGCAGGCGCTGCCACGACGGGTGCGGGTTGCGTGGCAGCAGGGGCAGGTGCGGGTGCCGCCACCGCTGGTGCCTTCTCGTTTGTTGGCGTCAGTTGCCCCGAACAGTTGGCCAGGATCCGCGCCATCGCGTCGTGTTCCGCCTGGGTGACCCAGAGGCTGTACGTCGCCTTCACCGAAATCTGCCGGGCAACGTATTCGCACCGAAAGCCCTTGTTCGGCGGCAGCCAGGTAGCGGCGTCGCCGTCGCCCTTTTGCATGTTGGTGGGGCCGTCCGTCGACTGGAGATTCAACGGGTCATTGGCGAACGCCGTCCGTTGTTCCGCGGTCAGCTGCTGTGCGCCCTTCTGCCAGGCGTCGCTGAGGGCAACAACGTGGTCGATCTGCACGGCGCTGCTGGTGGCGCTCCCCCGCAGGAAGTTGATGATGGTGCCGGTGTAAGGGTCCGCCAGTGTCCCGGACCGCACCTTACAGGCCACGCTGTTGGTGTAGCTGATGCCCGTGAGGTCGCGCTTGAGGATGTCATTACGTGTGTCGCAACCGTTGCGGTCAACGTCGGCCCACGCCTGCCCGAACAGCGCCCGGGCATAGCCCGTCTTGGGCGCGCGGCCCTTGACGGGAAGGGTGGCCAGCAGGTCAACCGCCTTCGTGGCGTAGGCAGGCTGCGACTTGGCCGCCACTACGCCGGCGCCCTGCGCCATGACATCGGGGCTGTCAGGATCCAGAGGAGCGCCCGTCGTCTGTGCGGTCGGGGCGGACGACGGCGTCGGCGTCGCTTTGGCAGTTGCGCTCGCGTCGGCTGGCGATGTTGTGCCCGCCGATGACGCGGCTTGAGGATCGGTCGTGACGGCCCGCGGCAACGCGGCAGCACCGCCGATAAACAGGGCAAAGGAAACGGCGACGGCGATAGCCCCCGCCTTCCGCTTGGCCGGAAGCCAGGCCCACGAACGGCGGCCAGTCACTAAGACATATAGACCAGTAAGGGCGGCCGTGATGGCGAGGAAGACCAGCGCGCCTCCGAGGCCACCGCTGAACGCCCCCATGATCATGAACAGCGCAGTGAGGCCCCCGACAATCCAGGTGGAGACGCGCGGCTTTTTAGGCGTTCTCGGGGCCGGCCCCGCGCCCGACCCTAACGCGCCCAAAGGCATTCCATACCGCGACATGTTTTCCCCATTAAATAAGGGCCCGGCGAATAGCCGGGCCCTTTGTCTAAAGCCAAAATCTTGCTACCGAAAAGCCTATTTCTCGGTATGCCGGGGAAACGGAAAGTGCGCTGATCTTGGGCTAACGCTGATTCAGTCTTGAGCCAATCTTGAGAATGCCCGTCGCAAAGGGAATCCAGTGCTTAACGTTCGGAGTAGGCCAGCGGGCCGCAGGTGAGCTGCGTGCGCGCGACAGCCGCCGCCGTCGTCTTTACGCCGCCTTCCGCTCCCTCCACAGCAGAGACACCACGAACGTCACCGCGCTCAGCACCAGCATCACCAGCACCACCCTGCCCCAGTTCTCCTGGTTCACGCCGGTGCCGTAGAAGATGCCGATCATCACCGTGGCACTGATAGCGCCGACGTACCGGCAGGTCTGGAAAATCCCGGCGGCCACTCCCCTGTCCTCGGGAGCGGCGGAGACGTACAGCCCCTGATTGGAGGCGAGGCTGACCGACCCGTACGGCACGCCCATCAGGGCTGTCAGCAGCAACACCAGTGGGGGGAAGAACGACGCGGTCAGGAGCCAGAGTGCCGCTGCCGCAATGGCAAGAAGGACGACGCCGGCCAGCAGCACTCGCCGTACGCCGAATCGGTCGATCGCCCGGACGGCGAGCGGGGTAACGACGACCGACATGGCTGCCAGCGGCAGCATCAGCGCACCGACCACCCCGGGGTTGTAGCCGCCGGCCTCCTGCAGCAGCTGCGGCAGCCCGAAGAAGGCGAAGTAGTAGACGCCGCTGAACACGGTGAAGCCCAGGTACACCAGCAGCAGTGGACGGTTCCGGCCGAGCAGCCGCAGGTCCAGGAACGGCCGGTCGAAGCGCAGTTCCCGCCAGGCAAACAGGACTGCCAGGACCATGGCCCCGCTGAGCAGCCACCAGCGATATCCGGGCAGCGCGTTCAGCAAGCCCATGAGCAGCAGCACCAGGCCGCCGGTGAAGGCGAGGATGCCGGGGATGTCCGAGTCGCGCAGCAGGGTGGCGATACTGCCCTGCTCCCTGCGCTCGTCTGGTGGGGCGACCTTCCGGACGATAAGCAGCGCGGCCAGCGCGAGCGGAACGTTGATCAGGAACAGAGCTTGCCAACCGACCAGGCTCACCAGCAGCCCGCCCACCACCGGACCGACGGCCGCACCGGACGTGTTGGCCATCTGGATGCGGCCGAGCGGCCTTGTGGAGGTCGTGTCGGCAAGCCTCGCCAGGGCGCCGACCATGACGACCGCGCTGGGGTACGCCGTCGCCGTGCCCAGCGCCATGAGCGCGCGGGCGATGCAGACGAACACAAAGTTGGGCGAGAACGGCGCCAGCGCGCACGAAACGGCCACCAGCCCCATGCCAAGCATGAAGAGCTTCCGCGGGCCGAACCTGTCGGCCAGCCGTCCCATCAGCGGCTGGCCAGCGGCCGAGGTGATGTAGAAGGCGGTGATCACCCAGGTCACCGTGGCGACGTCGAGCCGGAAGTCCTCGCGCAGCACTACAAGTGCGACGGCGATCATCGACGAGTTCAGCGGGTTGAGCGCCGTGCCCAGGCTGAGGCCGGCGACGGCAAGGCCGGTGCGCTGGCGCGTCTGGCTGCCGTTTCGGGGAGAGTTGCTCACGGCAACAGTCTTCCGCAAAGTGAAGTCGGTGCCGAATCTTGCCGTCTACGCTTGGGGCGCGCGAGCTGGCCCCAGGCCGACCAGCAAATACAGAAGTGCGAGAGCAAGGCCAAAGTCCCGCATCTCGTTTGCGGCTTCAGCCAGCGGTCTTCTGCGGTTGTGGTGGTCCAATGACCAAGCATTCAGGACCACGAGGTTTCTCAGCCATGCGTTGCTGGACCCGTGGCATTCCGGTGAAGGTGCCCGCAGGGGGTTCGGGTCCGTACCGCTAACATCGATGCTGAGGTTGGCATGTGGGTGGGAGGCCGGACAGCGGCGCCCACGAAACGAGCGGAATGCGGGGTTGGGGTGCACAGCTCCACGAGATGGTTCAGCGGGTTGCCGGGGAAGTGCACGCTCCACGCAAATTCAGCTCACGACACGGTGACCAAGTTGTGTACGCTACCCCTGCCCGCCAGCAGAAAAATCGTTCCGAAAGTACTATCAGCTACTCGGTCGTACTCAGTGCTTGGCCGACGGGCAGCTTCAGGTCGTTTTGGATGGCGACGAGGAATGCGTCACGTTTCTTGGCCATCTCCGTGCTGAGGTGGGTGAGCCTCGGTTCATCGCGCACGTCAGTGGTTGAAAACCTATCCAGGTACTCTCGGGCGCGGACTACGGCGAGTCCGAGCTCACGTTGTGCCTGACGAACTTCAGCAGAAGCGACGACGAGTAGCTTTTCATTGCGTATGGTCTTACCGGCTTCCTTAGCGTCCTTGAGGATCACAGGTCCCAGGCTATGGAACCGGGCGAAGGCATGAATGAACCTCTGCACGTCTTCAAGGAAGTTGACGTAGGCGTCCATCTTCTGTTCGCGGTGCCACTTCTGCGTCTCCCTGACACTCATCCTCCAAGCATTGAAGACTGCAAAGAGGCCAGCAATGATTGCACCAAAGGTGGCTCCGCCAAGTAGCGTGAGAATGAATTTCAGGGTTTCTTCCGACATGTTTTTACTTATATCCCACAAAAGCACCCGTCAGGAGACAAAACAGATGCCTTGAGGGAACTTGAAAATAGGCTGCGTGGAACCAGGTTGAAGCCCATGTAAGTCGGAGCAGCGTTGCCGGTAAAGACTGAGGGCCATTTGGCATGAAAAGGCCCTCTGGTCATGGGCACCAAAGGGCTTGTATGTATTCAGTTACTGCGTCGAGACTGCTTATTCGACTTTGTCGCCTTCAGGCCCCCACTCCGGAACTACCTTGGCGGCGAAAACCACCGACTGGTCATCTCCCAAGTGCATCTGGAGTGTGTACTGGTTCTTCAGATCCTTTGAGGGGAACTTCAGGAAGTGGTTCTGAAGGTTATAGACAACCGCGCCAAGCATGTCGTACAGGGCTTTGGGGTCGTTCTTGATGTCGTCCGGCAGGTCTGGAATTACTTCAAGTTCATCAATCATTAGCCGATCTTAGCGAATGCTCTTGTATCCACGCACGATGTTCTTCTCAGCGAGTCCTCCAACAACGTCCTTCGACTCGTTAGGGGTAAAACCCTTGGTGCCTCTGATTTCTGACGAGGCGTAAACGAACTACAGCCGCCGCTGCCGGAACATCGGGAACTGCTCCCGCACCCGCGCCACGGTAGAGAGCGAAACCTCCACGGCCCGAACCCCCGGCTCCAGCCCGAGGTCGGCCTCAACGTACCCCATCGGGTCCACCAGCAGGCTCCGGCCAACGGACACCGGCGGGGCCTGGCAGACGCCGGCCACGTACACGCTGTTCTCGATCGCACGCGCCGCGTTCAAAGAAAGCCACTGCTCCGTCTTGTGCGTGCCCGGCACCCAGGACGAGCAGACCAGCAGCACCTGGGCACCGGCGTCGGCCAGGGACCTGGCCAGCTCCGGGAACCGCAGGTCGTAGCAGGTCATCAGGCCGAACACCGCTCCCCCGGCCTCGAACACCACAGGCTCGGTGGACGGCCCCGGCTTGATAAAAGTCGACTCCCCAAAGCCCTGTGCGTCGAAAAGGTGGATCTTCCGGTACACGGCCAGCCGCTCACCGGAAGGCCCGAACGCCACCAGCGTGTTGTACGCCCGGCCCTCCTCATCGGACGTTTCCACCACGCCCGCCACCAGCGTGATGCCGTGGCGGGCCGCGGTGGCCGCGAGTTCCCGGCAGACGGGGCCGTCCAGCGGCTCGGCCGCCGCCGGGAACGAGGCGTCCACGATCTTCTTCTCGTACGTGGCGTACTCCGGGAAGGCGACCAGCGCGGCGCCGTCGGCGGCGGCGGACGCGGCGAACCGGTCGATCGCGGCCAGGTTCGCCGCAATGTCCGTTCCGGACTCCAGCTGCCCGAGCGCTATTCTCACCTCAGTTTCCTCCCGAAAGTTCCCGAAAAACCCTAGGCGGCGGCCTCCACGGTGGCCTTCTCCGTCGTCGTCATTTCCGGCGGCGCCGCGCGGAAGCCGCGCGTGATCAGGGCGAGCACCACGATGCCCAGCGCCAGCCACGACAGTCCCAGCGTAATCGCGTTGCTGTCCAGCTGGGAGAGCAGGTACGCGCAGACGATGGCGCCCACAGCAGGAACCACGACGTATGAAACAACGTTCAGCTGCTCCCCCGCCCGGCGCCGGCGCACGTAGTGGAACACCACGGACACGTTCACCAGCGTGAAGGCGGTGAAGGCACCGAAGTTGATGAACGACGTCGACGTCGCCACGTCCAGGAAGATCGCGATCAGGCCCACGACGCCGGTGACCACCAGGTTCACCACGGGGGTGTGGAACTTCGCGTTCAGCCGGCCAAAGATGGCCTTGGGCAGCACCGAGTCGCGGCCCATGGCGTAGACCAGGCGGGAGGCGCTGGCCTGCGCGGCAAGTCCGGAGGCGAACTGCGCCACCACCAGCCCGGCGAGGAACACCGAGCCGAAGACCTGCCCGCCGATCTGCAGCGCGATGGCGCTCGCCGCGGAGGCCGAGTCCTCGAACACGCCGCCCGGGTGCACCAGCTGCGTGACGTAGGAGACCGCCACGAAGATGCCGCCGCCGATCAGCGCGATAAGCATGATGGCCCGGGGCACGTTCCGGCGCGGGTCCACGGTTTCCTCGGTGAGGGTGGTGACGGCGTCGAACCCCAGGAACGAGTACGCCGCGATGGCCGCGCCGGCGGAGATGGTGGCGAAGCTGGACGTGCCGTTGACGAACGGCTCCGTGCTCACCAGGCCGCCAGCGCCGGAGGCGGACACCACGCTGCCGACGGCCAGCGCCACGAAGATCACGATCACCAGAATCTGGAACGCCATCAGCAGGTAGTTGGCCTTGTCCGCCACCTTGATGCCCAGGATGTTCAGGACCGTGGTGATGAGGATGAAGCCCACGATCCACAGCCACATGGGCACGCCCGGGAACTGCGCGTTCAGGTACGAGCTCCCGATCAGCCAGATCACCATGGGCAGGAACAGGTAGTCCAGCAGGATCGCCCAGCCCACCAGGAAGCCCACCCGGGAATCGATGGACTTGCGCACGTACGTGTAGGCGGAACCGGCCACCGGGTAGGCAATGGCCATGCGGCCGTAGCTGTGCGCGGTGAACAGCATGGCCACCATCGCCACGAGGTAGGCCGACGGCGCCGCCCCGCCCGTGGTCTCGGCGATGAGGCCGAAGATGGCCAGGACGATCAGCGGGGTCAGGTACGCCAGGCCGAACAGCACCAGCGACGGCAGCTTCAGCGTGCGGGTCAGGGTTGGAGTGGTCACGTGGGTTTCCTTAGGCATTGAAAGTGGGGGGCGTCCAGGTCAGCGGATTGATCCGCCCCTGGTAGACGGGAAGTTCGACGGCGGCCTCGCCGTCCCGGAACTGGGACCAGGGACGGTTGAGGTTCTCCGTCCCGTGGGTGCGGACGTGCCCGACGGCGGCCAGGTCCAGGTCCGCTGTCAGCAGCACCGGGGCGTCGTCGGCGGCTTCCGTAATGGTGTTGCCCTCGGGGTCGACGATGATGCTGTGGCCCATGCCGGTGGGGCCGGCGCAGTTGACGCTGACTACAAACACCTGGTTCACGATGGCGTTCGCCTTGGCCAGCACCAGCTCCTGCCGGCGGTCCGGGGTGGTGGTCTTGACTACGTTGAGGATCACCTCGGCGCCCATCCACGCAAGCTGGCGGGACACCTCCGGGTACCAGGCGTCGTAGCAGATGTTCAGGCCCACCCGGCCGATCCCGGCCAGGTCCACGGTGGTGAACCGGTCGCCGGGGTCGTACGGCTCGAACGGGCGCCAGGGGAAGATCTTCCGGTAGTAGCCGGCCAGCTCCCCCTCCGGCGAGAGGACCAGCTGGGTGTTGAACAGCTGGCCTTCCGGGCCGCGCTCGCAGACGCTGCCCGGCACCAACCAGATGCCCAGGTCCGCGGCGAGCTCCTTCAGCTCCTTGACGCGCGGGCCGTCCAGCGGCTCGGCCGAATCCTGCAGCGCCTCGGTGCGCTGCCGGTCCGGGTTCCCGTCGCCGAACAGATGAAGCTCCGGGAAGACCACCAGTTTGCTGCCCGGCTTGGTCTCCAGGGCTGCCGTGACCTCGTCCGCGAAGGCCGAGACGGGTTCGCCGATCAGCCGGGGCCGGGCCTGGGCAGCGATGAGGGGAAGGATGCGTTGCATGGGTTTGTCTCCGCGTTGGGGTGTGATCTGCACTATATTAGATCAGAATGATCTAATTATGGGAAGGGGCCGCGGGTGGGCCGTAGAGTAGCGGGTATGACCCGTCAGTTGGAGGACACCTCCTCCCCCGCCGGCGCTTCCCCCATCGGCGCCGGAGCCCTGGCCGGAATCGACCGCCGCAGCGCCATCGACGCCGTCCGGCTGCGCATCGGCATGGCCATTTCGCTGGGGCTCCTGAAGCCCGGCGAACGCCTGCCGGACCAGGAGGACGTGGCGCTGGGCCTCTCTGTCAGCCCGATCACCGCCCGCCGCGCGCTGGCGAGCCTCGCGGACCAGGGCGTGGTGGTGCGCCGCCGCGGCCGGGCCGGCGGAACGTTCGTGGCGGACGATCCGCCGCGTTCCGTGCTCGCGGAACTCACCGCGTCACCGGCCGAATCGCAGGCCGTGAACCGGCTGGTGGACCGGCGGCTGCTGTTCGAATGCGCGGTGACGCACTACGCGGCGGTCAACGCAACGGCCGAGCAGCTCGACGAACTGGAGCGTCTGACCCGCGAGATGGCGGATTCCACGGACTGGTCGGCGTACCACCTGGCGGACGAGCAGTTCCACCAGTTGGTGGGCACGGCGTCCTGCCTGGGGACCGCCGTCGGGGTTTACCACGAGACGCTGGCCGAGCTGTATGCCTACTTCATCCCCTACCCCATCGAGCTGCTGCACAAGTCCAACTGCGACCACATCGACCTGGTGGCGGCGCTGCGCGCCGGCGACGTGGGGACCGCCGTCGAAATTTCACGCAAACACGTGGACATCCTGCACCGGACCATGTTCATGGGGCTGGCCGACGGCGGCTCGGGGCCTGCGCCCGCGTAATCAGCCTCCCTTAGCCTGGGTCTTTTTGGCCTGCCGTGACGTCCACCCCTGCCGGTGGAGCCGTTCAAAGCCGTCCAGGAGCAGGTCGAGCGCAAATTCAAACTCGAACTGGTCGTCGCAGCCATGCCCCACCACGGATCCTTCGTCATGGCTCGCGGCGGTGGCCACCTGAAGGATGTTCGGGTAGCGTGCCGCCATCTCCTGGAAGACCGCAGCCTGCGCCTCGGGTGACATCTCAACGCTGCCTCCCCCGCCGGGGCCGGCAGAGTCATCGAACAGCTCCTGGGTGAAGCCCCAGATGCGGCTGCCCATGGCGTGCATGACGTGGTGCGTGAGGTCCACCGTGAAGCCGCCGGCCAGGAACATGGCGATGAAGGAGTCCATGTACCCGAGGACGGCAGGGGTCTGGTTGGTCCGTGATTCCAGAACCTGCCGCGCCCACCGGTGGCGTTGGAGCACGGCCCTGGCCGACAGCACCCTCAGCCTGACCGCGTTCTTCCAGTCTTCGCCGCCCGCCGCCGGGTCGATCCCAGCCGGGTCAATCTCGGAGATGATCGCCTCGACCATGCCGTCGAGGAGCTCCTCCTTGTTGGCGACATGCTTGTAGAGCGCCATCGGCACGACGCCCAGTTCCTGCCCGAGCCTGCGCATGCTGAGCTCGTCGATGCCGGCCTCGTCCGCCAGCGCGACGGCAGCCTGCAGCACGCGCTGCCGGTTCAGCCGCGCGCGCCGCTGCCCTTCAATCCGCTGGGTCACAGACCATCCTTTCGCTGATTCCAATCTAGGGCATTGACAGGTGTACTGCGTACACCTAACCTCTTTTCCATAAGGTGTACGCCGTACACCAATGGGTAACGAGGAGCTTCCCATGAAGGCACAGCAAGCAGGGACGGATCTCAGCCGGCATCCGGCCCGGACGGACCGCCACGGTCACTCAGGCGTCACCATGATGGCAGCCACCTACCAGCGCTTCGGCCAGTCCGAGGTGGTGCGCCTTGAAGAAATCCCCAAGCCGGCACCGCGTCCGGACGAGGTCCTCATCAAAGTCCACGCCAGCACGCTCAGCGCGGCCGACCACCGTGCCAGAAGCCGCTCCGTTCCCGCGGGCCTGGAAATCCTGACAGCCCTCGGACTTGGCATCTTCCGCCCACGGCACAGGGTTTTGGGAATGGACGTCGCCGGCGTGGTCGAGGCCATCGGCTCGGACGTGAACAGGTTTGGCGTCGGTGACGAGGTGGTCGCCATGCTCGGGGCCAAGTTCGGCGGCCACGCCGAATACGTGACGGTGGCCCAGGACGCAGCCATCACGGCCAAACCACGCAACATGGATTTCGAGGAGGCCGTCACGCTCGTTTTCGGCGGCCTCACCGCCCGCGGTTTTCTGGCCCGTGCCGATATCAAGCCCGGTGACTCCGTACTCATCAACGGCGCCTCCGGCGCGGTGGGCACGGCCGCAGTGCAGCTGGCCAAGAACCTCGGAGCCCATGTCACGGCCGTCTGCAGCAACGGAAACCGGGACCTGGTGACCTCGCTGGGCGCAGACCGGGTGATCGACTACACCGCCGAGGACTTCACCGCCGGCGACCGCACCTACGACGTGATCATGGACTGCGTGGGCAACGCCCCCTTCAGCCGGGTATCCGGCAGCCTGAACCCGGGCGGGAAACTGCTCCTCGTCGTCGCCGATCTGAAAGGGATACTCCGGGCGCCCGCCAACAGCCGCAGAAGCGGAAAACTCGTCACCGTCGGCGACCTGAAGCTCAGGTACACCACCGAAGACCTGGCTTCGCTGGTCCGCCTCGCGGAGGCGGGCCGCTACAGGGCCGTCGTCGACCGCACCTACGCCCTTCCCAAGATCGTCCGGGCGCACCGCTTTGTGGACATCGGACGCAAACGGGGAAACGTCGTCGTCCGCATCGCCGGCGAGTAGAAGGTTCCAGTGAACGCCACCAGAGCTGCCTCCGCACACCTTCCCGGTCAGACCGGCAACGCCCGGTCCGGCTCCCGACGACGACGGCGGTACGGCTGGCTGGTGCCCGCCGGCCTGATCCTCCTCACCCTCATCCCTGTGCTCGCCGGAGCGGCGCGCCTCACCGAACTGACCGGCGGCGCCACCATCACGCCGCGGAACGAGAGGTTCTTCACCTCCCCTGTCCCGGTTATCACGCACACCGTCAGCGCCACGGTCTACGCCCTCCTGGGAGCTTTCCAGTTCAGCCCTTCCCTTCGGCTGGGCAGGCGCAGCTGGCACCGGGCAGCAGGACGCGTCCTGCTACCCGCCGGCTTCCTGGTGGCTCTGTCCGGGCTGTGGATGGCGCTGTTCTACAAACTTCCAGCCAGCGACGGGCTCCTCCTGCTCATCCTGCGGCTGCTCTTCGGCAGCGCCATGCTGGTGAGCCTGATTCTCGGAGTTCTTGCCATCGGCCGGAGGGACTTCGTCAAACACGGCGCCTGGATGACCCGCGCTTACGCCATAGGAATCGCCGCCGGAACCCAGGCCATGATCCTCATCATCCCCGAGCTCCTGACGGGGCCGCCTGATGTGACAACCCGGGCCCTCCTCATGGGGGCTGCCTGGATGATCAACCTGGCCGTGGCCGAATACGTCATCCGCCGCCGGTCTCGGTCCGCCTCAGGCTAAGTCCCGGCCACTGTTGCAGCCCGATAAGTGGGAGTAGGATCCGGCCACAGTCATGACGCGCAAAGGTCGGGCATTGCGATGAAGCGAGCTGTGAAGCACTGCATGATTCTGGTGGCAGCCAGCCTTCTGGCTCTTTGCGCGAGCGGGGCCGCGAACCCGGCCGAGCCGCCGCCGGGCGCCGCTGGAAGCACAAGCCAGAGCATGGCTTCGCCGGTGAGCGGGTATCCGTTCCCGGGAGACGCCAACAACAGGGCCCTGCTGAACACCCTGGTCCGGAAGGCGCCGTCGGGCCCTGCCTTCGATGAGTCCGCGTTCGAATACCCCGTGCTCGATGAGCACGGGTGCACCACCCGCGAGCGCGTCCTCATCGCGTTCGCCAGCGACCAGACATTGGCGTCGCCCTGCACGGTTCTCCATCCCCAGTGGGTCTCCGTTTGGGACCGCAATGTCCTGGTGGAGCCCGACGACGTGGACGTCGTCCACCTCGTCCCACTGGAGGAAGCCTGGCACTCGGGTGCCTGGGCATGGACCGCGAAGCAGCGCCGGGACTTCGCGAACGATCTGTCCAATGGCCTGGCGTTGAGGGTCCTGACAGCCAGCACGAATGCCGAGCGTGGATCGTCAGACCCGGCCCGCTGGCTGCCGCCCTATGACGGTGGCAACTGCAACTACGCCGCCGAATGGGTATGGGTCAAGGCCCGGTGGAACCTCACGATAGATCCCGCCGAATACGAGACGCTAAAGACGCTCATAGACACAACAGACGCGGGTACCTGCGGCGAGAAGCCGGCCGGCGTTCCGCCGCTCGGACTCAGCCCCGGAGTGGGCCCGGCGTCGATCATCGGCGGCATCGGGGCTCCGTCCGGCACGCTCTACAGCCTCATCCGGGTGCGGGCATACAACGCGGGCCACCGGGTGGTGCGGGAAACCCGGGTGCGGCCCGAGGGCTTCTACGAACTAACAGGCCTGCCGCCGGGCGGCTACACGGTCAAGTTCCTCGGCGGCACCAGCGGCACGTCCGACCAGTGGTACAGCGAGCAGGGACCGGGCGGGCCGCCCACGGTGGTCACCGTCAACGCCGGAAGCATTGCCAGCGGCATCACGGTCGCGATGATCGCCGCTCCCGGCTCGGGAGGTCCCGTTCATGCAGTTCCTGTTCAGGGTGCCGACGGCGGTGCTGCCGCCGACTAACGCCGTCGGACTGCCGCCGTCGTCAGGGGACAGCACGACGACGGCGGCTGACCCCTTTCCCGGCCGGACCCCGGGGCGGATCATTAGCTATGGCTACGGGGACAGTGCCCTTCGACTTCAGCGGCAACGGGGCGACACCGGCGCACCCTGACGCGGTGCGGCCGCCGGACCACGTAGTGGTCTTCGTGCACGGCATGGGGAAGGCGCTGAAGGGCGGCACGCTTCAGGAGTGGGCGCAGCCGCTCATGCAGAGCCTGTTCGACCTCGCGGTCGACGTCGCCGGAGACAACGAGGACCCGCCGCTCACCATCGATCAGGCCCACGCCGTGGGCGAGGCGCCTGAAGTCGTGGTCAGCGTTCTGCGCGACTACACCAGCGACCGGCAGCCGGACTACGTCCGCATTCTCATGACCGAGGCCTCCTGGGGATCCGACTTCACGCCGGCCAACGCAACATCCACCTACTGGTGGGCGTTCGCCACCGCCTGGCTCGTGTACGACCGGTTCCTGGAACTGGTCTTCTGGAACCTCTACCCCGGCGGGCGCAATCCGCGCAGCCTGAAGTGGCTGGCGAAACGGCTCATCCAGGTGGGCCTGTACGCGGCCGTTGCGGTAGTGGGCATCTTCCTGCTGGCCGCCGCGCTGCTGGTGCTGCTGGTGCTCGTCATCCTGGCCCAGGTGCCCGGCGCCCGGCGGTGGCTGGGCAAGCTCGTGACGCTGTTCGCGGATTTCCTCGGCGACCCCGAGGTCTGGAAGCGCAAGCCCCTGCAGGCGGCCGCCATGCGGCAGCGGGTGAGCGACACGCTGCTGCGCTGGGACCACGCATCCGGCGTCGATGTGACCGTCGTGGCGCACAGCCAGGGTGCTGCCATCTCCGGGCAGCTGCTCTTCCAGAACGCGGGCAGGGCCCGGGCAACCAACTTCGTCAGCGTCGGCAGCGGCCTGAGCCTGCTGGGCTACGCCGAATGGGGCGGCCGCAGCGAGGACCCGGTGGCCGACTGGCTCGCCAACGCACCCGGGACCCGGTGGATCAACGTGTGGGGAAAGTTCGACTTCGTTCCCGCAGGCCCCATCGGCACCAAGGCGCTGGGCGACGACCCGGTTTTCCGGAAGATCTACGACCGGAAGAGCCCCGGCAGCGGCGGTCCCGGCCCGGAGGAACATCCTGTCTACAACCGGTCCGCCCTGATCAAGGACCACATCACGTATTCGAAGAACCGCATCGAGGTGATCGACCCGCTCGCTTCGCTGGTCCTGCTTCCCGCCAGGCCACAGGGAGAAGTCCAGTTCGGGCCCGATCCCGGCGACAGGCGCCTCCGGCCGCACCGGGTCATGGTCAAAAGCCTCGGCGTGACCAGGCTCCTTGGCGCTCTTACGGGCTTGCTGGCGGCCCCCGCCGTCCTGTCCTGGCTGGGGGCCTCGCCGTGGGCAAGAGCGCTCGTGCAGTGCGGGCCTCCCGGCGCGGGCCTTGATCCGTGGTGGTCGTCGTGGCTGTGCTCAGGGGGCCGCTATGACTGGACGCCCGCCCCGTCGCCGGACTGGTGGATATTGGGCCTCGTGTCGCTGTTGCTTGCCGGTGCGCTGATCAGCTTTCTCAACGGTCCCGTCTGGGGAATTCTTCACGGCCTGCTGGAGCGCCGCCGCCGGCCGCCGCGCCGGCGGATCGACGACAGGGCCGCCCACCTTCGTGGACTGCTGGAGCGGGTGCGGGGGCGGCAAGTCACGGAGAACACGGACGAGCGGGTCGGCCGGGATGCCGGTAATCCCTGGGTGAAGGTTGCCGCTTACCTGGTCACGGCTTTCGTCCTTGCCGTCGTGGTTCCCGTCTTGGTTCTTCGGCCCACTCCCTTCTGGCTCGCCGTGTATGCACTGTCCGCGGCGCTGTGGGTATTTTGCTTTACCGGCACCGGAATCAGGCCGCTGGCGGCACGATTCGGCTTCCGGGAAGAACGCCCGACGGCGGGCGGCCGGACAGTGGACAACGCCCGGGAGGGCGCAGCCCCCGCACCGTCCGCCGAACAGCTACGGCCTCAGACGAACCCGTGACGGCCGACGGCGGTGCTGCCGCCGGATTACCGGAGCCGGGTCCAGTTAACCCGGGGCTACTTCCGCTGCGTCTGAGTGCCGGCGGACCTGGCCAGCGGGATGAAGACGGCCAGCGCGAGGACCTGGGTGGCCACGGTGAAAATGATGAGCCCCATTCTCGACTCCGCATAGAGTGCTCCGATGATGGTGGACCCCGCCAGCCAGGCCAGGCCGTAAATGGCGGTGAAGATGCCGTAGCCGGTGCCGCGCCTGGCGGCGGGGACGAGGTCGGCCACCGCTGCGCGAAGCGTGGATTCGTGGAAGCCCAGGGCCGCGCCCCAGACCACGGCACCTGCCCATACCAGGCCGGGTTCAATGGCGAACGACAGGAACGGCACGGCCGCGGTCAGCGGCAGGACAATCAGCAGGCCGCGCAGCCCCACCCGGTCATACAGCAGCCCTGACCCCAGGGCCGCGAGCGCGGCTGCTCCCATGGAGACGGCGTAGCTCACCGGGATCAGCGCCGACGGCAGGACCTTCTGGACTTCGAGGTGGTACGAAATGACGCCGAACGTGGAAAACCCGAACATCGACGCGGCCGTAAACGCGCTGTACCACCAGAACCTGGCCGGCAGCGGTGCCCGTGTTTTCTGTCCGTCCGCCCCACGGGGGTGGGCCCGCGCTGCATGGTGGTCATAATGTTCCGGTGCCGGGACCGCCCGGCGGACCAGGAGGACGGAAGCCAGCGCGAGCGCCCCCGGGATGGCAAGGATCCCGAACCCCAGCTGGTAGCCGGAGACGCCGACCGCCAGCCCGACGAGCAGCGGACCCACCAGGGCACCGGACTGGTCGAGGGCCTCGTGGATGGCGAAGGCTTTGCCGCGTCCCATTTCCGACCCCGCGTGGGACAGCATGGTGTCCCGGGCAGGCGTGCGGACAGCCTTGCCGAAGCGCTCGGTGATGACCAGGGCGGCCGCCTGCCACAGCGAGTTGGCCAGCGCCAGCAGCGGCACGGCGACGATGGTCAGGGCGTACCCGGCGATGGTCAGGGGCCAGTACCTGCGGGTCCGGTCGGCCAAAGGGCCCGTCCCCAACCGCAGGACCAGGGCGACGGCTTCCCCGATTCCGGTGATAAAGCCGACCATGACGGCTGTGGCACCGAGGGTGGCCAGGTAGGGTCCGGTGATGGCGCGGGCGCCTTCGTAGACGACGTCGGCGAGCATGCTCACCACGCCGAAGGCCAACACAAACCCCATCGGCCCGAGCCTGTTCCGGCGGGCATTCACCGATCTGCCTACAGGATCTTCCTCAGTCGCCATCGGCTGTCAGTCTAGCTTCGAGCACACCGGCCCGGCGCGCGTTCACGCGCCGGGAACCGCTGTTTCTCCCTGCACACGCGCGGTTTTCAGGAGTAGGCTGTGGTCGTCGGCAGGTATCCTGCGACTCCTGCCGCGAGACCGGTTCTCCACCTGAAGAGCCGGTAGCCAGCGTGAAAGGGAGACAAATGACTACCGCTTCACATCCCGCCCACCACCACGCTTTGGGGTTGTCCCTTCACAACACCGCCATGGGTCTGGGCGCGGTTTTCCTGCTGGTTGGCGTCCTCGGGTTCATCCCGGGAATCACCACCAACTACGGCGCCATGAGCTTTGCCGGACATGACTCCGGCGCCATGCTGCTTGGCGTGTTCCAAGTGTCCGTGCTGCACAACATCGTCCATTTGCTGTTCGGCGCGGCCGGCATTGCGATGGCCCGGACTGACCGGATGGCCCGGAACTTCCTGCTTGGCGGCGGCATCGTGTACGTGCTGCTGTGGATCTACGGCCTGGTCATCAACATGGACGGGGCAGCAAACTTTGTCCCGTTCAACACTGCCGATAACTGGCTGCACCTGATCCTCGGCGTCGCCATGGTCGGCCTGGGCCTCTGGCTCGGCAGGGATGCGATGGATAGGACGACGAGGGGAACCGCCACTCCGTAGCGCCACTCACGGTTCGCGAAACCAACGACGGCGGCCGTCCCCGGGCAGGAAATCTGCCTTGGGGACGGCCTTCGTCATCATGAAAAGCGCGATCCTGCCTGCGAGGATCGCTTTCGGTCCAGCCAACGGTCAAAGGAGATCATGATGCTGGGAGAACAAATCGGGGAACTGAACGGCCAGACCATCAGTACGCGTGTTCTGGAAGACACCGGGCGCGGTCCGCGCACCGAAGTGACCGACCATCAGGTCGGCACGCTCTGCGGCGCGCAGGTTGACGTTACGGTCACCTACGTCGGCACCATTCGTCCCACCGGCACAGTGGCCGGCAACGGAAACGGTTTTGTGGTCACGGCAAGCGGCCAGACAGCAACCTTCACCGGCCACGGTGTGGGAAGTTTCACCGGTCCGGGCCAGCTCAGCTGGCGGGGTGCGTTGTTCTACGAAACCACGTCAGACGAACTGAGCCGCCTCAACGGGATCGCCGTCCTGTTCGAGTACCAGGTGGCCGACGGAAAATCCGAGGGCCGCCTTTTCGAGTGGAAGTAGCGCCGCGCACTCATTTTGGCGGGACGGGACGGCAGGCGCCATCGTTGCTCCGGCGCATTGCGCTTGGAATACTGCGTGCATGCCTTCCCTTCCCCCCACCTTCGCTGAGGACGTCCTCAGCCAGCCGCTGCGCATCCAGTTCGACGCCTTCCTCGATGAGCACCGCACAAGGCTCAATGCCTGCCTCGACGGGCTGACAGAAGAACAGGCACGCCGGTCCCTGGTGCCCTCCCGCACAACACTCCTGGGCCTGGTCAAGCACGCGACGTTGGTTGAGAAGGTCTGGTTCGACGAAGCCATCACCTGCCGCTCCCGCGCGGACATCGGCATCCCGGCAACTCCGGACGAGTCATTCATCCTCGAGGACCAGGACACGGTCGCCGGCATCCAGGCAGCCCACCGCGACGCCTGCGAGGCATCGCGCCGGGCGGCGGCCCCACTGAACCTCGACGATTTGGTCCACGGCAACCGGCGCGGCCCGCTCCCGCTGCGCTGGGTGTACCTGCACATGCTGCGCGAACTGGCGCAGCATTGCGGGCACGCGGACATCCTCCGCGAGCAGATCCTCAGCAGCTGACAGCGGGCAGCAATTGAGCTAAGGGCGGCCCGTATGGGCGGCGTTTTTTGTCAGGCGGGCACGCCGGCGAAACGCTTGATAACGGAGTCGAAGGTGCGGTCGGGCAGGACCCTGCTGAGCCAGATCATCGGGGTCGCCCCGATGCCGACGCTGTAGCGGGTGCGCGGCCTGCGGGCCGTGGCCGCCTTCGTGATGGCGCGGCCCACGACCTCGGGCGGCGAAGCCAGCCGGTATCCCGGCTCGGAGCTCGCGGCGAGCGTCCTGGTCATTGCCTCCGCCTGCATGCGGTAGGCGCCCTGGCCGGAGGTGGCCCGCAGATTGTCGGCGGCGATGGCACCCCACTCGGTGCGGATCCCGCCCGGTTCAATGAGGACGACGGCGATGCCGAACGGCTCGAGCTCCAGGCGCATCGCATCACTGAGGCCCTCGACCGCGTACTTACTGGCGTGGTACCAGGAGCCCAGCGGTGTCGCGAAGCGGCCGCCCATGGAGCTGATGTTGATGATCCTGCCGCTCCCCTTGGTCCGCATGTACGGCAGCACCAGCTGCGTCAGCCGGGCCAGGCCGAGCACGTTGACGTCGAGCTGGGCCTGCGCCTCGGTGAGGGGTACTTCTTCCAGGGAGCCGTAGGAGCCGTAGCCGGCGTTGTTCACGAGGACATCGATGCGCCCCTCGTCCGCGATGATGCGCTCGACGGCGGCGCGTGCCGACTCTTCATCCGTGACGTCGAGGGCGATCGTCCGAATGCCGGCCTGCTCGAGGGCGGCCATCCTGTCAGTCCGCCGCGCCGCGGCGTACACCGTGAAACCGGCGTCCCTGAGGTCGCGGGCGGCGACCTCTCCGATGCCGGAGGAGCCGCCGGTGACCAGTGCAACCTTCTTGTCCATGTCGGGGTTTTCCATTCTCTCGTTCTGGTTCCGTCAATTAAAGAACCGCTGGTCTCTAATATAAGAGACCGACAGTCTTTAGTCAAGAGACCTCTGGTCTGTAAAATGGATCCATGAGTACTTTCCAGCGCGCCAGAAGCGAGGACCAGCGGGAGGCGAGGCGCGGAGCCATCCTGGAGACGGCGGCCTCGATGCTTGCCGAGATGCCGGTCTCCGCGGTCAGCCTGAACGAGCTCAGCCGCCGCGTCGGGCTGGCGAAGTCGAATGTGCTGCGCTATTTCGATTCCCGCGAGGCGGTGCTGCTCGACCTACTCATCCAGCTCGCACAGGACTTTTTCACCCGGATCGGGAAACAGCTGCCCGACGTCGTCGAAGCGGGCGCTTCGGTCCGGGCCAGGGCCGAAGGCGTCGCCACGGCACTGGCGACCGAGCTCGCGGCGCGCCCGCTGCTGTGCGAGCTGCTGAGCGTCCAGGCAGGCGTCCTCGAGCACAACGTCTCCGCGGAGACGGTCGCGAAGTACAAGCGGAGCGGCTACGAAAGCCTGGCCGGATTCACCGCCGCACTCCGCCAGGCCCTCCCCGAGCTCAGCGAGGAGGATGCAGCAGAAGCAACGAGAACCATCACGCTGTTCGCCGGCGCCCTCTGGACCCATGCCCACCCACCCCAGGCCGTCCAGGACGCCTACGCCGCGGACCCGTCCCTCATATTTTTGCCCGCCGGCTTCGCCTCGTCCCTGGAGCGGACAATCAGCATCGTCCTCATGGGGCTGCTGGCCGACTGACCAACACCCTCAGCCGCCCGACCTGAGGGTGGAGTTTTTGTACAGCTGTCGCGGGTTGGAGGCCCTTTTGCGGCCATTATCTGTACAAAAACTCCACCTTCCCCCGACCGCTACAACCCGCCGTCGCTATAAGTAGTCACCGGCATGTTCGCGCGCGATTTCGAGCAGGGTGGACTGGAAAGCCACCTCAGCCGGGGCGTACACCTTGTCCTGACGCTGGGCCAGCAATACCCGCCGCAAGGGCGCCTCGGAGCCGAGGCTGATGACCCGGACGTCGGGGTGCTGCAGGGCGACGGCGGTCTTCGGCACCATGGCCACGCCCATCCCGACGCTGACCATCGCCTGGGCCTCCTGGTAGTCGTTGGCGAGGAAGCCGATGGTTGGTTCAAACCCGGCCGCATGGGCCGATCGCTGCAGCACCTCCACCACGGGATGGGCCTCGGCCCGCACGATCCACGATTCCTTGCGGAGCTCCTCCATGCGGATCTCCTCACGGTCAGCAAGCGGATGCCCGCGGGACACCAACAGGACGGTGCCTTCCTGGAAGACCTCCGTGATCCGGATGGAATCGTCCTCGAAGCGGTTCCAGGGGTAGTCCCAGAGCAGGCACAGCCCGGTAACCCCGGACTGCAGGTCCCCCACAAGCTCATCGAAGCGCGCGCTCCGCAGGGACAGGCCAATGGCCGGGTACCTCTTTTTGAAGGCCCGGATAACGAGCGGCATGAACGATCCGGCGAGGGTCGGAAACGTCCCGACGGTCAGGGAGCCGCGCTTGAGTCCGGCGATCTGGTCCAGGTCCGACTGGGCGGCCCGCATCTGCGCAACGATCTTGCGGGCGTGGCCGGCGAGCACCTGGCCCGCCTCGGTGGGGACCACGCCGCGGGATCGGCGGTTGAGGAGAGGCTGGCCGACTTCCTGCTCAAGCTTTCGCAGCTGCTGGGAAACAGCCGACGGCGTGTACAGCATCAGCTCGGCAGCAGCAGTGATGGATCCTTGCTCGACGACCTCCACCAGCAATGCCAGCCGCCGGATATCAAATAAATCTTGGCTTTCATCCTTAAGCACTTGTTTACCCTTCTCCTGCTTTGGTTCATTCTATGCAGGCGGTCCATCGTCCGCGGAAGTCACCGGGCGATTTGGGCGGTTCAGCCGCGCACAAGCATGCCGCTTACCCTTTCAAATACAATGAATAAAGAATCACTACATAGTCCATCAGAAATCCAACATTGTCTTCATTTGTGATCTGGCTCATTCTCGAATCAAGGCCCTCGCACATCACCTGGGCAGTCGAGAAGCAAGGACGGACCATGAAGATCGAAGCGGAGTGGATGCGCGGAGGCACCAGCAAATGCTGGGTCTTCGAAACCGGGCAGTTGGGTGAGACGGGAACCAGCCCGGATGTACTCCTGCCCCGGCTGTTCGGCAGCCCCGACCACCGGCAGATCGACGGCGTTGGCGGGGCGACGTCCACCACCAGCAAGGCGATGATCCTTCACCGTCCCGCCGGCGACGATGTCGACGTCGAATTCACCTTCGCCCAGGTGGGCATTGAAGAGGCCGCAGTGGACTGGGGCAGCAACTGCGGCAACTGCTCCGCCGTGGTGGGTCTCTACGCGATCGAAAAGGGCTGGGTGGTTCCGACCGGCGACGTTACGCGGATCATGACCCGCAACACCAACACCGGCCAGATCATCATCCAGCGCGTGTCCACTCCCTCCGGAGCCCTGCCAATCGTGCCCGAAGCAGAAATGCCGGGTGTGCCGTTCCCCGGGTACCGCGTGGGCCTGGGCTTCCAGGACCCGGCCGGCAAGACCACCGGCAAGCTGCTTCCCACCGGATCCGCCTCGGACACGATCACCGCCGGCGGAACCCGCTGGACCGTCTCCATGGTCGACGCCGGGGCACCAGTGGTAATGCTGCGCGCAGAGGAGCTGGGCCTTGACCCCGAGCGCTATGACACCTGGTTCGCCGGGGTGGAGCTGCAACTGGAGACGCTGGAACACATCCGCCGACAGGCAGCCGTCCGCATGGGGCTCGCAGCGACCCCGAGCGAAGCGGCCCGGGCCGTCCCCAAGGTGGCAATCGTGGCTTCACCGGCCCAGGCCGACCCGGACAGCGACATCAGCGTCATGATGCTCTCGATGGGCAAGCCCCACCCCGCGCTCGCCATCACCGGCAGCATCGCACTGACCCTCGCCGCCCGCACCCCGGGCACCGTGCTTAACGACATCACCGGCAGCACGATTCGCCCCACCCTGCGGCTGCGGACACCGGCCGGGGTCATCGAAACCTGGAGCGAGGAACGGGACGGATCGCTGCTCGTCGGCGTCGACCGGACAGCCCGCACCCTCGCGTCCACCACCATCCACCTCCCCGAGGCCCTCGGCAGCGCCGTCGACGCCTCCTTCGCCAGCGCCACCAACTGACCAGCGCCACTCAATGAGGAGACAGCACCATGACTAAGACCGCAGAACAAACTGCACCCCTGGATACCGACGCCCGCGACGACCGCTCCCTGCGTCCGAACCGCCGTCGCCGTATCCTGCTGATGACGGTAGTCGCCACCGCTATTCTGGGTCTGGCCGCCCTCCTGTTCGGGGGTGTCCTCTTCAGCCCCGCGGCCGCCTCGGAAGGGGAGCCGACCATGACCGCCACCCAGATCATCCCGCTCGTCATCCTCGTGGTGATGTTCGTCGTCGCCACCAAATGGCCGCTGAACATCGGCGTCATGGGGCTGGTGGCCTCCTTCGGCGTCGGCTACTTCATGCTCGGCATGACCGACAAGCAAATCCTTGAGGAGTTTCCGGCCAGCATCGTCCTGACGATCATCGGCGTCACCTACTTCTTCAGCATGGCCCAGCGGAACGGGTCCATCGACATCATCGTCCAGACCTGCGTCCGCCTGGTCAGGGGCAAGACCATGCTCCTGCCCTGGGTGTTCTTTCTCATGGCCGCCGCGCTGACAGCACTGGGCACCTTCTCCCCCGCCGCCGTCGCACTCCTGGCCCCGGCTGCCCTGGGACTCGCCTACGAATCCCGCATCCACCCGGTCCTGATGGGCGCCTTCGTCATCAACGGCGCCCACGCCGGCGGCTTCTCCCCGCTCTCCGTCGCCGGCGTGCTGGTGCACGACATCTCGGTGAAAAACGGCTTCCCCATCGAGCAGGGCGCGCTGTTCACGGCCAGCTTCGCCCTCAATTTCATCCTTTCAGCCCTGACCATCGTGCTGTTCGCCCTCTTCGGCAAGCTGCGCGACCAGCACGCCAACGAGTACGCCGGCCTCGACACGCCCCGCACCGGACGCCCCCACGGCCAGCAGATCTTCACGCTCGCCCTGATCGCGGTGATCCTGGTGTGCACCTTGGGCTTCCACATGCCCATCGGGTTCGTCGCCCTCTCCGCCGGCCTCCTGCTGGCGTTCGTCAACATCAAGGAACATAAGTCGTTCATCGGCGGTGTGTCCTGGTCCACCGTCCTGCTGGTGGCCGGCATGATCACCTACGTTTCCCTGCTCCAGCACGTCGGCGTCATCGACACCCTCGCCGAGCAGGCCCTCGCCCTCGGCGCACCGCTCCTGATCGCCCTCGTGCTCTGCTACGTCATCGGCGTCGGCTCTGCCTTCGCTTCTTCCACGGCCTTGCTGACCGCCTTCATTCCCATGGCCGGCCCGCTGCTGGCCACCAGTTCACTGAGCGCCTCCGGAACCGTCGCTGCACTGGCCATCGCGGCCACCGTCGTGGACGTCTCCCCCTTCTCCACCGACGGTGCGCTCGTCGTCGCCAACGCCCGGGACAACGACCGCCAGCGCGTCTACAAGCAGCTGATGATGTACGCCGGAGGAGTGGTCCTCGTAGCCCCCGCACTGGCCTGGGCAGTGCTGGTACCCACCGGCATCATGTAATTCAGCCGAGGCAGAACTGCTGCCCGTCGGCGCCCGCCGACTGGCAGGCCCGCCGGATCCAGATCCGGCAAGCGGACGGAACGAACCTGCACTCCATCGCAACAGGCAGCCCGAAAGCCGGGCCGCAGGAACGGACCCGTGCGCACAAAAGGCAGGGCGGCTCAGCCGCCCTGCCTTTTGCTTGCCACGAAGCAGTGCCCCCGGCCAGCGAGTGCCGCCGTCGTCAATCAACGGCGAGTGCCGCCGTCGTCAATTTATAAAGCCCGACGGCGGGGCGGCACCGGGCGCTGCCGTCAGGCCTTCCGCCTTCCCTCGCCAACGCCGTCGCGCGCCGAGTCGCGGTGGAGGTCGCGGTCCAGCCCGTGGCCGTCGGCGAGCTGCGCGAGCAGAAGCCCAAGCTGCGCCGCCTGTTCGCCGGAAAGGGGCGCCAGAAGCTCCGCTTCATGCTGCTCGGCGATGCCGCGCAGTTCACGCAGCACCCGCTGGCCTGCGTCGGTGAGGTGGAGTTCGTAGTTCCGCCGGTCGGTGCTGCTGCGGACCCTTTCCACCAGCCCGCGGCCCTGGAGCGAGTCGATGAGGGATACCACCCGGCTGGGAACGGCCCCGAGCCTGTCCGCGAGGGAGCGCTGGCTTAGTCCCGGCGCGCGGCCCAGCAGGCGGATGACACCGGCATCGCCCGGCGTGAGGCCGATCTCGCGCGTGCGGTCGGCAAAACGGGACGACGCCACGGCACCCAGCTGCGACAGGAGAAAGGCTGTCCGTTTCGGCTGGCCGGGCGTGGCTGAGTTCATGGATCCAGAATACATCCTTGACAGAATAATTCTGTAGGTGAACCATTTTAGTAGTGATGCAATTGCGGTCCGGCCGTGAGGGGCCGGACCGGAGCAGGCGATCCAGAGCAGAAGGGTTCAGCCATGAGCAACATTTCGATCCCGAATGAACGGCACCAGACCCGTTCCGGCGGTCCGCACCCGGGCGTTCTGGCCATCGTCAGCCTGGCAATTTTCCTTGCGGCCCTCATCACCTCCGCGCTCCTGACGCGTGGCCAAACGTTCGTTTCCCCTTTCGCGCCCGCCGACCAGGTGGCCGCGTTCTTCCGGCAGAACATTGCCGCCGCGAGAGTGGGCGGCATGCTCCGCTTCGGCTCGGCCGTGCCGCTGGGGATCTACGCGGCCACCGTCTACGCCAGGCAGCTCCGGCTCGGGGTGCGCGTTCCCGGGCCGGCGATCGGCTTCTTCGGCGGCATCAGCGCGGCCATCTTCCTCATGTTCTCGGGTTGCCTGACCTGGCTGCTGAGCCGGCCCGAGATCACCACGGACGCCACGCTCACGCAGGCGCTCTCCTTCCTCGTGTTCATCACGGGAGGCGTCGGCTTCGTCGTCGGACTCGGCCTGCTCGTGGCGGGGCTCGCCGTCCCGTCGCTGATCCTGCGGTTCATGCCGCGATGGCTGGCCTGGGCCGGCCTGGTCATCGCCGCCCTGTCCGAACTGAGCTTCCTGTCGATGGCGGTGGAGCCGCTGCAGTTCCTCCTGCCGGTCGGCCGCTTCGGCGGGCTCCTCTGGCTGATCGCCGCCGGCTTCCTGCTGCCACGCAACCGGGCCGCAGCCAACCAGGAGCCGCGGACGCAGGGGACGGAAAGGCGATGACGACGGCGGAGCGCGCCTTGGCCTGACAGAAGAGGGAGCGCGGCCTGCGCAGGTGCCCCTCCCGGCCCCCGGCAGCGCGAACGTACAGTTGTGGCCCCTCAGCAGGGTCGGCGCGGGGCCACAACTGTACGTTCGCGCTCCGCGGTCCGGTTCCCTTGTGGGCCTATCGGGGCAGCAGTACGATCCCCTCACCTGATGGTTCCGTGGAAGTGGGCAACGATGCTCGAGACCGCACGCAACACCCGGACGGACAGCCGCCGCGACCTGGTCACCGAACTCCTGGGGCTGTGGCTGGTGCTGGCCGTTTTCCTCGACGGCTGGGCGCACATCAACCTGCCCAGCCTGGAGACGTTCTTCACGCCGTGGCACGCGGCCCTCTACTCCGGCATGCTGGCCACGGCGGCGTGGACCGCCGCCGTGATCTGGCGCAACCGGACGCCCGGGCAGCCGCTGCTGCAGGCGATCCCACCGGGCTACCGCGGCACCGCGGCGGGGGTCATCCTGTTCGGCACCGCCGGCGGCCTCGACCTGCTGTGGCACGAGCTCCTGGGCATCGAGGTCTCGCTGGACGCGCTGGTCAGCCCGACGCACCTGCTCCTCGGCTTCAGCCAGTTCCTCATCCTCGGCACCGCCGTCCGGAGCGCCCGCGCGGCCGGCAAGTCCGGCGGACTGAAGCACGCCGGGAACCAGGGCCTGACCCCGGCGGCGATTTTCGCCGTCGTCCTCATGACCGGGCTGGGGGCGTTCTTCCTGGTCTACTGCTCCGCGTTCGTCCGGCCGGGGCCGACGGCCGTGTTCGTGCCGGCGCCGGTGGGCACGCCCGGGCGGATCCAGTCTGAGCTGCCGGTGGTCATCACCCTGGCGAGCTACTTCCTGACCACCGCGCTGATCATCGCGCCGTTCCTCTTCACGCTCTCCGCTGCCCGGCGCCCGGCCCGCGGGATCATCACCCTGCTGGTGGTGGCGGCAGCCTGGCTGCCGGTGGTGATGGTGGGCCTGCACCCTTATTCGATTTCCGGTGCCGCAGGGGCGACCATTGCCGCCGTCGTGGCCGACATCCTGCTGACCCGCATTCCGGACAGTTGGCTGGCGCGGCGGCTGCCCGCGGTCACGGCCGGCATCGCGGCGCTGCTGTGGACGGGCCAGCTGGTGGCGTTCGCGGTGACGGACGCGATCCGCTGGCCGGTTTCGCTGTGGCTGGGCGCCGTGGTGCTGAGCGCGGCCGTGGCGGCGGGACTTGCGCTGCTCAGTTCATGGGCGCCGGGGCGCTCCGCTCCAAGCGCCGCCGGTACCGCCGTCGGAAGATCCTGAGACACTTCCCGACGGCGAGCAGCTCAGTCCGTGAGTTTCGACGGCAGGTCCGCTTCCGGACCGGCTTCGCCACCCATGGCGGCCACCAGCCGTTCCCGCGCCCGGCCCAGGTGTTCGTCCAGGAGCTGCGCCGCGTCGTCGCCCCTCCCGGCCTCGATCAGTTCGAGGAGCCGCTGGTGCTCAGCCTGGATGAGGTCGGTGTCCAGCAGGTGCAGCGACTGGACCCTGGACATGCAGAGTCGCACCTCCCCCACCAGCGACAGGTACATCTTGCTGATGCGCTCGTTGCCCAGCGCGTCCACCAGGCTCGTGTGGAAACGCATGTCCGGCTCCACCACATCAAGGGGCGCGCCGGTCTTCAGGGCTGCGATGTCATTGTTGGCACGCACCGCTTCCTCGGGGACGGTCTTGCCGGACGCCAGCCGCCGGAGCACCTCGCTCTCGAGATAGGCGCGCGCCTTGTAGATGTCGCGCACGGACTCCGGGCCGAGGTCGGCTACGCGGGCGGTCTTGTGCACGCCCCTGACCAGCAAACCCTCGGCCACAAGCTTCTCGATGGCGGCCTTCGCCGTGGGCCGGGCAACGTCATAGGAGGAAGCGACCTCGGTCTCGGTCAGCGCATGGAGCGCCGGGAGCTCACCCGAAAAGACCCGCGCGCGGATGTCCGAGGCGATCGCCTCGACGATCGATACAGCTGAAACACGGCTCACGGCTCTCCGCTTCTACACGTCGCTCTACGGGTGGCTCCCTTCATTTTGCCAGACAAGCCACCAAAGTAGTCTTGACCGACTTGTGTACTTGTTAGACAATCGAAGGGCGCCACGGAGCTGTGACGCCTCACACATTCTGGAGACCTCATGTTTCAGCAGATCCTCGACCCCATTGGCGGGTCACTCTTGCTCTCGGCCCTTTGTGCCGCGCTTCCGCTCGTCCTGCTCTTCGTTCTTCTCGGCGTCTTCCGGGTCAAGGCACCCAAAGCCGCCATCGCCAGCCTGCTGGTCTCGCTCCTTCTGGCAGTGATCGGCTGGCAGATGCCACTCGGCCAGGCCCTGAGCGCCACCGCGGCCGGCATCTTCTACGGCCTCTTCCCCATTCTCTGGATCCTGGCCAACGCCCTGTGGATCTACAAACTGACAGTCGCCACCCCGTGGTTCGAGGCGCTCGGCCGCACCATCCGCTCCATCTCCGACGACCTGCGCATCCTCTCGATCCTCATCGCCTTCTGCTTCGGAGCCTTGCTGGAATCCCTCGCCGGCTTCGGCGCTCCGGTGGCGATCTCCGCGGCCATGCTCATGGCCGCCGGCATGAAACCGCTAAAATCGGCGGTCGTGTCGCTGCTGGCCAACACCGCACCCGTCGCCTTCGGCGCCATGGCAGCCCCCATCATTGCGCTCAACGGCGTCACCGGCCTGCCGCTGCACGACCTCTCCTCGATGGCCGGGCGGCAGACGCCCTTCATCGCCCTGCTCGTGCCCCTCCTCCTCGTTTTCATCGTGGACGGACGCCGCGGAGTGAAGCAGGCGTGGCCCGTGGCCCTGGTGGCCGGCACCGCCTTCGCCGTGTCCCAGTTCGTCACCTCCAACTACTTCGCCGTCGAACTGACGGACGTGGTGGCCGCCGTCGTCACCGTGGCCGCGGTCCTGGTGATGCTGCGGTTCTGGAAGCCGAAGGAAACCATCGGCATGGCGGGCGGCGTGGAGTCCGACGCCGAGGAAGCAATTCCAGCCAACGTTCGCCGAGGCGCCGTGGCCGCCGGGACAGGTACGACGGCGGTCTCCCGCACTTCCGGTTCCGCCGCCGCTTCCAGTGCCGCCGCCGGCGGCAACGCGAGTGACGGCAGCACCGCCCCGGCCAACAACACCCGCCCCGAACCGCGCCACATCTGGATGGCCATCGCCCCGTACCTGATCATCATCACCGTGTTCTCCATCGCCCAGGTCCCGGCGGTCAAGGCCTGGCTGAACCAGGTGGGCACCGTGACGTTCCACTGGCCGGGCCTGGACATCACCGACTCCGCCGGCAAGCCCGTGGCCGCCACCAAGTTCAAGCTCGACCACCTCAAGGCCACCGGCACGCTGCTGCTGTTCTCCGGCCTCATCACCATGACCCTCTACCGGATCACGGCCGGCCAGGGCTGGCGGATCTACCGCGAGACCCTGGTGCAGCTCCGCTGGACCATCGTCACCGTCACCTCCGTACTGGCCCTCTCCTTCGTGATGAACCTGTCCGGGCAGACCACCACGCTGGGATTCGCACTGGCATCCGCCGGCGGCTTCTTCGCCGTGCTCTCCCCGCTGATCGGCTGGATCGGCGTGGCCCTGACCGGTTCCGACACCTCCTCCAATTCCCTGTTCGGCCAGATGCAGGCCACCGCGGCCCAGCAGACCGGACTGTCCCCCGTCCTGATGGCGGCCTCCAACTCCTCCGCCGGCGTCATGGGCAAGATGCTCTCGCTGCAGAACCTCGCCGTGGCCTCCGCCGCCGTCGGCCTGGACGGTTCCGAGGGGACCCTGTTCCGTAAACTGATCGGATGGAGCGTTGGGCTGCTGGCCCTCATCACCGTCCTGATCCTCCTGCAGTCCACCCCCGTACTTGGCTGGATGGTTCCCTGATGACAACACTGCAACTTGCCGGACTCCGCGAGGCCGTGGCGGATCCCGCCCAGGTGAAAACCCGGCCGATCGACCTTCACGCCAACGCCCATGACGCCTCCCACTTCCTGCTCATTCCGCAGGCCGTGGTGACGGCGGGGAACGCGGACGAGGTGGGCCGCCTGCTCCGCGCCAGTGCCGCCCAGGGCGTTCCGCTGACCTTCCGCTCCGGCGGCACCAGCCTCAGCGGGCAGGCCGTGTCCGACGGCGTCCTGGTGGACGTGCGCCGCAACTTCCGGAACGTCGAGGTGCTCGACGGCGGGGCCCGGGTCCGCGTCCAGCCCGGCGTCACGGTGCGCGCGCTGAATGCCCGGCTGGCGCCCTACGGGCGGAAGTTCGGACCGGATCCCGCCAGCGAATCGGCCTGCACCGTGGGCGGGGTGGTGGCCAACAACTCGTCCGGCATGAACTGCGGCACGGTGGACAATGCGTACCGCACCCTCGAGTCCGTCACCGTGGTGCTGCCCTCCGGCACCGTGATCGACACCGGCGCCCCGGATGCCGACGAGAAACTTCGCGCCCTGGAACCTGAGCTGCACGCGGGCCTGGCGGACCTGGCCGGGCGGGTGCGCGGCAACAGCGACTCGGTGGGCAGGATCCGGCAGCAGTTCGCCATGAAGAACACCATGGGCTACGGCCTTAACTCCCTGCTGGACTTCGACTCCCCCGCGGAGATGATGGCCCACCTGATCGTCGGCAGCGAGGGCACGCTGGGTTTCGTGGCCGAGGCGGTCTTCCGCACGATTCCGCGGCTGACCCACGCGGCCACCGGACTGCTGGTGTTCCCCGACCTGCAGGCAGCCAACGAGGCCCTCCCTGCCCTGGTGGAATCCGGGGCGGCGACGGTGGAGCTCATGGACGCCCTGTCACTGAAGGTGGGCCAGACGCTTAAGGGGACACCCGCCGTCGTACAGGATCTGACGGTCCGGGATCACGCGGCTCTGCTGGTGGAATACTCCGCCGAACTGGCCGAGGGGCTGGGTGCGCTGCGGCAGCGCGGAGAGCGCATGCTCACTCACCTGGGCCTGGCCGCCCCCGCGCAGTTCACCGGCGACGCCTCCGCCCGCGCCCGGCTGTGGCACCTGCGCAAGGGGCTTTACGCCTCGGTGGCCGGAGCCCGCCCGCAGGGAACCACGGCGCTGCTGGAGGACATCGTGGTTCCGGTACCCGCGCTGGGCCGCACCTGCCGCGAGCTGGTGGGGCTGTTCGACAAGTACAGCTACGCCAACAGCGTCATCTTCGGCCACGCGAAGGACGGCAACGTCCACTTCATGCTCACCGACGGCTTCACCACGCAGCAGGAGCTGGACCGCTACAGCTCGTTCACGGAGGACATGGTGGACCTGGTCCTGGGCGAAGGCGGCTCGCTCAAGGCCGAACACGGCACCGGCCGGGTCATGGCTCCGTATGTGCGGCGGCAGTACGGCGATGAGCTGTATGGGGTGATGCGCCGGATCAAGCAGCTGTTCGACCCGTCGGGGATGCTCAATCCCGGAGTGCTGATGGACGACGACCCGCAGGCCCACCTCCGCCACATCAAGACGGCGCCGCCGGTGGCCGAGGAGGTGGACCGGTGCGTCTCGTGCGGCTACTGCGAACCGGTGTGCCCCAGCAAGGACCTGACCCTGACGCCCCGGCAGCGCATTGTCACGCTGCGCGCCATCGAACAGGCACGGCTGGACGGAGATGAGCGGCTGGCCCGGCAGCTGGAGAAGGACTACGACTACGAATCGGTGCAGACCTGCGCGGTGGACGGCATGTGCCAGACGGCATGCCCCGTGGAGATCAACACCGGCTTGCTGGTGAAACGGATCCGCCGCTCCGAGGCCGGAGCGGTGGAAAACGGCGTGTGGAACGCGGCGGCGAAGCACTGGGGCGGCGTGACACGCGGGGCTTCCCTGGCGCTGACCGTCGTGAACAAGCTTCCGGCCGCGGCGGTGGTCCCACCTAATAAGGCGGCCCGCGCGGTCCTCGGGACGGACACCGTTCCGCTGTACTCGGCGGAACTTCCGGGCGGCGGTTCCGCCCGGAAACGTCCGACGCCGGATGGCGCGCCGGACGCTGTCTACTTCCCGGCGTGCGTGGGGACGATGTTCGGGCCTGCCGGGTCTGATTCCGGCGGCGCCGGCGAGGGCGCTGCCGGCGGTGCCGCGGGCAGCGGCGTTCAGTACAGCTTTGAACAGCTTTGCCAGCGGGCAGGGGTAACCCTCCTGGTGCCGGACGGCATCGACGGGCTGTGCTGCGGAACCCCCTGGTCCTCCAAGGGCATGGTCGCGGGCCAGGCCACCATGCGGGAGAAAACCCTGGCGGCGCTGCGGCAGGCCACCCGCGACGGGGAACTCCCGATCGTCTGCGACGCGTCCTCGTGCACGGAGGGCCTGCGCCAGGCGGTGGAATCCGACGAGCCGATGCCTGGCCAGCGTGAGCTGCGGATCGTGGATGCCGTGGACTTTGCCGCCCAGCACATCCTGCCCAAACTTCCGGACCACCAGAAGCTCGAGTCCCTGGCGCTGCACCCCACCTGCTCCTCCACCCGGATGGGCATCAACAATTCGCTGAACGCCGTTGCACAGGCAGTGGCCGAGCGGGTGGAGGTTCCGGACAACTGGGGCTGCTGCGCGTTCGCCGGGGACCGCGGCATGCTGCATCCCGAGCTCACGGCCTCCGCCACCGCGAAGCAGGGCAGGGAGGTTGCGGAGATGGGCGCGTCCGCGCACGCGTCCTGCAACCGCACCTGCGAACTGGGCATGACCCGGGCCACCGGCAAGGACTACCGACACGTGCTGGAGCTGCTGGAGGAGATGACGCGGAGCTGACGTGTTGACGTGTGCAGGGCGGCCCGGTCAGACCGCCGGCGCGGGCGTACTCCCGGGACGGCCGATCCTAAAATGAGGCATGGACTTCTGGGACATCGTGTGGACGGTGGCCGGAGCCGGGCTGATTCTGCTGATGCTCGTCGACGTCTTCCACACACTGCTCTACCCGCACGGCTCCGGCCCGGTGTGCAGGACCATCATGCACGGATGCTGGAGTCTCTCCAGGCTATCCAGGAGAGGCGTCTCGTCGATCGCGGCGCCCATGGCCATGGCTGCCGTCATCATCGCCTGGGCAGCGATGGCCATCCTGGGCTGGGCGCTGCTCTACCTGCCGCATCTGCTGGACGGCTTCATCTACGCTGCTGGAGTCCCCCGCCAGGCAGATTTCGCGGAAGCGGTCTACATCTCGATGGTCACTCTTTCCACCGTCGGGTTCGGGGACATAGCGGCGGGCTATCCGCTGCTGAGGCTGGTCCTGGCCGCCCAGGCGGTCACAGGCTTCGGTTTGCTGACCGCCACGGTCTCCTGGATCCTGCAGATGTATCCGGCCCTGAACCGCCGTCGGGCTCTGGCGCATCAACTGAACCTGTTCAGGGAGGCGGCAACTCCGGGTGACCCGTTCTCGATGGGTCCCAGCCACGCCGCCGGATTGCTCGAATCGCTGGCCAGCAGCGTCGCCGCCGTCAGCATCGATCTGCTGGCCTTCCACGAAACGTACTATTTCCTGGAGGTCGACCAGCGGGGCTCCCTGCCGGCCACGGTGACGTACGCACAGGAACTCGCATCCGAAGCCAAGACCAGCGACCACCCCGATCTTCAGTTTGCCGGGAGGATGCTGGAGGCCGCTTTGGAGGACCTGGCCAAGGTTCTGCGCGGCAGGTTCGGCCACGCCGGAACGACGTCGGCCGAGGTGCTCGAACACTATTCCACGCACCACAGGCACCGCCGGGCTGGTGGCGCGGGCACGGGTTAGCGGGCGCTGCGCCGCCAGTTAGCCATCCCGCAATATGCCGTTCACCGGCCCACCCCGGCGGGTTAATTACTCACCAGTAACGTGGCGAGCTCTTGATAAGACCTATCTTCGAGAGGCTCCCCCAATGAGCACGACCCGTACCCGAGGCATCCTCACGGCCGCCGCCGCCGTCATCCTGGCCGCATCCGCCATCGGCGGCACCGCCGTCGCCCAAGCCGCCGGCAACCAAGACGCGGGCAGCACAGCCGGCTCCGGTGACCACCACGTGACTGACGCCGCCCTGGCCGACGCGTTCACCGGCGTCGACCGCACCACGAACTGGACCCGGACGTCCACGCTGAAGCTGAACTTCCCCACGTACCACACCGAGGGAATCGCCTACAGCCGGGACCACATCTTCCTCTCGGCCGTCCAGATCATCGAACCGACCAAGAAGTTCGCCGCGCCGCAGGACGGCTTCGACCGCACACCCGGCAAGGGCATCGGCCACCTGTTCGTCATGGACAAGGCCGGCAACCTGCAAAAGGACATCGTCCTGGGCGAGGCGGACATGTACCACCCCGGCGGCATCGACTTCGACGGCACCAACGTCTGGGTGCCCGTCGCGCAGTACCGGCCCAACAGCAGCGCCATCATCTACCGCGTCGACGCCAACACCCTTGAGGTGCACAAGCAGTTCGAGGTCAAGGACCACTTCGGCGGCATCGTGCTGGACAAGCAGACCGGCCACCTGGTGGGCAACACCTGGGGCTCCCGGCGGTTCGCGGAATGGGACCTGCAGGGCAGGCAGCTCGCCACCTGGCAGAACCCGAACTTCTTCATCGACTACCAGGACTGCCAGTATGTGCCCAACTCCAAAATGCTCTGCGCCGGCGTCACCAACCTCCCGCAAACCCCCGCCGCCGGCGGCACCACGGCAACCTATGAGCTCGGCGGCATGGCCATGATCGACCTCAAATCCCGCAGCGTGATCCGCGACGTGCCGTTCCAGCAGTGGTCCACCGCCGGGCACGTGGCCACCCGCAACCCGTTCAAGATGACCGCGGCCGGCAACCACCTCACCATGACGGTGGCCCCGGACAACGGCGAAGAGGGCAACGGCACCGAGATCCTCACCTACGAAGCCGACGTCACCCCTGCCAAGTAACGCCCCCCCCGGCTCACCGGACGCCGTTATCGCTCACGACGGCGGCCCACCGGTTCCGCTCCTCCACCAACAGGAACGATTGGATTTCCCATGCCCTCTCCAGCCCTCCGATTTACCCGAAAAGGCGCCGCCGGCGCCGCCGCCCTCGCGGTCTCTGCCCTGACCGCCGGACTGGCCGGTTTCGGCGCAGGCCCGGCCACCGCCGTCGAACCCCACCCTCAGACCGCAACGCCGATCAAGCACGTGGTGGTGATCTTCCAGGAGAACGTCTCCTTCGACCACTATTTCGCCACCTACCCCAAGGCCGCCAACACCGCCGGCGAAACCCAGCAGGGCAGCGGCACCCGTGCGGCCTCCTTCACCGCCGCGGACGCCACGCCGAAGGACATCAACACCCTCGCCCACGCAGGCCTGCTCGCGCCGAACAACCCCAACTCCGTCCAGCCGGAGCGGCTGTCGCCCCTGCAGGCCGTCACCTGCGACCAGGACCACGGGTATTCGGCCGAGCAGAAGGCCTACAACGGCGGCGCGATGGACAAGTTCGTCCAGTTCACCAGCCGCGACGCCTGCGGCACCAACCAGTACGGACGCCCCGGCCTCACCATGGACTACTACGACGGCAACACCGTCACGGGCATCTGGAACTACGCCCAGAACTACTCGATGAGCGACAACCACTTCAGCACCGTCTTCGGCCCCTCCACCCCGGGCGCCCTGAACCTCATCTCCGGCCAGACCCACGGTGCCACCGAATACACCGCCGCCGGGCAGCCGGTGGCCACGCCCGCCTCCGGAAGCAGCGCCGTCCGCCAGCCCGACGCGAACGGCGTGGGCACCGTCATCAACGACCCCGACCCCGTGTACGACGACTGCTCTAACAACAGCCACGCCAAGACCGGCAACCTGGCCGGGATGACCGGCAGGAACATCGGCGACCTGCTCAACGCGAAGGGCGTGTCCTGGGGCTGGTTCCAGGGCGGCTTCACGCCGACCGCCGCCGCGACGGGGACCAGCCCGGCGTCGTGCCTGTCCGGCCACACGAACGCCGCGGGTGCCAGCGTTGTTGACTACTCCCCGCACCACCAGCCGTTCCAGTACTACACCTCCACCGCCAACCCGCACCACCTGGCACCGGCGTCTGACGCGGAAATCGGCCACAACGGCCAGGCCAACCACCAGTACGACCTCACCGCGTTCAACAAGGTGGTGGACACCGGCAACCTGCCCGCGGTGTCCTTCCTGAAGGCCGGCATGTTCCAGGACGGCCACGCCGCGTACTCCGACCCGGTGGACGAGCAGAACTTCGTCACAAGCACCGTGAACCGGATCCAGAGCTCCCGGAACTGGGACAACACCGCCGTCGTGCTGGCGTACGACGACTCGGACGGCTGGTACGACCACGTCGCCGCGAAGGTGAGGAACTCCTCCAACTCCGCCGACGACGCCGCCTGGTGCCAGAGCGCCGCGGCCAGCGGCATCCCGATGGCCGGCGGCTACGCCGACCGCTGCGGCCCCGGCCCGCGGCAGCCGCTGGTGGTCATCTCCCCCTACGCGAAGAAGAACTTCGTGGACCACACCGAGACCGACCAGGCCTCGATCCTGCGGTTCATCGAGGACAACTGGAACACGGGCCGGATCGGCGACGCCTCGGCCGACGCCACAGCGGGCTCCGTGAATGCCATGTTCAACTTCCACCACCAGCGCAACGACAAGGTCCTGCTCAACGAACAGACCGGCGCCGTCGCATCCATCAGCCACAGCTCCCTGAAGTAGCACCCTTGGTCCTGCCCCGGACCATCCTTCATCAGAAACGCCACCCGGCAGCCGCAGGGTGGCGTTTCTGTTGTGAGCCCGACAGCGGGGCGGCACTTCGCGCTGCCGCCGTGTGAGCAGACGGATACAAAAACGAAACGTTGGATCGACGCCCTGAAACATGCCGTGACTACGCTGATTCCTACCTGAGAGCGGGTCATCCGCAGGTCAATTGAAAGGAAGCAGCTGAATGCTTTGGAATACCTTGAACCTGTTTTTCAGTTCCTCGTGCAATGACGGAAAGGCCCCTTTTGGCCAGGCCGGGCCGACCAGTGATTTTCCGCAGGGCAAGCTCACGTCCGCACCCTGGGAAGGCTGGTGGGACAGCCCCACGCAGGCGTGACGGGCGGGTGGGGTAAGCTCGCCGCAAGTGGTCCGGCACGGCAGAAGGGCATCGCGTGGCAGAGCTCGACGGCAGTACGTCACTCGAGGACCAGGGGCTGCCGCTGACGGCCCTGGCCGTGGCTGCCGGCCGGGCGGTCGAGGCGTCGAGGCCCGACCCGCTCGTGGCCGACCGGTTCGCTTCAGCCCTGGTGGTGGCCGCGCGCTCCCATCTGGACCTGCCGACGGTGTGGCCTGCCCAGCCCTCGGAGGCTCCTCCCCTGGAGCAGCCCCTCCTGCTGGCGTCCATCTATATCGGGATGCGGACCAGGTTCATCGACGATTTCCTGCAGTCCGCCTCCACCGCCGCGCAGACGGTCGTTCTGGGCGCCGGACTGGACACCCGGGCTTTCAGGTTGCCGTGGCCGGCCGGCTCCAAGGTCATTGAGATCGACAGCGCCAACGTCCTGGAGTTCAAGGCCCATGTGCTGGGCCGGCTGTCCGCGGAGCCCGGGTGCGAACTGATTTCCCTGCCCGCCGATCTCTCCCTGCCGTGGCGGGAGCCGCTCCTGGCCGCCGGCTTTGACCCGTCGCAGCCCACCACGTGGGTCGTCGAGGGCCTGCTGCCGTACCTCGATGCCGCCGCGCAGCACGCGGTGCTGGGCGAAATCGCGGCGTTGTCGGCGCCGGGGTCCCGGGCGGTGATTGAGCAGGCCGTGCCGATTCCCCGGACCGATGACATGGAAGCCAAGCTGCGCGAATTCAGCGAGCAGACGGGCCTGCCCATGAGCGAGCTGCTGGCGCGGTCCGATCCGCCGGACCCGGCGGCACTGCTCGAAGCGGCCGGCTGGCGCTGCAGCGGCCACACGGTGGAGGACCTGTGCTCGCTGTACGGCAGGGTGCTGTCACTGGATACTTCAACTGAAGCCGGAGCGGGCGTGCCCGACGACGAGCAGCCCGGACCGCAGGACCAGGGCCAGGACCAGTCGCGGGGCGGCTTCGTCACCGCGTGGCTGCCGTAAGCCGGCTCCGGCAAATTCAGTGCCTCGCAAATTCAGTGCCTCGCAAACTCAGTGCCTCAAGTCGCGGGTGACGCAGGTGTGGCGAGTTCCGCTGTGATTTGGTCCGTCCAGGCGTCGATGGCCGCCCAGTTCCGCAGGTCTCCGAGCCGGCCGCCGGTGAGGCGGAACAATGACCGCAGCGGCGCCGCCATCTGGCTGGCCTCGTAGACTCCGGAAAAGACAGCGTGGCCGCGAAGCGGAACGTCCTGGAACTGCGTCTGCTCCAGGCGTTGCTGCTGCAGTACCGCACCGCGCTCGCGGAACAGCTTGGGCAGGCCGTCGGACATGCCCACGCTGAAGGCCCAGACAGGCCATTGGGCCAACTCGGGCCCATGCTGTGTGAGGAACGCTAAGGCCGGAGCCAGCCACGCCTGGTTGTGAACGGCGCTGCCCACCACCACAGCTTCGTAGCCGGAGACGGAACCGACTTCCGCCACGGACCGGCACTCAACCTCGCCCAGTGCATCCGCCATACGTGCAGCGATGTGTTGGGCTATTTCGCGGGTGGAACCCCGCGCACTTGCGTAGGCAACAAGAACAGCCATGGTCGAGCCTCCCTTTCCTTCCCCCATTCTGCGGGAACGGGAGCCGGATGGAACCTGCCATTGGTCCCAACGATGCCGTTAACCTCACCGCCACCTTCCCGCAGACAGCAGGCCACCTGGCCTCACTAGGGTTGTCGGGTCGGCGGCTCAGCGCCGACCACCGACTTCCGGGAGGAACCACCACCATGCGCAAAGTCCTGACCGCAGCGGCCGCCGCCGCGCTTTTCACAACAGGCATTGCCTCAGGGGCGGGAACCGCCGTCGCCGCGCCCACCGCGGAGGCCGGCACGCCGTCGCCGAACGCCGCAGGAACCACCGCGCCAGCGGTCAAGACCAACGAGAGCAACGGCTCCTTCGACCTGCAGGCCCACCGCGGCGGCCGGGGCGAGTGGACCGAGGAGTCGCTGGCCGCATTTGCCAACTCGCTGAAACTGGGCGTGAGCACGCTGGAGCTGGACACCCACCTGACGGAGGACGGCAAGGTCATTGTCTGGCACGACGACACGATGCAGGCCAACAAGTGCGCCGACACCGCGCCGGCTACGCCCAACGACCCCGAGTTCCCCTACGCCGGCGACCGTGTGGCGGACCTTTCCCTGGCCCAGATCAAGACGCTGAACTGCGGCTACACCCAGCTGGCCGGCTACCCGGAACAGCAGGTGATCGAGGGCAACCGCGTCGCCGAGCTCAAGGACGTGTTCGCGCTGGCCAACGAGTACGGCGCCAAGAAGGTCCGCTTCAACGTGGAGACCAAGGTGGAGGACGGCCGGGCCGGCGGTCCCGATTCTGTGGCGCTGACCAAGGCCGTGGTCACCGAGATCTACATGGCGGGCATGTCCGGCCGGACCACCGTGCAGTCGTTCGACTGGTCCACGCTGAACTACACCAAGAAGATCGCCCCGCAGCTGCCGCTCGTGGCCCTCTCCAGCGGCGATGCCTGGCTGCAGGTGGGCAAGCCCGGCGCTGCCCCGGAACTCGGCGGCATCGACATCGACGATTACGACGGCTCGCTCGCCAAGGCCGCGAAGGCCCAGGGCTACGACGTCATCTCGCCCGCGTTCGCGTCCGTCACCCCGAAGATGATCGCCGAGGCCCACGAGTTCGGCCTGCCGGTGATCCCGTGGACCGTCAACACCACGGCGGACATGGCGCGCCTGATGGACCTCGGCGTGGACGGCATCATCACCGACTACCCCACCCGCCTGCGCACGCTCATGCAGGAACGCGGGCTGAAGCTGCCGAAGGCATACGCCCCGGCTGACTGACCGGGCCTGTCACCGCTGACCGCCGTGATTCTTCCGTCGATTGCTCTGTAACTGCCGTTTTGCGGCTGCATAAGGGCAGTTGCGGAGCAATCGATGGGGCCAGCGGCAGCGCAGAGGCGTACGACGGCGGGCCGTCCCCTTCTCGGGGCGGCCCGCCGTTTTGCTTCCCCCCGACTGACTACTTGTCGCCGACCAAAAGTTTTTTACCAAACCCGTAACCTTTGTGACTGAATTTACGATCCACAGAGTGCGGAGAGAAAACCGCAAAGTTGAACGCAACTATTTTCGTCAACGGAGGGTCTCATCTCATGTCTCTGTTCACTCTTACTGGAAACAGGCTGGCGGCCACCGTGATCGTCGCCGGAGCCTTGGTGGTAAGCGGGACTGGCTGTACTGCCATCACCGCGTTCCTGCAGGACGGCCGCACGGTCTCGGACGCCGAATCACCGTCGCCTGCTCCCACAGAAACCGAATCACCGTCACCTACTCCCACGGCCACGGAGACGGAAACGCCGTCGCCGAGCCCAACGGCCACCGAAACCGAATCACCGTCGCCGTCCCCGACGGCCACCGAAACCGAATCACCGTCACCCACTCCGACGCCAACAGAATCGGCCACGCCGAGCCCGTCCCCCACTGAGTCCGAGGAGCCGACCCCTGCGCCGACCTCCGCTCCCAAGGGACCGGACGCCACCGGCCCGGCAGCCTTCGGCCTCTGCAACGCCTTCACCCACGGCGGCCTGGGCCACAAGTCCACGGCGCGTGCTGCGCTTGTCAGGGCGGCGGGCGGCGAAAGCAGGATCGTCACTTACTGCGTGAACATCACGGCCAAGCGCCACGCACATGACGATGATGCCCGCGAGAGCTCGACCGGCCAATCAGTAACTCGCCGTTCCGGCGCGGAGCAGAAGGACCGGCGGGCGGACCGGCAGACCGAGCAGCGGGTGGAGCAGCAGAGCGAGCGGCGGGCGCAGCAGCGTACCGAGCGGCGCGTGGAGCAGCCGGGTCGGGCGCCGGCCCGTGGTTCGTGGGACGGTGCACGCCACGACTCTGACAACTCGCGGGGGCACTCCGGCAATTCGCATTCACACGGCAACTCGCATTCACATTCCGGCGGACGCAGGTAGCCTGTCAGCAGGAGGAACGTCGGGCGGGGGACGGCCAGTTCACCCCGTCCGGCGCCACATCCGAAGGATGCCCGGGACAGGGCATCCGCACAGGGGGCGAATGCAACCGGTCAAAGGTGATCCCACGACGCCTGGTCAATCCGACGAGGGCGCCTTTTGTGCTGTCTACCGCGAATTTTCGCCCTCCGTGCTGAGCTATCTTCGGGCCCGCGGCGTGGAAGATCCGGAAGGATCAACACAGGAGGTCTTCCTGGCCCTGTACCCACAGCTCGGGCAGGTGCGCGGCGGGCCGAGCGGGATCAAGTCCCTGGTCTTCTCCATCGCCCACGCGCGCTACGTGGACGAGCACCGGCGCCGCAGCAAGGCCCCGCCGACCACCGGGTACAACCCCGAATCTGACCCGCGCAGCGATCCTTCCGCCGAGGAACAGGTGCTGGCATCGGAGAGCACGGCGAACGTGAAGGCGCTGCTTGAACCGCTGCAGCAGGACCAGCAGGAGGTCCTCGCGCTGAGGATCGTCGCCGACCTGTCCCTGGAAACGACCGCGGAAATCATGGGCAAATCGCCAGGAGCCATCAAGCAACTGCAGCGCCGGGCCTTGTGCCGGCTCAGGAAACTCCGCCACCTAATGAGAGAAGGCTCGCCATGACCGATGCAGGCAGGAGGCAAGAAGAGCGCCGGCTCGACGACGAGCGCTGCGTGGACGGGCTGCTCGCGGAGGCGGGTCTTCCGGACGACGCCGAGCTGCGCGCCCTGCTGCTGGAGATGCGGAACCAGCGGGTCACGGAAGTGCCGGAGCCTTCGCCGGAACTCGCCGCCTTGCTGGGCCAGCCCAATACAGCCGAGGTGATCCGTCTCGCGGACCGGCCCCGCAAGCAGCCGGGGAAGGGGCGCATCGTCTTCACCACGCTGGCTGTGGCGGCTTCGCTGGGCGTCGCCGGCGGGGCGGCAGCCGCGAACGACGGTCTGCGCAGCCAGGCCGAGGGAACCATCAGCAGCATCATCGGTTCGTTCTTTCACCCCGCGCCAGCCAAGCCGGCGCCTGTCTCCCCCGCGCCGACTTCCCCTGCTTCTGCACCGGAACCCAAGCCGGCACGGACACCCGAGCCGGCACGCGCCGTCGTCCTTCCCTCCCCCGTGTCCGTTCCCAGTGTCCCCGCCGCTGTTCCGGCTCCCCGGGCAGAACCATCCGTCGTCCACCAGAGCGAGGACGCGCGGCCCAGGCACGGACGGCGCCCGCAGGACGACGTCGAATCCGGGCGTTCAGCCGGGATGACGCAGACGGGAGGAAAGCCGGCAGATACCGGGGCCTCCCGCCACGCTGACGCGCCGCGGTACGGGCATGACCGGTCAGCGTTCGAGCGCCGGGAGTTTGACCGGCGAGCGTACGAACGGCAGGCATACGAACGGCAGGCATACGAACGGCAGGCATACGAACGTCCGGCGCGCGGAGCGGAGACGTCCGGCCCCAGAAACGCGCAGGGCCACGGGCGCCACGGCGGCGGCGCCGGACAGGACGCCGGCCATCCCAGAACGGCTCATGGCCAAGGCGGCGGCAGGCGGTAGACGGTGGTGGTACCGACGCCGACGCAGCCGTAGACGGCGTAATTCTCCCTGTGGGAGCCCCGCGTCAATTTGCGCAAGCTGGGCCGGGTCAGTCGCGAAGCGGAATTCCCCTCGCATCCTGACGGAAGTAGTTGGCGCCGGCGAGGATCATGATGCCCTCAATGACGCCCCAAAGGCCCACGAGCCCGAACGTGAAGACCCCCACAAAAAGCGTGAGGACGAGCTGAATCACGCCAATGGCTGTGTACCCCAAGTAGAAGCGGTGGATGCCCAGTCCACCCAGAAAGATGCCGAGGAGGCCAGCCGCGATCTTGGATTTGGGCTGCGGGTAGCCGTAGGCCGGGTACGGCATCGGAGGCTGCTGCGGCATCTGCGGATAGTGGCTGTTCACGTGCTGCATGGCGGCGGGCGCCTGGTACTGCTGCGGTGGCGTGTAGTTCTGGTACTGCGCAGGCGCCGGGGGCAGCTGCTGGGCGGGCGGCACCGTCGGTGCAGGCGCGACGGGCGACGAATTCCACGCCGGCTGGCTTGAGTCATAGGCCGACGGCTGTGGCGCCGCAGGCAATTCAGGTTCAGGAGCGGCAGCAGGCTGTTCGGCGCCGGGGTGTGTCATGGTTATGCCTTTCGAGGTAGTGATCATGCAGCCCAAAGCTCAAGGGCAAGCGCTCACCATCGAAAGACGGCATCCCCCAAGAAAATCAATGTGCCGCCATAATTCTGGCCCATCGAAGTTTGATTTGCCGTGTATGTCGGCGGACCCTTCCGTCCGTGCCGATCAGGAGGTGCTTGCCCTGGCATTGACGCGCCGTTGGACTGCAGCCGAGGGGCAGGAGTTCCATAAGCTTTGCGCAGGTTTTGCTCATCAATCAACCTGGTGGCGACCGTGGATGGCATTCTGAAATGGCAGCCGGGCCACAACATGGGGAAATAAATGAGCAATGAATATCAGCTCGTCGACGGGTCGCCGCGGTACGGCACCCGACATGACGAAACACCACAGGATACCGGCGCGGCACAGTCGCCACGCGTCGAAGAAACCGCCGAAGCCGCGGCACGACTCGGCTTGGACCACGTCGCCGCGGCCATCGACCGGAGGCTGACCAGCCCCTGGGCCGAGAAGGAAGACGCCGTTCAGGCCCTGCGTGCCCAGTACCCGGAGGAACTGGCCTCCGCCCGCGCCCTGGTCAGGCTTCACCTCGGGTCGCAGCGGCAATGGCGCCTCAAGGCCCAGGCGGTCCGCGACAAACAATTGGCTGCCACGATGCACCGCCGCCGGATGTCGGGAAGGGCCAGGGAGATTTTTCTGCTGCGCCTTGGCCTGATGCTGGCCCTGATCGCCCCGCCGGTGTACGTGCTGACCACCAGCCGCGAAGACATCCTGAAGCTGGTGCTGACCGGCGTCGTCTGCATCGCCGCCGCCTTCGTCGGAGGTCACTTCCTGACTGTTCGGGCACGGGTTCCCGTAATGCCGAACATCCGCGGCACCTGGCTGGCTGAACTCCGCAACGACGTCATTAACGCGACCCTCGTGGCCATCCTCCAGAACAAGGGCGTGGAGCTTGACCGCATGACAGTGGCGGCCGGTCAGCGCGGCTGGGACAGCATCACGACGGCGGCGAAGGCCGTGGACGCGCTGCAAGGCTGAAGCGCCGGCGATCCTGAAGCTGCCGTTTTCCTTCGCTGTTTTGCCAAAAATGGCCGCCTGAACGCGTCGCCAGGCGGCCATTTTTCGTCATGCCACGGGGGTTGGCTTCGACAGGCCCAGCTGACGGGCTCAACCTGGGCTCAAACGGCCGCGAACGGGCCTTCCTGGACCAGGTTCTCGGGGCGGTTGCCTGCGGCGATGGCTTCGAGCTGGCGGGCCAGGAGCTTGACGATCCGCGGTTCGAAGGCCGAAGCATTCCCGCCGACGTGGGGCGTGATCAGCGCGTTCTCCGAGCCCCACAGCGGGTGGTCGTTCGGCAGCGGTTCCGGATCCACGACGTCGAGGGCGCAGTGCAGCCGTCCGGACAGCACCTCCGCGGTCAGGGCCTCGGTATCCACCACAGGGCCGCGGCCCACGTTCACCACCAGGGCCCCGTCCGGCAAGGCCGCCAGGACTTCGGCGTCGACCAGCCGGTAAGTAGCGTCGCTCAGCGGCGTCACGGCCACGAGGACGTCATGCGTTGCCGCCAGGGAAACGAGGTCGGCCGCGGCATGGACCTGGCCATGCCCGTCCGTGCGGGCACTGCTGCCCACCCGCGTCAGCTCCACCTCGAACGGCGTCAGGCGCTTGGCGATCTCATGCCCGATCCCGCCGACGCCGAGGAGCAGCACCCGGCGGTCGGCCAGAGACGGGCGGCGCTGCGGACGCCAGCTCCCCGTCTGCTGGTCCCGAACCGCGGCGTCGATGCCGCGGAGCTTGGTCAGGATGAGCCCGACGGCGAGTTCGGCGGTCGCCGCCGCATGCACGCCGGCGGCGGTGGCGACGGCGGCCGCCGGACCTGCCGCCTCCGGCACGCCGTCGTACCCCGTGGACTGGGTCTGGACCAGCTGAAGGTTGCCCGCTTTGCTCAGTGAACCCAGCACGGCACCGGCATCGATGTAGGGCAAAACCACCGCATCAATATCCGCCAGGGCAACGTCCTCGGGGTCGGATTTCAGGTCCCACACGGTTCCCCTGATCCCCTCCGGGAGGGGCGAAAGGCGTGCCAGAAGGTCCTGGTCGGGAAAGCTGACGGTGCTGATCGAGGGCATGCGGCGTCCTTTTTCGTGAGCGGCAGACCCCGGCAAAAGGCCTGTTGACCACCCGGATTGAATCTGCGAAACTTTTCTCATATGCGATCATCATCGCATCAAGACTGAGGCGTGGCAAGGGTGCCGCCGGAAGGATTCATCAATGATGACGACGACGACGTTTCCACCCATCGTGGTGATGGGCGTATCGGGCTGCGGCAAGTCAACCGTGGGGAGCCTGCTCGCACAGCGGCTCGGCCTGACGTTCATCGACGGGGACGACCTCCACCCCGCAGCAAACAAGCAGAAGATGGGCTCAGGCACCCCGCTGAACGAGGACCGCCACCCCTGGCTTGCCGAAATCGGCAGGACCCTGAGGGGCGGAACCGCCGACGGCAGGAACATCATCGTGGCCTGCTCCGCGCTCAAGCGCCGCTACCGCAACCAGCTCCGGGCCGAGGCCGGCAACATACTATTCCTGCACCTGACGGGCGATCCTGAAACACTGAGCAGCCGCGTGGCCGGCCGGCAGCACGAGTTCATGCCCGCGGCCATGCTCGCTTCCCAGCTCGCCGCCCTCGAGCCGCTCGACGCCGACGAGCTCCACCTGCTCCTGGACATCCGCGAGTCCCCGGCCGCCCTTGTGGAACAGGCCCGCCAGGCGCTCATGAACGGCAGTGCTCTGCGCGCCGCCGGGTCACCCGCCTGACCAAAGTCCCCCCGCAGACCCCACCGCGAACCTTTTACGTCCCAGAAACAGAAAAGGGTTGACGGATGAAAAAAGAAACGCGAAACTTTTCTCATATGTGATTGGCATCTCAACTCCAGCCAGCGCATTCAAACCCTCCAGACCCTAAGGCTGAACCCCATGGCAACAACGCTCGAACTCACCGTCCGCACCGCACAGTGGACCCGCCCGTCCCGGGAGCTGGTCAAGGCTTTCGAGAAGTTCCCGGTGGCCAACATCGGCGACGCAATGGAGCGCCTGGGCCTGGTGGACGGCAACATCAACCCCGTCTGGGCCGGCGCGCACTGCGTCGGCTCGGCACTGACCGTCCTGGGCGCGGCCGGCGACAACGCGGCCGTCATCGAAGCGCTGAACTACATCGAGCCCGGCGACGTAGTGGTCATCAACGGCTTCGGCCACGAGCACCGCGCACTGGTGGGCGAGCAGCTGTCCCAGCGCTTCGAGGCCGCCGGCGCCACCGGCGCCGTCATCGACGGCTACATCCGCGACCGCGCCACCATCACCGAAATCAAGTTCCCGGTCTTCGCCCGGGGCACCACCCCGGCCGGCCCGTTCAAAAACGGCCCCGGTGTCATCGGCGAACCGGTGGCCATCGGCGGCATTGTCTGCTCCCCCGGCGACATCGTCGCCGCCGACGACGACGGCGTCGTCATCATCCCCCAGGCCCGCGCCGCGGAAATCCTGGAACGCGTTATCGAAGTCGCCGCGCATGAGGCCGAAATGACGGCCGAAGTCACGCGCGAATACAGCTAATCCAAGCTTCTCCCGCATCAGGGACCCTCCTAGACTGAGAGAACTCCAATGACTAATTCATCGACGGAATCAGTGGACCTCAACACCGCTCAAGTACAGATCGTCACAGCTGACGGCAAGATGGTGCGCAAGGCGACCTTCGCCGGCACCATGGGCTCCTTCGTGGAGTGGTACGACTACGGCATCTACGGCCTCCTCACCACCTACCTGGCCATCAACATCATGGGCTCGAAAGACCTCGGCTCCCTGCTGCTGACCAACGTCGGCTTCCTGGTGAGCTTCCTGGCCCGCCCGTTCGGCAGCGTGATCTGCGGCTACCTCGGCGACAAGCTGGGACGCAAGAACCTGCTCGCCGTGCTCCTGCTGCTCATCTCGGGCGCCACGGCCTGCATTGGCCTCATCCCGTCGTCGTCCGTCATCGGCTGGGCCGCACCGGCGCTGCTGATCCTGTTCCGCATCCTGCAGGGCTTCTCCGCCGGCGGTGAGGTGGCCGGCGCCATGGCGTTCGTGGGCGAATACGCCCACAACCGGCACCGCAACTACAACATGAGCTTCATCGCCGTCGGCTCCTTCTGCGCCCTCCTCTTCGGCAGCGGCCTGTCCGCGACGCTGATCACCACCCTCGGCGACGCCACCATGGAATCCTGGGCCTGGCGCGTGCCGTTCCTCTTCGCGCTGCCCCTGGGCTACATCGGCTACTACATCCGCTCCAAGATGGAGGACACCCCGCACTTCGCAGCACTCCGTGACCGGAACCAGGTGGAACGCAACCCGCTGCGCGCAGCCCTGACGTCCAAGCGCCACCTGAAGGCCATCGCGCTGACCATCTTCCTCCCGGCAGTCAACGGCCCCGGCTACTACCTCCTGTTCGCCTACATGCCCACCTACCTGAAGACCCAGCTGGGCACCGGCAACAACTTCAGCATGGTACAGGCCCTGACCGTGACCGCCTTCAGCCTGGTGGCCATCATCATCTCGATCCCGCTCATGGCCCGCCTGTCCGACCGCATCGGCCGCAAGCCCGTGCTCGCCGTCTCCGCTGTCCTGATGGCCGTGGTGTCCTACCCGATGTTCGCGATGATCACCACCGGCAACATGGTCATGGCCTGCATCGCCACCGTGGTCATGGCCATCGCCTTCTCCGGGCACGCCGCCGTCGTCCACACCGTCCTGACCGAAATATTCCCGACCACTGTCCGCTACAGCGCCTACAGCATCGGGTTCAGCATCAGCACCATCATCTTCGGCGGCAGCGCCCCGCTGGTCATGACCGAGGTCATCAAGGCCACGGGCAACAGCATGGTCCCCGCGTACGCCTCCATCGGCACCGCCATCATCACCCTGGTGTCCGTGTTCTTCCTGAAGGAAACCAAGGGACTGCCGCTGCAGACCCACTAAAAAGCAAAGCACGACGGCGGCCTGCCGCCCTTGCCGGCCGGCCGCCGTCGTCGGACCATAAGCACCACAACCTGAACCACCGGGAGCAAACCTTGAGCATCAATTCAGTGGCCGTCGTCGCAGACCTCGGCGAAAGCTACGGCAACTACACTATCGGCGACGACGACGCCCTCCTGGGCCTGGTCACCGCCTCCAACATCGCGTGCGGCTTCCACGCCGGCGATCCGCGCGTCATGGACGCCACGGTGAAGTCCTGCGTGGAGCGCGGCATCGAACTCGGTGCCCACCCCGGCTACCCGGATTTGGTGGGCTTCGGCCGGCGCCTGATCGAAGCCAGCGAAGAGGAAATCCGCACCGATGTGCTCTACCAGATCGGCGCCCTGGACGCCTTCGCCCGCATCCACGGCGGCAAGATCAGCCACGTGGCCCCTCACGGCCGGATGGGCAGCATCGCCCAGACCGACGCCAAGCACGCCCGCGCCATCACCGACGCCATCAAGGCATATGACCCCTCCTACATCGTGATCTGCCAGAACGGGCTGCTGGCCGACGAGTCACGCAAGCGCGGACTCGAGGTGGGCTACGTGTTCCTGGCGGACCGCGGCTACGGCGAGGACGGCATGCCGGTCTCCCGCAACACCGAGGGCGCGCTCCTGCACGACCCCGAGGAGATCGGCCGCCGCGTGGTCCAGGTAGTCACCGAAGGCACCGTCCGCGCGGTCACCGGCAAGGTGGTCCCGCTCGGGCACGACGCCGACGTGGTCCTCCTGCATGGCGACCACCCGCAGGTCCTCGAAAACGGCACCGCCCTCCGCAAGGCGCTGGAGGCTGCCGGCATCACGGCCACCGGCCTGCAGGAAGTCCTCGCCGAGAAGGCCCGCCGGGCCGCCGCCTAGCTTTTTCCGTCGCCACTTTTTCCCCTCACCACCGTCACCTGACACGAACCAAGGAACCATGAGCATCCAGCCAGCGCCCGAGCAGCCGACGTCCCGATTATTCGAGATCGAGGCGACACCATTCGGCGACTCGGGCCTGATGCTGAAGGCGGCGGCCGGCACGGCGGAAGAGCGCCAGGCCGGAAGCCGCCGGCTCCGCGAGCTGGTGTTCGAGCTGAAGCCGCACGGGCTGCTGGACGTGGTGGCCGGCGCGGATTCGGTACTGGTGGAGTTCGATTGCCTGGCCGTCAGCCACAGCCAGCTCGCGCAGACGATCCGGCTGGCGGCGTCCGGCGGCGGGCTCCCCACAGCCGGGGCGTCCGCCGCCGGACGCGCTGCCGAGCTCTTCGAGATCCCGGTGGTGGTCAGCGAGGCCTTCTCCCCCGACCTTCCCGGCGTAGCCGACGAGCTCGGCATCAGCCAGGAAGCGGTACTGGGAATCCTGGAGAACACGGAACTGTCCATCAACCTCCTCGCCTCCGCAATGGCGCCGATGATGGGCAGCCTGCCGTTCCCCGGCCAGGTCAGCCGCTGCCGGGAACCGCGCACCAACGTGGACCCCGGATCGGTCATGGTGGCCGGCACCAGCGCCATCATCCAGCCTTTCCCCGGCCCCAGCGGCTGGAAAGTCATCGGCCGCACACCCCTGACCGTGTGCGACATCCGCGAAGACCCGGCCACGTCCTACACGCCGGGCGACCGCGTGCGGTTCCGCGTCATCCCGGAGAGCGAATGGGACGCCCTGGAGGGCCGCTTCCTCCGGGCTGCTTCGGCGACCGCCGCGCATGCCGGCCGGACCGCCGCCAGCCCCGCCGCTGCACCAACTTCCGGAGGGACCCCCGATGGCAACCACTGAACTGACCGTCGGACTGAAGATCCGCGAGGCCGGCTGGCTCTCCACGTTCCAGGACCTTGGACGGGAACACTCCGAATACATGGGCGTGCCCTGCGGCGGCGCGGCCGACCAGCATTCAGCCTCCGTCGCCAACATCCTCGTGGGAAACCTCCGCTCCGCCACGTGCATCGAAATCATGGGCGGCCGGTTCAGCTTTATCCCCGACGCCCCGGTGCTGATCTCCGTCACCGGCGCCCCGGCGGACCTGACCGTCAACGGGGAAGCCGCCGCGATGTGGGAGCCGGTCTGCGTCCCCGCCGGCGCACGCGTGGTCATCGCCAACGCGCGGGGCGGCATGCGCAACTACCTTGCCTTCAGCGGGGCTCTCGCCACCGGACTGTTCATGGGCAGCGCCGCGCCGGAAGCGCGCATGGGCTTCCCGCAGCAGATCGGCGCCGGGCAGGACCTCAAGCTCCGCACCAGCTACGCAGGCTTCGAGCACCCATACCTGTCCCAGCCCCTCTTCCGGCTGCCGGTGCCAGTCCCGGCTTTCAGCCCGGGGACCTGGCGCGTCGACATCGTGGAGGGCCCGGAAACCGCCGCCGCACCCGGGATCACGGAACTGCTGGCCTCCCGCGAGTACACCGTCACGGCCAAATCGAACCACGTGGGCCTGCGCCTGGACGGCCCGGTGGTCCACCCGGAGGGGCTCGGCGAAATCGTGTCCCACGGCGTCCCGATCGGCGCGTTCGAGATCCCCCACGGCGACGAACTCATCATTCTGGGCCGGTACCGGACGCTCACGGCCGGCTACCCGATCGTCGCCTTCGCCACCAAGGCATCCCTGCCGATGCTCGGCCAGGCCCGGCCCGGCCAGAAGATGACCTTCCGCTGGGTCAGCAATGCAGAAGCGGTCGAAAGCTACCGCGAACAGCAGCGGCTGCTTACCGTCCTCGAGGACCGGGTCCGCAGCCTGTTCGCCGCCGTCCGGCTGCCGCACGCGTCTGTGCTGGCCACCGCCCCGGCCGCGGCCTGAGTTCACCAAACTGGCGCTTGACCCAGCCAACCAAAAGATGAGAAACTTTTCTCATATGAAGCTTGAATCTCACTGCGATTAGGAGCGGTAAAGTGGCACTTCTCGAAGGCAAGGTGGCCGTAGTCACCGGCGCAGGCAGCGGCATGGGGCGTTCCACCGCCGCACTATTGGCCGCCGAGGGCGCAAGCGTAGTGCTGGTGGGCCGGCGCAGTGAGGTGCTGGACGACGTCGCCACCGCCATTACGGCCGACGGCGGCCACGCCGTCGTCAAGGCCGCAGACATCTCATCGAAAGCGGAGGTCGACGCCCTGGTCGAGGACGTCCGCACCTCGCTCGGCCCGGTGGACATCCTGGTGAACAACGCCGGCAGCGCCAGCAAGGTCCTCAACGTCCGCTGGATCAGCCAAGAGGAATGGAACGAGGTCCTGGACGTCAACCTCAACGCCGTCTACCTGCTCACCCAGGCCGTCCTGCCGGACATGCTCTCCCGCAACACCGGCACCATCATCACCGTCTCCTCGCTGGCCGCCGTGAACCCGAATCTCCTGGGCGGTGCCGCGTACGGCGCGGCCAAGGCAGCGGTCCGGAATTTCATGACGTACCTGCACAACACCTTCCGCAACGAGGGGCTGCGCGCCATCACCATCCTTCCCGGTGAGACCGCCACCCCCATCCTGGACAACAGGGCACGGCCGCCGCACGCCGAGGAGCGCGATGCCATGGTCCAGCCCGAGGACGTGGCCCGGGCCATCCACCTCGTGGCCACGCTGCCGCAGCGCACCGTGGTCCAGGAACTGGTCATCGCCCCCACCGTGCAGCGGGACACCTCCGGGGACATCGAAATCAGCCGCTGGACCGGCGCCCCCGCAGAGGATGTTCCCCAGCAATGAAACGCCGCCGCACGTCAGCCGCCAGCACGTCAGTCACCAGAGCCGCCACCGCAACTTCCGTCGTCACGTCTTCGAACAACCGGGGCGCCGCCGCCGTCGCCCCAGCAAGCCATCCATCAACTTCAGGCAGGACCACCATGACCCTCGAACCAGCCGCCACCCTCGTCAGGGCCTTCCAGCCCTCGGAGGCAGTGCTGCGCGTCCAGCGCACGTCCCTGCGCGTCCAGCAGCCGCAGTCCAAAGGTGACCTGGTGTCCCTGGCCATGGGCGAACCGGACTTCGACACCCCCGCCCAGGTGCGCGCTGCGGCCGCCCGGGCCCTGGAAGAGGGCCACACGCACTACTCGCCGCTGCTCGGCGAACAGGTGCTCCGCGAGGAGCTGGCCGCCCGTATCGGCCGGCTCCTCGACGGAGTTGCCAGCCCGGGCGACGTGCTCATCACCCAGGGCGGAACCGCAGGCCTCTCAGCCGCGATCCTCGGCATCGTCAACCCCGGCGACAAGGTGGTCATCCCGGACCCCACCTACTCCCTGTACGCGGACCTGGTGAGCATGGCCGGCGGTACGGTCGTTCCGGTGCCGCTCGCCGAGGACCTGCACTGGGACCTGGAGGCACTGGCCACGGCACTCGAGGGCGCCAAGCTGTTCGTCTTCTGCAACCCCTCCAACCCTACGGGCATCGTCCACTCCCGGCGGGAGCTCGAAGCCCTCGCGGACATGGTGGCCGGCACCGAGACCCTGGTCCTGTCCGACGAGGCCTACAGCGACCTCGTCTACACTCCCGAGCCTTTCGTCTCCGCGCTGGAAATCGAAGGCCTCCGCGGCCGGACCATCTACTGCCAGACCTTCTCCAAGAGCTACGCCATGACCGGCTGGCGCGTGGGATACCTTTGGGGACCGTCCGACGTCATCGCCTCCGCAGCCCGTGTCCACAACACCTTCAACGGGTCCATGAACACCGCCGTCCAGCTCGCGGCGCTGACCGCCCTGAAAACCTGCGGTCCGGACATCGAGCGCATGCACGCTTCCTACTCCCAGCGCCGCGAACTGATGGCCAGCGGCCTCCGGAGCATTCCAGGACTCACCGTCAGTTCCCCGGAAGGTGCCTTTTACCTCTTCCCCAAGTACGACGTCGACCTTCCGGCGGCACAGATGGTGGCGCACCTGCGCGACTTCGGCGTGGCCGTCCGTCCCGGCAGCGAGTTCGGCCGCAACGGCGAATTCCACCTCCGCCTTTCCTACGCGGCGAGCGCCGAAGCCATCACGGCCGGCGTCGAACGCCTGGCCGCCGGCCTGGCAGCCCTCCGGTAGCCCGGATGCTCGTCTCCGACCCGGCCGCGGGGCTGCGACCCTCCGATCCCGCCGCGGGGCTTCGCCCCGACACGCTGCGAAGCCGCACCCTCCTGGTCAACGCCGCCGGCGCCCTCTTCGGCGCCGGCACGGCGGCGTCCATGGCCGAGGTGGCCGCCCAGGCCGGCATTTCCACCGCCACCGCCTACCGCCATTTCGCGTCGGTGGACGAGGTGCTGGCCGCTTACCGCTTCGAGGTGGGCCGCGAGCTGCTGACCTTCAGTACCTCGCAGGAAGCGCACGGCCACGAACTGCTTGAGCTGGTCTGCCGGAAGTGGGTGCAGCTGGTGGTGCAGCACGGCGGCTCGATGGTCCATACCCGTTCCGCCGAAGGCTACCTCGCCCGAATGCGGGACAGCGCCTACTACCTCACCGTGCAGGCCGAGGCGCTGACGCGTCCGCTGGACGGGATCACCCGCGCCCTCGGCGTGGAGGGCCAGGGCGACGAAGCACTGTTCCTCTGGAATGTCTTCTTCGACCCGCGCGAAATCTTCGACCTCATCGGGAGCCTTGGCCTGACGCCGGACCAGGCATCGGAGCGGCTGGTCCGCACCTTCACCGCCGCCCTCAAGGGGTGGGCCGCCGCCAAGGCCCTAAGCTAGGTGAGTACCGAGAAGGGACCCAAGCATGCGTAGCGACACCCAGCGCAACCGACGACAACTCGTAAAGGCCGCCGGCCAGCTCTTCGCTGCCCGGCGGGGTCCCATCAGCATGACCGACATCGCCAAGCATGCCGAGATTTCCACTGCCACCGCGTACCGCCATTTCCCTTCGGTCGAGGACGTCCTGGCGGAGTACCGCTTCGGCGTGGGCGAAAAGCTGCGCGACTTCAGCCTCAAGCAGGATGCCACCGGGCTGGAACTGCTGGTTGCCGTCAGCCGCAAATGGGTGGACCTGGTCACCCGCCACGGCGGCGCCATGCTTTACACCCGCTCCGGAGAAGGCTACCTGGCCCGCCTGCGCCAAGGCGCCTTTTATTTGACCGTCCAGGCGGAGGCGCTCGAACGGCCGCTCCGCGAAACCTGCGACGAGCTCGGGCTCGAGCCGCTGGGCGATGAGGCGATGTTCCTCTGGAACATCCTGTTCGACCCCCGTGAAATCCTCGACCTCATCAACACCGTCGGCCTGACCAAGGACCAGGCAACGGAGCGCCTGGTTTCCGCGCTCAAGGGCGCCATGACGGGGTGGAGCGAGGACCGCTCCCGCGTGGATCGCACTGCTGCGGACGGCTAGCATCCCGGCCGGAACTTTTTAGGCGCGGAAGTTCTCCGTGCGAAGTCCCGTTCCACGCGTCAGTTCGCGCAGCCGCTCCGCCGTTACGGCCGTCAGCGCGGCAATCCGGAAGACGTCCATTTTCCCGCTGCGCAGGACATCTACGACGTCGGTCCGCAACTGCCGCTCCGCGCTTGCCTTCTCTTCCTCCACCGTCCGCAGCTGTTCCGCCAGGGCGGACAGCCCGGCAACGTGCTGCTCCCGGGAGAATTCGGGAGCGTAGGAGTCCGAGTAGGCCCGTGCGATCTTCTTGACCTCCGTTACCTTTAGCCCGGTGGTGCCCGCAATGGCCGCCGCCGGCACCCGGCCCGTCAGTGCGGCACCGATGGCCTCGTTCCGCTGGGTCAGGAGCGTGCGCAGCCGGCTCTGCCGGTGCGCGCGGGACATCCTCGCCGCAGCAAGCCGCTCTTCAGCTTCCGGGCAGCCGCCGGGGGCTTCGCCGCCCAGGGCCGTGCGGCCCTGGGCGGCGCTGTTCCGGGCGGCCTTGTTCCGGGCGGCGCGGCGGGGCCGGGCTTCAGGAACGTAGGTCACGCCGGCGGAGGCCTTCGAGCAGTTTCCATTGTGCGGCGGCGTTCCGGAAGGCCGGCATGACGGCGCCTTCCAGGAGGCGGCGGCGGCCGCCCTCCTCCCCCGCGGGTTCCCACGTCCCGCTGACCGGGCAGTGGTTGCCGGTGACGGCAGTTACCCGTTCCTGGCCGGCAGGCGCGCCCGGCGCGGTGCTCATGGCGTGCAGCATCAGTTCTCCCCCGTATCCGAGTCGGCGCTGAACCGCAGGAGCACCTTGCCCGAGCGGCCGGCGTCCTTCGCTGTGGTGAAGGCCTCGAGTGCCTCGCTGAAGTCGTACTCGTGGCTGACCACGGGCTCCACGTGCAGGCTGCCATCCGCCAGGGCGGCGAGGACCTCGTCCATTTCGCCGTTGAAGCGGAAGGAGCCAAGAAGGTCCAGTTCGCGCGTGATGGCGAGCGAGATGGCCACCGGCTGCGCCCCGCTGGGAAGCAGGCCCACCATCACCACTTTGCCGCCGCGCATCGTTCCACGGATCGCCGAGTCCAGCCCCCGGTGGTTCCCGGACGATTCCACGGTGACGTCGGCTTCCACGGCGGCGATAGCATCGCCGTCGGACGCCAGGATGGTGCCGGTGGCACCCACCAGGCGCGCCCGCTTGAGAGGTTCCTCATGGACGTCGACGGCGATAATTTCCGCCGCGCCCGCACGCTTGAGGACGGCGACGGCGAGGCAGCCGATGGGGCCGCTGCCGATCACCAGGGCGCGCTTGCCGCGGACGTCCCCGGCGCGGGCGACGGCGTGCCAGGCAACGCTGGCCGGTTCGGCCAGGGCGGCTGCCCGCAGCGTCAGCCCCCGGGGCAGGGGCCGGAGCATCCTGGCAGGCAACGCGGCGAACTGGCTGAACGCACCCTGCGTGTGGGGATACCGGGCGGCGCTGCCAAGGTAGGTGCACCCCGGGGACAGGTTGGGTCGGTCCTGCGGGTAGCGGGCGCCGTCGCCGCCGGGCGTGGCCGGATGGACGGCGACCCGGGTGCCTGCTGCGGGCCCGGACCCGTCGGCGGCCGCCTGGGCGACCGTGCCCACCACCTCGTGCCCAAGCACCAGTGGCTGGCGAAGAATCGACTCACCGGCGGCGCCGTGCAGCCAGTAGTGCAGGTCGGACCCGCAAATGCCTCCGTAGGCGATTTCGACGACGGCCTCGTCGTTCCGAGGTTCTGCGGGCTTCACGTGGTCCAGGCGCAGGTCCTCCACGCCATGCACCACAAGTGCGGTGCCCGAGGTCATGCTGTGATTGCCCATGTCAGACCACCGCCGTCATTCCGCCGTCGATGAAGATCGTCTGCCCGTTGACGTACGCCGAAGCATCCGAGGCGAGCCACTGTACCGGGCCCATGAGGTCATGCACGGTTCCCCAGCGGCCGGCCGGAGTCCGTTTGCAGATCCAGCTGTTGAATTCGGGATCGTCCACCAGGGCCTGGGTCATCTCGGTGTGGATGTAGCCCGGCGCGACCGCGTTGATCTGCAGGCCGGCGCCCGCCCACTCGGCAGTCATCGCGCGGGTCAGGTTCCGCAGGCCTCCTTTGGCGGCGGTGTAGGCGCCGATGGTCGGGCGTGCCAGGTCGGACTGCACGGAGCCGATGTTGATGATCTTGCCCCGGGCCCGCGGCAGCATCCTGCGGGCAACCTCGCGGCCCACCAGGAAGGCGCTGGTGAGGTCGGTGTTGATCACCCGGTTCCAGTCCTCGACGGCGAGGTCCAGCAGCGGGACCCGGTGCTGGATGCCGGCGTTGTTGACCAGGATGTCCAGCTCGCCCAGGTTCTCCTCTACGTGGGCGATGCCCTGCGCGACGGAGTCCTCGTCGGTGATGTCGAAGGCCACGGCATCGACGCGGTCCGGGCCGAAGCGTTCGGCGAAGTCCTTGTGCGCTCGCTCCAGCCGTTCGGCGTCGAAGCCATGGAGCACCACGCTGGCCCCGGCGGCGGCCAGGCCGGCCGCGAGTGCCTGACCGATGCCCCGGGAGGAGCCGGTGACGAGGGCGCGGCGCCCCGTGAGATCAAAGGGTGTGGGGTTCATCAGCGCTTCCTTCGTGCCTGCCTCGTAAGGCGCCGCGCTTCAATGCGGCGGCGAAATGTGGTTCCTTCCCAGCCTATGTGCGGACTCGGTTAAATACAAGAATGTTTTCTCATTTGAGTACATAATCTTATTTTCTTCACGTGTCCGTTCAGATGTCGTGTGTGTCCTTCAGCTGGCGCAGCCACTCCTTCAGTTGACCGGCATCTGGGGCCCGAAGGATGCGACGGCGGATGGTGTTCCTCAGACCAGCGACGAACGGGCCCGGATCGCCGGAACCGGCCATGTCCGAGGCCATGTCAGCTATCCATGGATCCTGGATGTCCTTTGGAGACTCGATCCCCGCCTGCACCAAGGCGCTCACCACTTCCACCCGGAGCGGGTAGATATGCCAGGCATCCCCATGGCCGGGCACAGCTTCGGCATGCCGCACCAGAGCGGCCAGCCTGCACAGCCGCTTGAGCACGAGCGGGCTCACCTTGAGGTAGGCGCTTACGGCGCTCTGTCCCACTTCCTTCTGGTACAGGTCCCCGGGCGTTGCGACCCCGGCCTCCCGCAGCCGTTTTTCATAGGGCTCGAACGGCTCCAGCTTCCAGAAGTCCCCCCGCGGCTGTACGCCCAGGAAGTGCAGGAAGTCCTCCTTCTTCCGCAGTTCCGCCAGCTCAGGATCCTTCCGCGCCCAGTCCTTGTTAGCGGAATCGGCGAACGCATACCCGAGCCGCCGCGTCACTTCGGATTCGGGAGCTTTGTTTCTGGCCAGGCTGCACGCTGCGTTGTAGGCGGTGTGCGGGGCCACCGATACGAGTGCCTGTTTGCACAGGTCATCGAGCTCCGGGACCGTGGAACCTGCCGACACGAGCAAGTCATGGTGGGCCAGTGCGGCATCCAGGCGCATCGTTTGGGCCAAGGTTCCGGCGACCAAGGGTCGCCGCGCAGGGTCGAGGTCCGCAATCATCTTCTTGGCCATCTGCCTTGCCTCAGAGCGGAGGCCGTCGAATTCCGCCGCATCGGGCGGCAGATTCAGCACCATGCTGAGGAACGTCTTTTCGATCCTGTACCGCAACGGTGTATAGCCCGCCGCCGATTTTTCTCCGTTATCGATGCCGGACCTGATTATCCGCGACTGGCGCAACAGCCACTCTGCGTATGTCTGGACTGTCGGTGCGTCGGTGCTTTCCCGGAACATCCGGTGCTGCAGCGCCACCTCGGCGAGCATGTTGCCCGCGTCGTAGTCGATGGCGGCACCCAGCAGCTTCTTTGCCCGTTCGTCGTCCATGGCGTTATCTGTGGTTGCTACGTAGTGCAATCCGAGACTCCGCCAGTCCGTGGTCCCACACAGCCCGCTGAATCCGTAATGCTTCCTGGCCAGCATCACGAGGATGTAGGCCGCCGCCATCTTGTGCAGTTCCAGCTCTGCGGCGCTATCCGATTTGGCGGCCGCCGCGCTCGTGATGTCCCGGCCTGCGCCTCCACTCGTCCCAATAGCCAAATGCAGCTCGTTCCTGGCAATCGTGGCGGCGCCAACGCTGGCTCCGTTTCGGGCCATCGCCACGGTCAGCGAGTTGTCATCGGCGGAGGAAACCACCACCCGCCACGGCACGACGCCGAAGATCGAGATCAGGACCTTCTGAACCGCAGCCAGCACCTTGTTGGTAAAGGTGAGGGGCAATGTGTCAGTGCCCAGCGCCGTCACGTCGGCCCCTTCAGGTATTTCCAGTCCACGGGGCGCATCGCCGCCAAGCTCGTGCAGCAAGGCACCGATCCGCGATACATCGACCTTGCTAGTTTCGCCCTTGGTGTCCCGCACATCCAGCGACACACGCAGCCGGCTGCTCAGGTAGACGGCAAACACCACGGAACCGAACAGGGCCAGCAGGCCACCGGTCACCATCTGCCCGGCGGCGCCCCCTGTAAGGACGCCGTTCTCATCCCATGCAGGCGACGAGACGATTACGGAGGAACCGAGCAGGATCAACACCAGCCCCGCGAGCGCAAGAGTTGCCCGGTCCGCCGGACTCTTCCTGGCTCCCGAGATCTTCGGCACGAAGACAAGCAGCCTCCCTAACACCAGGAAAGCTGCGATCAGCCCCAGCAGTGCTGGTCCGGCCTTGACCAAGGGGTTTATCCAATCTGTGGTGAACCGGTCCCAGTTGGCGCCAACGTCCTGGGCATAGGTAGGTGTCTTCGCTTTTGGCGGCTCCTGGCTCTTGAGGACCGCCGCCAGCCGCTGCGCCTCGCAAGCCGTGGTTGCAGCGAGCGCGGGGCTGCGCACCTGGCCACGAATTTTCTCGATCAGGGCGAGGGCTTCAGCCGGGTTACCACCTTGGGTCAACTGGTTCGCTTTATCGCACAGGTTCCTGAGGCTGTCGGTAGGCTCCGGGACAGGAGTGGGCGCCGCAATGGATGGTGGTGCAGTAGCCGCCGGCGAGCCGGCAGACCGCGGACTAAGCAGGAAAACGAGGACCAGTCCCAGGAGCGCCGCAACAATCAGGGCACCAGCCAACGCCAACCGGCGGTGTCGCTCAATCGGATCTTCTGAAATCACCTCGGGTATCGAAGCAGACGCCTTCGAAAGTTCTGTACCCATGTAAATCGCCGGCTTTCGGAGTCCCACGGACATTGTGCTCTTCGCCTGAACAAAGGAAAAGACCATGGCTTCGACAAGCTCAACCAGCGGACGCAAAAAGCCCCGCGGGACCCGGCACAATGCCAGGTCCCGCGGGGCGCCATGGAGACGAGGGAACCCTACTTCGGCGTGATGGTCCAGTCGCCGTCGGAGTTGACCTGCACGAAGCCCGGGGTGAGCTTGACGGTGCCGCTGTAGTCGCCGACCTTGTTGACCGGCAGTTCGGGAACCTCGCTGCCGAAGCCCTGCACCACGAAGTTGCCCTCGCCCTTGTTGGTGATGGCTGCCTTGTCTGTGGCCACGTCCCAGTAGAGGACTGTGTCCCCGTGGCCGGAGGCCTTGTCCAAGGTGGAGGGCACGGTGTCGACGTCCTCGATCTTCAGCGTCCAGGCAGAATCGGCGCTGATGTTGAACTCGGTGGTGGGAGCGCCCGCACTGGTGTCCACGAGGTGCGAACCGGTGTAGGCGCCGACGGTGTTGACCAGCAGCATCTCCGCGCCGTTGGTTTCCAGGACCGTGTTGCCGCTGCAGGCCTTGCAGGTGAACGTCGCCACGGCCGGGAGGCCCTTGAGGTCAACGGTCTTGACGGCATCGCCGGTGCCCGTCAGCGTCTGCGCCGTCAGGTGCGGCCGGTCCTCGCCCGCGGCCGGCTCGGTGGTGGTCGGTTCCGCTGAGGAACTTGCGCTCTCCTGCGTGACGGGTGCCGCAGAGATAATCGGCGGGGTGGCGGCCTGCCGGACAACAGCGGCAGAGGCAACTCCGACGAACACGCTAATCACCAGACTGACCACGACATAGACCACCGTGACCACAACGGCCACCTTCTTGTGCTGCGCGTACCCTGCCAGCGGCCGGCGGTTCTTGTCCGTCTGCTTCCCGGCCAGCGTGATGATCAGGTCCACCAGTGACCAACAGCCCAGGCCGCCCAGAGTCAGCAGCTTGGCGATGCCCGTGCCGATCTTGCCGAGGTAGAAACGGTCGACGCCCAGCCCGCCCAAAAGCAGCGAGAACAGCCATGTGGCCAGGAAGGACTTCTGCGGTTCCGCTCCGTACTGCCCCGGAAAGGCCCCGTACTGTCCCGGATACGCCTGCCCAGCGTTCTGCCCGTCCAACAACTGCCCGTTGGCATACTGCGGCGCACCGTAGGTGGTGTAGTCGGAGGGCGGCGGCGGGGTTGGGCCGGGGAGGCTCATTGCGGTCCTTTCAGGGCAGGCGACGGCAGGGGTCACCGAGGTGGCGGAGGAAGAAGGGTGGGCAGTGCGGAGGGGGGAGGTGCGGAAAGGCTGGGCGGGCACATGGCTTCAAAAGGCCTTGTTTTATTAAGGCTTTATGGCTTGCACATCTGCTGCTGTCCCCCAGTTTGACGCTTTGGCGTCACCGCCCCCTGAAGGGATAATACAGGCCTTCCGGAGGGCATGCGGGGACGCCACGGCGCGTCCTCGCCGACGCGCCGCAAAGAGGTACGACGACGGCGGCCGCCGCCCGCCGTCGTCGTACTTTTGCGCCCTAAAAAGTGCCCTGGAACACCCCTATTTCGGCACCGCTCCGATCTGCTGCATGAGGCTCAGTGTGTCCGTCGATCCCCAGTGTTCGGCCACCTTGCCGTTCTCTACGCGGATGATGTCGATGCCCGAGAATTCCACCGACTTGCCCGTGGCCGGCACACCGGCGAAGTCGCCCTGGTGCGTTCCGGTCAGTGTCACGTGCGCGGCCTCAAGGTTCCCGTCGGCGAGCGCCGGCTCGGAGGTCTTGACCGCGAGGTCCGGAAACGCTGTCCGGACCGCGTTCACATAGAATTTCACGCCTTCCTTCCCCGGCGGCTGCCCGGGAAAACCCTCCTCATGGTCGACGACGTCCTCCGCCACCATCTCGTCGATGATCGCCAGGTTTCCGCCCGTCAGCACTTCGTCGTAAAAACGCTTGATCAGTCCGTTTCCGCCAGCCATCTCCGTCTCCTTTGAGGTTGTGGCTGAATATGGCAGTTGCATTGTCCTCCCACCCCGGTAAGGCTTCAATGGCCGATTGCTTCCCGAATTCGTCGGCCATCCGGGCGCGAACGGGTTCAAAATGTACCTAGGGGACATGCCAGGAAACGCAGCGCGAATGGAGGGAATTGTCATGGCTGGACACTTCGAAATCATCGATGCTTCCGACGGCGGCTTCCGGGTCAGGCTTCTGGATGGCACAGGCAAGCTGGTGGCGACCTCGGTCACATACCCCACGAAGCAGGCTGCTGTTGCCGGGATTTCCTACACCCGGGAGATCGCCGGAACAGGCCTCATCCGCGACATGAGCCGGGGCGGCCACGGCGAAGTCATCATCCCCAAGTCCCGGCACGGCCACGCGACCGTAAGGATCCACTCCCACACGCGGTTCCCGGCCGCGGATCGCGCGGAGGCGGTCCGAGGACCATCGTTCCGGGGCCTGCGCTCGTGACCGTTCGGATCGACCCGGTGGGCTGACCCGGCCGGGACCCGGTGGGCTGCCCCAGCCGGGGCATGACGTTGGCGCGGGCCGGGGGCTAGTGTGGATTCACGGCTGAAGACACCCGGCCCCTGGAACGCCCCTACGGAGCTGCCACCATGACCGAAGCCCTCGCTCCCACCACCGGAAGTCCCGCAGCCGCCGCCCCAACGGATTCAGCTGGAACCGTCACCGAGAAATCCGCCGAATCCACCCTCCGCTGCATCGCCGCCGACAGGCTCGGCCTGCCCCGGCTCCGGGACGGCCAGCTCGCCGGGATGAGTGCCCTTGTTTCCGGCCGGGACGTCCTCGCCGTGATGCCCACCGGCTACGGCAAGTCGGCCATCTATCAGGTGGCAGCGCTGTTCATCCACGGCGGCCACAGCGAAACGTCAGCCGACACCGGGAGGCGCGGTCCCGCCGTCGTGGTTTCCCCGCTCATTGCGCTGCAGGAGGACCAGCTGGACGGGCTGCTCAAGGACCTGGGCGGGGAGACCGCCGTCGCCATCAACTCGGGCCGGAAGGATTCCGAGGTGGAGGACGCGTGGGAGGCAGCCGAGCGGGGCGACGCCGCGTTCCTCTTTCTCGCACCCGAGCAGCTGGCCAAGCCGGAGACGGTGGAACGGCTGGCCGCGCTGGATGTTCCGCTGTTCGTGGTGGACGAGGCCCACTGCGTCTCGTCCTGGGGGCACGACTTCCGCCCGGACTACCTGCGCCTGGGCGAGGTCCGGGGGCAGCTCGGCAACCCGCCCGTCGCCGCCCTGACCGCCACCGCCTCTCCCCCGGTCCGCGACGAGATCCAGCAGCGCCTGCGCATGAAGGACCCGCTGGTCCTGGTTAACGGCTTCGACCGGCCCAACATCCGGCTCGGCGTCGTCCGGCATCTCCAGGACCGCGACAAGCAGCGCGTGGCGGTGGAGCAGGCGGCCGAGCTGCACGCCACGCTCAACGGCCCCGGCCTGCTCTACGCCGCCACCCGCAAGGACACCGAATCCTACGCGGCCGAACTCGCCGGGCACGGGCTGCGGGCCGCGGCGTACCATGCCGGCCGGAAGCAGAGCGAGCGGGACGAGGTGCACGAGCAGTTCCTCGACGACGACCTGGACGTGGTGGTGGCGACCACAGCGTTCGGCATGGGCATCGACAAGCCCAACGTCCGCTTCGTGATCCACGCCGACATTCCCGAGTCCCTGGACGCCTACTACCAGGAAATCGGTCGCTCCGGCCGCGACGGCGGACCCGCAACCGCCGTCCTGCACTACCGGCCCGAGGACCTCGGCCTGCGCAGGTTCTTCGGCACCCACAAACCGGACGAGGACGCGCTGCTCGCCGTCCTCACCGCCCTGTGCGCCGCCGGCGGCCCGGTCACGCAGAAGGCGCTCGCCGAGGAAACCGGCATCCCCGCGCGGCGGCTCACCGGACTGCTGAACCAGCTGCAGGAGACCCGGTCCGTCAAGACGGGCAAGCGCGGCATCCGCCTGGAAACGGACGCCAAGCTGCCCCAGGTGGTGGAGCACGCCGTCGAACTCGCCGAAGCACGCCAGCGCGTGGACCGCTCCCGGATCGAGATGGCGCGCGGCTACGCGGAGACGGACGCCTGCCGGCGCCAGTTCCTGCTGGGCTACTTCGGCGAGGACCTGCCCGAGCCGTGCGGCAACTGCGACAACTGCGCCGACGGCTCCGCTTACGAGGAGGATTACGACGACGGCGCCGCGGCCGCCGCTGGCGGCGAACCGTTCCCGCTCCAGGCCGCCGTGGTGCACCGGGAATGGGGCGCGGGCATCGTGATGCGGCACGAGGAGGACGTGATCACCGTGCTGTTCGAGCAGGAGGGCTACAAGACGCTCTCCCGCCGGGCCGTGACCGACGGAAAGCTGCTGACGCTGGCGACGCCGTAACACGTTGACACACCTGAGTGATGCATGCCATATTCGAAGCATGAACCTGTTGGACAGCTGGACAGTTGGACAAGATAAAGTTATCCGGGTCGGCGCCGCCGAAGCCGTGTTCGCTTCTCTTCGAAACGCCATTGAAGCCGGCAAGATCCCCGTGGGAGCCCGGCTTGATTCAGAGGCATCGCTGGCCCAGCAGTACGGTGTCAGCCGGTCGATGGTCCGGGAAGCGCTGAAGTCGTGCAACGCGCTCGGCCTGACGGCCACCTACACCGGCAAGGGCACCTTCGTCATCGCAGACCGGGCCGTCCAGGATCTGAAGCTCGGCAAGTATTCCGCCCGTGACCTGGTCGAGGCGCGGCCCCACATCGAAGTGCCCGCCGCTGCCCTTGCTGCCGAACGCCGGACTGTTGAAGACGTGGAGGCGCTTCGCGAAATTCTTGAGGCCATGTCGGATGAAGATGATCTCCAGCAGTGGATCGTCCTCAACGCTGAATTTCACGCCACCATCGCCCGGTGCAGCGGCAATGGGGTCTTCGTGGGGGTTCTGACGGACATCCGCGAGGCCATGGGCGACCAGTCGAGCACGCTGAACCTCGTAGCTGACCGGCGGAAGGAATCCGACCGTGAACATGCGCGGATTTTTGCTGCCATCGAACGCGGATCCGCGCAGGAAGCCTCCAGGGCCATGACCCGCCACCTGCACGGCGTGGAGTGCGCGCTGGGCAGCATCGTGCCCGAAGGCAGGAACTGACCGACGATCCGGCCGTCTCCCGAGAGCCGCGCTGCCCAGACCATGTGACCGAACCGCGCCGGCCGTATTCCGGTTCAGCTCACCCGTCGTTTGCCCCAACCCCGTGCCCTGTTCGGAACGCGGGTGCTCCAGACTTGTGCACCGCGGGCGTCAACCATCCCCGCCGCAGACACTGATTCTTCCGTCCAATCCCGTCAACGAAGCCGTGAGGACCCCCTTTGACCATCATCAACACCGACCACGACGTCCGCTCCGAGCACGACTTGCTCGGTGACCGCGACATCCCCGCCGGCGCATACTGGGGCGTCCACACGCTCCGCGCCGTGGAAAACTTTCCCATCACCGGCCAGCCGCTCTCCACCAACATGCACCTGGTCCGCGGCCTCGCCGCCGTGAAGCTCGCGGCGGCCCGCACCAACCTCGAACTCGGGCTGCTCGACGCCGAACGCGCCGCAGCCATCGAACAGGCCTGCACCGATGTGATGAACGGTGCGCTCAGCGAACAGTTCGTCGTTGACGTGATCCAGGGCGGCGCCGGAACGTCATCGAACATGAACGCCAACGAGGTCATCGCCAACCGGGCCCTGGAAATCCTTGGCCACCCCAAGGGCGACTACGCCCGGCTGCACCCCAACGACCACGTGAACCTCAGCCAGTCCACCAACGACGTCTACCCCACCGCAGTGAAGCTCGGCACCATCTTCGCCGCCCGCGAGCTGCTCTCCGCCCTGGCCGAACTCGAAGAGGCCTTCGCCGCCAAAGCCCTCGAATTCCGCACGGTCGTCAAAATGGGCCGCACCCAGCTCCAGGACGCCGTCCCCATGACCCTGGGCCAGGAATTCGGCACCTACGCCGTGACCATCGGCGAGGACCGGCTCCGCCTGGCCGAGGCGGACCTGCTCATCCACGAGATCAACCTCGGCGCCACCGCCATCGGCACCGGACTCAACGCCCCCGCCGGCTACGCCGAGGCCGCCTGCCGCCACCTCGCCGAGATCACCGGGCTGCCCCTGGTCACCGCCGTCGACCTCATCGAAGCCACCCAGGACGTAGGCGCGTTCGTCCACCTCTCCGGCGTACTCAAACGCGTGGCCGTCAAGCTCTCCAAAATCTGCAACGACCTCCGCCTGCTCTCCTCCGGACCGCGCGCCGGCCTCGGCGAGATCAACCTGCCCGCCGTCCAGTCCGGATCCTCCATCATGCCCGGCAAGATCAACCCGGTGATCCCGGAAATGGTCAGCCAGGTCGCCTACGAGGTCATCGGCAACGACGTCACCATCACCATGGCCGCCGAAGCCGGGCAGCTCCAACTCAACGCCTTCGAACCGATCATCGTGCACAGCCTGCACAAAAGCATCTCGCACCTCGAAGCAGCCTGCCGCACCCTCACGGCCCGCTGCGTCCGCGGCATCACCGCCAACACCGAACGGCTGCGCCTCACCGTGGAACAGTCCATCGGCCTGGTCACGGCCCTCAACCCGCACCTGGGCTACGCCACCGCCACCGCCATCGCGCAGGAAGCCCTGGCCACCGGCCGCGGCGTGGCCGAACTGGTCCTGGAACACGGACTGCTCACCGAAACCCAGCTGCAGGAGCTCCTCAGCCCCGAACGCCTGGCAAACCTCAGCAAGTAACGGCCAACACACACACCTTCTAGCCCGCCCGATCAAGGGCGCCGGGGCACGCCGTCGTGCCCAAAATCTTGACAGACCACAGAGAAAACGGAACCCGATGACGAGGGCCGTTCCAACACCGGGCCCCGGCCCGGCCTCTACGCAAGGACTGAGTATGAAAAACAAATCAACAATGTGGATTCTGGCAGCGCTCGTGTTCGGAATCCTCAGCGGCCTGCTCTTCCACTGGCTTCTGCCGGATGACACGCGCGAATCCGTCGTTGCTGTCCTCGACACCGTCACGCACATGTTCCTGAACCTCATCAAGATGATCATTGCCCCGCTGATCTTCGCGACGTTGGCCTCCGGCATCGCGGGAGCAGCCAAATCCGCGGGCGTGGGAAAACTCTTTGGCCGCTCGATGATCTGGTTCCTGTCCGCATCCGCCCTTGTGGGCGCCTTCGGTTTCCTGACTGCGCATTTTCTCAATGTCGGCGCCGGCCTCCACCTGGTGCCGGGAGGTGACGCAGGCATGGAAACGAAGGCCCTCGATTACCAGGAGTTCATCACCCACATCATCCCCACTAGCGTCTTCGCCGCCCTCACAGAAAACAACCCGCTCCAGATCCTCGTCTTCGGTGCCCTCTTCGGCATCGCCCTACTGAACCTGCGGAAGACGGGCCGCTCCTCCATCGCGGATGCCATCGATGAACTGATGGGCGTCATGCTGAAGGTCACCGGCTATGTGATGAAGGCTGCGCCAGTGGGCGTTTTCGCGGGCATCGCGGCGGCCTTCACCGCCCAGGGCTTCGACGCGTTTGCCACCTACGCGTCGTTCATCGGCGGCTTCTACGTCTCCCTCTCCGCCCTATGGGTCATCATGGTGGGCGTCGCCGTTGTCTTCCTCGGAAAGGCAGCCTTCCGGCTGGTCCGGATGGTGCGTGAACCCATGGTGATCGCCTTCGCCACTTCCAGCAGTGAGGCCGCCCTGCCCAAGCTCATCGACGGCCTGACCAAGTTCGGCATCGAGAAGCGCACAACCGGTTTCGTGCTGCCCCTGGGGTACTCGTTCAACGTGGACGGTTCCATGATGTACATGACCTTTGCATCGGTCTTCCTGATCAACGCCTACGGCATCGACATGGACCTGGGCCAGCAGATCGCGATGACCGCAATGCTCCTGCTCAGCAGCAAAGGCATGGCCGGCGTGCCGCGAGGGTCGCTCGTCGTCGTCGCGGCCGTCGTCCCCGCCTTCGGCATCCCTGCCGCCGGCATTGGTGTCCTGCTGGTGATCGACCAACTGCTGGACATGGGACGCACCGCCACCAACATCCTGGGAAATGCCATCGCCACTGCAGTCATCGGCCGGAACCACGAAAAGGCTGCGCCTCAAGAGGCCTCGCTCCAAGAGCGGGACGTGCAGGAGGCCAAAAAGCTGGAAGACGCGGTGCACTGACCACGTTCTCATCAGGCAGGCCGGGTCTGGGTTGATGCAACGTCCCCGGGCCCGGCCAGCCGGCTGCCAGCTGGTTCGAGAAGGCATTCAGACCGTTGACATGTGACCAAATAGTCACCTATTCTGGCCATGTGGACGCCGTATTCAAGGCCCTCGCCGACCCCATCCGCAGGGAGTTACTGGACGCGCTCTTCCTTGAGGACGGCCAGCCCCTCAGCGCCCTGGAGGCACGGTTCGAGATCACCCGGTTCGGCGTCATGAAGCACCTGAAGATCCTGGAAGAGGCCGGCCTCGTGGTGACCCGGCGCCGCGGCCGCGAGAAGCTGCACTTCCTCAATCCGGTGCCCATCAGGCTCGTCCACGACCGGTGGGTGAGCAAATATGCAGAACCATGGGCCGCTGCGCTTAGCGACCTCAAGACCCGATTGGAAAGTCCCATGGAAAAGATTTTCGAAATCTACATCAAGACCACCCCGGAACGGCTCTGGGAAGCCATCACGGACAGCGACATCCGCAGCAAGTACCAGTTCGGAAACACGGTGAAGTCGGACTGGACGCCGGGCTCCCGCTTCGAGATGGGCAACCCCAAGGCCGGGGAACTGCTGGGCGAGGGCGAGAACCTGGAGGTCGATCCCCCGCGCCGGCTGGTGCAGACCATGCGCGCGCTGTGGGGCGAGGACGTCAAGGCCGAAGGCACCTCCCGGGTCACCTGGGAGATCGAGCCGGTCGGCGACGACTCCTGCCACCTCACCGTCACGCACGACCAGCTCCGCGAAGGCGCCAACGAACAGCTCTACGGCGGCTGGCCGATGATCCTCTCCGGCCTGAAGACCTGGCTCGAGACAGGGGAAAAGCTCACCACGCCGGGCTCTCTGATGTACGGCTGAGAGGTCCGGCGCCAAAGCTCGGTAGGGTTGATTCCAAGCGCTCCGCCCGAATGACATTCAGGAAAGAGGCAGCATGGAAGTTCCCACTATCGTCTGGATCATCACGATCGCCGGAATTGTCGCGCTCCTGGCGTTCGATTTCTTCTTCCACGTCCGCAAGGCCCACACGCCGTCCCTGAAGGAATCCGCCACCTGGTCGGCCATCTACGTGGGCATGGCGCTCGTGTTCGGCCTCGGCGTCTGGCTTTTCGGCGGCTCCAAGATGGGCACCGAGTACTTCGCCGGCTACGTGACCGAGAAGGCGCTGTCCGTGGACAACCTCTTCGTCTTCCTGATCATCATGTCCAGCTTCAAAGTCCCGCGCGCCGACCAGCAGAAGGTGCTCCTGTTTGGCATCGTCTTCTCACTGCTCGCCCGGACCGGCTTCATCTTCCTCGGCGCCGCACTCATCAACAGCTTCGCCTGGGTGTTCTACATCTTCGGGCTGATCCTGCTGGTCACCGCCGGCAACCTGCTCAAGCCCGACAACCACGACGACGAGCAAGAAACCCTGGTGGTCCGGCTCGCCAAGAAGTTCCTGCCGGCCTCCGAGCATTTCGACGGCGACAAGCTCTTCACCGAGGTTGACGGCAAGAAGGTCCTCACCCCGATGCTGCTGGTGATGGTGGCCATCGGCGCCACGGACATCCTCTTCGCGCTGGACTCCATCCCGGCCATCTTCGGCCTGACGCAGAACGTGTTCATCGTGTTCACGGCCACGGCGTTCTCGCTCATGGGCCTGCGGCAACTGTTCTTCCTCATCGACGAGCTCCTCGACCGGCTCATCTACCTCTCCTACGGCCTCGCCGCCATCCTCGGCTTCATCGGCGTGAAGCTGATCCTGCACGCCCTGCACGAGAACAACCTGCCGTTCATCAACGACGGCGAGCACGTCAACGTCCTCGAAATCAGCACAGGCCTGTCGCTCAGCGTGATCCTCGGCGTCCTCGCCGTCACCATCATCGGTTCCCTCCTCAGCCCCAAGGGCAAGGCCAAGACCATGGTCTCCGGCGCCAGGCGGCACGCCACCACATACGTGGACCTCAACTACGAGACGGACATCGCCGAACGCGAGCGGATTTTCGACAAGCTGGTCCACGAGGAGCAGGGCCTCAAACAGCTCCCGGAGAAGTACAAGCGCCTCATTCGGAACGAGACCGAGTTCATGGACCTCATCCGCCAGGCGCACACCGAGCACGACCAGGCACTCGAGCGCGCCGGCGAAAAGTAGCCCTCCAGGGCCCACGCCCGCAGGGTTCCCTGGCCGAGCTTGCGAGGCTAGGTGGCGGGTGGGGACGTGCCGCCCAATTCCGTCGGTTTATTGGGCGGTAAGTGACCCCGCGTTGGTGTTTTCGAATCTCAGAGACAGGCGGGCACTCCAGCGTCAGTGCCTGTGGAGGAAGTGGCGGATCTTGTCGCCGAGTCCTTCAGCGGTGCGGCCGCGACCCATGGAAGAGGTCCGTCCGGCAGTGTAGGGCCTGGTGCCCCGGGTGTATCCGCGCGCGTATCCGCCGGTGGTTCCGTGCGTGGTCCGTCCGGAGATTCGGCCTGCGGCATTCCTGATCATGTTGCCCAAGTTCATGATGAACTCCTTTGGTTGTGCGTCTGTTCAGGCTGCGACCGGTTTGAGGGCCGGTCTTTCCCGACTCTACGCCCGCCCACTGGGCATGGCTACCGCGGAGTTTTAGACGCGGACAACAGCAACGCGGGGTCACTTACCGCCCAATTCGGAGAGTTTATTGGGCGGTACGTGACCCCGCGTTGCTGCTAAGTCGATCGGAGGAGTGTTAGGCGCCGAGGGTCGCCGCTTCCCGTGCCAGGTCCGTGATCTGCTGCCAGTTCCCGCTTTCGACGGCGGCGCGCGGCGTCAGCCAGCTGCCCCCGACGCAGCTGACATTGGCCAGCTTCAGGTAGTCCGGCGCCGTTGCCAGGCTGATGCCGCCGGTCGGGCAGAACGTCACTTGCGGGACGGGTGCCCCGATGGCCGCAAGGTAGGACGGACCGCCGGCAGGACCGGCAGGGAAGAACTTCATGGTGTCCAGTCCGCGCTCCAGCACAGCCATCACCTCGCCCACCGTGGCCACGCCCGGAAGCACCGGCACCTCGAGGGAGAGCATGTGGTCCAGCAGGGCCGGGGTGACGCCAGGGCTGACCAGGAACTGCGCGCCGGCGGCCACGGCGTCGTCCGCCTGGCCCGGAGTAAGAATGGTGCCGGCGCCGACGAGGATGTCCGGCACCTCGTTGGCGATGGCTTTCAGCGAGGTGAGCGCCGTTTCAGTGCGCAGCGTGAGCTCGATAATCCGGACGCCGCCGTCGGCCAGTGCCCGGGCCACCGGAACGGCATGCTGCGGGTCGTCGATGGTCACCACGGGAATGACCGGGGAGACGTTCAGAACGCTGGTGGCGTCAGCCATGGGTGATCTCTTTTCTCAGGCCGTCCGGCCCGTGCGTGTCGATGATGCTGTACCAGTGGATGAGCAGGTCCGCGAAGCCGGCGTGTGCAGCGAGTTCCGGATCGAAGACGCTGCGGCAGCCCAGCAGCGCGGGGACCACGTCGGCCGCTGACTTCGAGACGGGCAGCGCCGCGGAGAGCTGATCAGCCAGCGGGTCGTTGAGTTCGTCCGCGGGGGTGGTGGCCACATGCCGCATCCAGGCGGCAACGGCGAGCGCCGCCCACCGGGGTACGCGGCCGGCGTCGAGGTTGCCGCGCACGGTGCTGAGCAGGCGCAGGCCGATCTTCTGCGAACCGTCGCTGCCCACCTTGGCCGTGGTGTGGCCGAGGGCGGGGTTGGCGAAACGTGTCAGCACCTGGGCACAATATTCGTCCGCGTCCAGGCCCTCCGGCAGTGTGATGGTGGGCAGGACGTCCTCGGCCATCATGCGCCGGGCGGCAGTGAAGAACGCCTCCTCGGCCACGGCGTCGCTGATGGTCTTCCTGCCCGCGGCGAGGCCGAGGTACGCCAGCAGCGAGTGGCTCGCGTTCAGCAGCCGCAGCTTGGCCGCCTCCCAGGCCGCAACGTCGCTGCTGAACAGCGCCCCGGCGTCCTCCCGGCGCGGACGGGCCGCGGCGAAGTTGTCCTCGATGACCCACTGCATGAACGGCTCGGCCACCACGGCGGCCTCATCCCGCAGCCCCAGTTCACGTTCGACGGCGTCCAGGTCACCCGCCGTCGTGGCCGGCACCATCCTGTCCACCATGGTGCTGGGGAACGTGACGTTGGCGTCCAGCCAGGCGAGCAGCGGCCCGGCTTCGGCGGCCGGCAGTGCCGCGGCGAAGGCGCGGACCAGCCTCCGGGTGAGTTCGCCGTTCCCGGGAAGGTTGTCGCACGAGACCACGGTGAGAGGGCCGGCGCCGGTCCGGGAGCGCTGCTGCAGCCCGCGGGCAATCTGCCCGACGGCCGTCAGCGGCGCCCGCCCCTCGAGATCCGCCTGCACGTCGGTATCCGCCAAATTGAGCGATCCCGTCTGCGGGTCGATCCGGTAGCCCTTCTCCGTGATGGTCAGCGTGACCACCAGAGTCTCGGGCGCGGCGATCCGGTCCACGGCGGCGGCCGGGTTGTCACGTCCCGAGATGGCGTCCACGATGCTGGAAACTACGCGGAGCGGCGCCGCACCGTCGCCCCGTTCGGCCACGGTGAACAGCCCGTCCTGCGGGGCGAGCTGCCGCGCAACCGTGTCCGAGCGCTGGGTGACGCCGGTGATCCCCCAGCCTGTTTCGCCGCTGGCCAGCATGGCGTTCTCGGTGCAGACGGCGGTATGGGCGCGGGCGAAAGCGCCCAGGCCGAGGTGCACGATGCCAGGCTTCAGGCCTTTGGCCCGGAGCGCGGCGCCGGGGAACTCTGCCGCATGAGGCAGGCTGCTGCCCAGGGTGGCACTGCTCAGGCGTGCGATGACAGCTCTCCTTCAGGTGTCCCCAGAGCCTGTGCCGTCGGAGTCTCTGCCCCCAAGGCGTGGGCGCGGGTCTGCTCGAAGCCCGGAATGAAGCCGGTGCCGCCCTTGCCGCCCACCACGAGCGAAGCCGCGGCCGCGCCATAGCGGGCTGCCTCGGGAAGGCTGTCGCCAAGGACCAGCCGCGCGGTCAGCGTGCCCACGAAGGCGTCGCCCGCTCCGGTCTGGTCCACCACGGCCGGCGCAGGGATGGCATCGATCCAGGCGGACCCGGCGTCGCTTTCCAGCTGGATCCCCTTGGACCCGCACGTCACCGCCACGTTCGCGGTGCCCAGCGAGCGCAGCTTAGCCGCCGCTTGCTCCGGAGAGGAGGTGCCCAGCAGTGCGGACGTCTCCCCCGGGAAGGAGGGCGTGACCAGGAACGCCTTCGGCGCAAGCCCGGTGACGGCCGCCGTCGCGTCCTCCACGGAGGTGAGCCGCGGGCGGTAGTTGGGATCGAACACGAAGCGGCGGGAAACCTCGGCTGCCCTGTAAACGGCGGCGCGGGACGAAGCCGAGATGGCGCAGGCGATGCCGCCTGCGATCACCGCTCCGGCCGCGGCAAACACCTCGGCGTCGACGTCGTCCGGCCCCAGCGTGGAGCCGACGCTGCCGCTGCGTGCGTAGGAGAACTCGCGCCGCCCGTCGGGGTCGCAGTGCACCAGGTACACGCCCTGCTGGCCCTTGCGAAACTTCAGGAGTCCGGTGGAAATGCCGAGTTCAGCGATCCGTGCGGCGACCGCCTGGCCGAGGTCGTCGTCGGGCAGTACTGCCAGCAGCGCGGTGCGGGCGCCGGCCGCAGCAGCAGCCGCGGCGACATTGAGCGCGTCACCGGAGATGCCGAGCTGTGCGGGAACGCCGTGCCCGAACGGGACGTCGGTGGCCACCTCGAGCAGGATCTCCCCCATGGCGACGACGTCGAACGGCTGTGTTTCTGTGGGGTTATTCACCAGTCATGCACCGACCCGTCGAGGCGGCGGTTGATGGGCAGGTACTTGGGGTCGAACGGGAACGCGGCGGCCGCCTCCTCGTCGAACTCCACACCCAGGCCGTGTGCGTCGCCGGGGTGCATGTAGCCGTCGGTGAAGGTGTAGGAGGTCTTGAACACCTCGTTGGCGGGGTCGCGGTGGCCCATGTACTCCTGGACACCGAAGTTGGGAATGCTCATGTCCACGTGCAGCGCGGCGGCGAAGGACACCGGGGAGAGGTCCCCGGCGCCGTGCGAGCCGGACCGGACCCCGTACAGGTCCGCCAGCGAGAAGATGCGGCGCAGGTGAGTGATGCCACCGGCGTGGGAGACCGACGTGCGGATGTAGTCGATCAGCCGTTCGGTGATCAGCTGCTGGCAGTCCCAGATCGAGTTGAACACCTCACCGACGGCGATCGGCGTGGTGGTGTGCTGGCGGATCAGGCGGAACGCGGACTGGTCCTCGGCCGGCGTCGGGTCCTCGATCCAGAACGGGCGGAACGGCTCCAGCGAAGCGCCCAGCCGGCCGGCCTCGATGGGCGTCAGCCGGTGGTGCACATCGTGCAGGACGTGCACGCCGTAGCCGAACTGCTCGCGAACATGCGCCATCATCTTCGGCGCGAAGTCCAGGTACGCGGTGGTCTCCCACAGGTCCTCCTGCGGGATGTTGCCGCTGGCTGGCTCGTAGGTCCTGCCGTCCACCGGCGCGATCCCGTAGGTCTTCTCCAGCCCCGGCACGGCGGCCTGCGCGCGGATGGCCTTGTACCCGAGGTCCAGGTGGTGCTGGAAGTCCGCGCTGAGGTCCTCCAGCGAGGAGCCGCTGGCGTGGCCGTAGACCATGACGCCCTCGCGGGCGGCTCCGCCAAGAAGCTCGTACACCGGCATGCCGGCGGCCTTGCCCTTGATGTCCCAGAGTGCGACGTCGATCGCGGCGATCGCGGTCATGGTCACGGGTCCGCGGCGCCAGTAGGCACCCTTGTAGAAGTACTGCCAGGCGTCCTCGATGCGGCGGGCGTCGCGGCCGATCAGCAGCGGGCAGAGGTGTTCGGACAGGTAGGACGCCGCGGCGAGTTCACGTCCGTTGAGGGTGGCGTCGCCGATGCCGGTGATCCCGTCCTCGGTCTCGATAACGAGCGTGACGTAATTCCGTCCTGGCGACGAAACCACTACGCGTGCGTCGGTGATCTTCACTGGTTGGTCCTTTTACTTCAGGGTGGTGTGGGGGTTGAGGCGAGTCGGGTGGGTCAGAAGAGGCGGAGCATGACCTTGCTGCTGCCGGCGGCGGGGTCTGCGGAAACCCGCATGGCTTCCGCCGCCTGGTCGATGCCGAACTTGTGGGTGATGACGGGCGAGACGTCCAGGCCTTCGGACATCGCCTTGAGCGCGTCTGTGATCTCGTCAGCGAACCGGTAGGACCCGATCCAGGTGATCTCCCGTGTCACGAGGTCCCCGAGGGCGGCAGGGGCCGGGGCGCCGGGCAAGTTGCCCACCTGGACGATCGTCCCCCCGCGGGCCGTGGCCCGGAGCACGCCGCCCAGCACAGCCGGGATGCCGGTGGCTTCGAATACGAGCTCCACGTCCTCCGGCAGCGTTGCCCCGCCGGAGAGGTTCCGGACCTCGTCCGCGCCCATGGCCGCAGCGATCTTCAGCGAGGCGTCGTTGATGTCCGCGGCGATGACCGTCCGTGCACCGGCGTATTTGGCGGCTGCAATCACCAGCGAGCCGATCGGCCCGGCTCCGTTGACCAGCACATCCCGGCCGGCCAGGTTCCCGGCCCGGCCGACGGCGTGAAGGGCGACGGCGAGCGGTTCGGCCAGTGCCCCGCGGAGGGTGTCCACGCCGTCGGGAAGCGGACGGACCTGCGATGCGCGGACCAGTTTCCGTTCACTGAAGCCGCCGTCGGTGTGCGGATCGAAGGCCGCAGATCCGAAGTACCGGATCTGCGGGTACAGGTTGGTCCGGCCGCTGAGCCGCGCGGGCATGATCCCGTCCCCCACCAGTTCGGCGGGATGGACGGTGACCGGCTGGCCGACGTCGAGGTTTTCCACGCCGTCGCCCAGCTGGGCGATCCGGCCGGCCACCTCGTGGCCGAGGACGAGCGGTGACTTCAGCTGCGCGGTTCCGGAGGCGCCGTGGCGCCAGTAGGAAAGGTCGGATCCGCAGATCCCGCCCCACTCGACGTCGAGGACCACCTCCCCCGGCCCGGCGACGGGCTCGGGGCGTTCGTCGATGCGGAGATCGTCGGCACCGTGGACAACAACGGCTTTCATGCTGCGTCTTCCAGGCGGACCATGTCGCGGCCGCGGACCTCGGGGCCGACGACGGCGGACACCAGGGTGATCAGCGAGTAGCCGATGAGCATGGCGGCCAGCGGCCACCAGTGCCCGGTGACGGCGGTAAGCGTCGCGGCGAGGATCGGGCCGATGGCCGTGGCCAGGATGCCGCCGATCTCCTTGGCAAGGGCCAGCTGGGTGAAGCGGGTGCGGGCTCCGAAGAACTCGGCCATGGTGACGCTCTCCATCGAGAAGAGGCTCAGTACGCCCAGGTTCAGGCCGGCGACGACGGCGATGGTGACCAGGGTCGGGTTGCCGCTGCTGACCATCATCATCATGGGGATCGCGAACAGGGCGGTGAGTGCGCTCAGGATGATGTACAGGGGCCGGCGGCCGAAGCGGTCGCCCAGGATGCCGATCAGCGGGATGGTGGCGAAGCCGATAATCGAGCCGATCATGATGGCCGTGGTGCCGACGGACTTGTTCATGAGCAGGACCGTGGCCAGGTAGCCGATGAGGAAGGTCTGGATGAGGCCGGAGTTGCCGGCCTGTCCGAAGCGCAGGCCCAGGGCGATCAGGAAGGACTTGCCCTTGCGCTGGTGCAGCGCAGCTTCGATCGTGCTGGTGGACTGGGTCTTGCGCTGGGGCTCCTTGGCTTCGGTTGCTTCGCCCGCCGTTCCGGCGAGGTCGCGCTTGGCGAGTGCCACGCCGTCGACGACGTCCTCACGCTGCTCGAAGACCGGGCTCTCCTTGAGGGAGCGGCGGATCCAGACGGCGAAGATCATCAGCAGGAAGCTGGCAAGGAACGGCAGGCGCCAGCCCCAGCTCAGCAGCTGCTCCTCGGAGAGGACACCCACCAGGATGGCCCAGAGCGCCGAGGCCGCCAGGGTGCCCGAGTTGGTGCCGAGGCAAACGAGGGAAGAAATGATGCCGCGGCGGCGGGCCGGGGCGTATTCGGCCAGCATGACGGTGGCACCGGCGATTTCGGCGCCGGCACCGAAGCCCTGGATCAGGCGCAGCGCGACGAGCAGGATGGGTGCCCAGATGCCAATCATGGCGTAGGTGGGCAGCACACCGATGAGCGTGGTGGACGCACCCATCAGGGCGATGGTGATGAAGAGGACCTTCTTGCGGCCGATCCTGTCGCCCATCCGGCCGAAGTAGACGGCGCCGACCAGGCGGGCCACATAGCCGACGCCGTAGGTTGCCATGGCGGCAATGAGGCCGATGACGGGGCTCACGTCGGGGAAGAAGATCTTGTTGAAGACGATGGCGGCGGCCAGCGAGTAGAGCTGGAAGTCCATGAATTCCATGGCCGTTCCCAGCCAGCCGGAAACCGCCACCCTTGCGAGGTCTTTGGTGGTCCGCGACTCGGTCTTGGCGGTGGGCGGTGCGATGCTCTCGGTCATCAGTTGCTCCTTTGCAGGCGATGAAGAAGGGGAGGTGGAGAGTTCTGCCTGATTGTGGCCGGCTTGGAGGACAGGAGGGCTGTCCGGCGGCCACTTACTGACTACCATACAAGCACTACCATTCTAGTTTGTCAACGATGGCTACACTGGATGCATGGCAACCGGCAAACCCGAAAAAGCGCAGTCTCCGCGGCTTTCCGTGCGGGACCAGACACTGGATACGCTCCGGCGTCGCATCATCTCCCTGCAGCTCCCTCCGGGCGAGCCGCTGTCCGAGAACGAGCTCGCCCAGGAACTGGGCGTCAGCCGGACGCCGGTGCGCGAAAGCCTCATCCTGCTGCGCGAGGAGGGGCTGGTGCAGGTCTTCCCGCAGATCGGCTCGTTCGTCTCGCTCGTGGATCTGGGCCGAGTGGCCGAGGCCCAGTTCGTCCGCGAAGCCATCGAGTGCGCGTCCCTTAACGACGCGATGGTGGATGCCGCTGCCCTCGCCGGACTCCGCGGGATCCTTGCCGCGCAGCGCGATGCGGAAGCCGCCGGCGACGTCGAGGAGTTCTTCCGGCTCGACGAGGACTTCCACCGCGAGCTCCTGCGCCTGGCCGGGCACGAGTCCGCGTGGACCGCCGTCAACTCGGCCAAGGCCCACCTCGACCGCGCGCGGCGGCTCAGCCTGATCGACACACGGCCGGTGTCCACACTGATCGAACAGCACACCGCCGTGGTGGACGCGCTCGAAGCCAACAACCGCCCCGAAGCCGACAGCTCCCTGCGGCTGCACCTGCGCGGCGTCTTCGAGGACGTCAAACGCATCCAGGCGTCGTCGCCCGAGCTCTTCTCAGACGGCACAGCCTCGCGCCCAGTAAGGCGCAGCATCGCCCGGCTTTCCTAGTCCGCGGCAACAGCAACGCGGGGTCACTTACGGCCCAATTCAGTCGGTTTATTGGGCGCGAAGTGACCCCGCGTTGCCCTGCCCGGCCGTCTACTCCTGCTTCACCAGGGCGGCCTCCAGAGCGATCTTCACCTTGTCGCTCACCAGCAGCCCGCCGGCCTCGAGGGCAGCGTTCCAGGTCAGGCCGAATTCCTTGCGGCTGATGTCGGCCTCGGCCGAGAAGCCTGCGCGGGTGGCGCCGAACGGGTCGACGGCGATGCCGGTGAACTCGACCTCGAGTTCGACGGGCTTGGTGATGCCCTTGATGGTGAGGTCGCCCGTGAGCGTGTAGTCTTCGCCGTCGCCCTCGATGTGCGTGCCCTTGAAGGTCATCTCGGGGAACTTCGCGACGTCGAAGAAGTCCTCATTCTTCACGTGCGCGTCACGGTTCGCGTCACCGGAGTCGAAGCTGGCGGTGCTCACGGTGGCATGCAGTGACGAATCGGCCAGGGAGTCCCGCACATGGGCTTCGCCGGTTGCTTCCCGGAACCGCCCGCGGACCTTGCTGATCCCGGCGTGCCGTACGCTGAAGCCGATCTCACTGTGGGACATATCGAGTGTCCAGACGCCGGGGGTCAGGCCTGCGGGAAGAGTCATGACGCATCTCCTTTGAAGGAAAAACCTGCTGGTCAGTGCGGTTTCAACACTGGTTTAGCCCGGCGGTGAAGTCAAGGATGAGAACCTTCGCCACAGACTCCTAGCCAATTTTCAGGAAACTTCCCTAACCTAGGAACAGGCCCACCGCGTAACCCCCATCCGGGGTGGTCCTGCCGCTAGGAGTGGCCCCGCAAAGCCGTTTGGCAGTGCGGGGCTCTCCGCGTTTTTGGCATCCGATCCGCGTGGCACCGCCAACTCCATCCCGCCGGCCGGTACAGTCGATCGTTGAATCGAGAACCAGCGCCACGGGAGTAAACCGCCTTGCACCACGCACCGCCCCGCGGAAGGAACTGGTTTGCAGCCGGCGCCCTTGCCGCCGTCATTCTGGCCACCACCGCCTGCGGCGGGGCTCTCAGCGCAACCCGGCAGCCGTCGTCGGACGCTGTCACCGGAACATCAGCCGGCACCGCGCCGGGCTACGCCGTCAAGGCGGCCGACCTCCTCGCCACCCTGCCCGTCAAGGGCCGCGCACCGAAAACCGGCTACGACCGGGAGCAATTCGGCCCCGCCTGGTCAGACACCGACCACAACGGCTGCGACACCCGCAACGACATCCTGGCCCGCGACCTCAAACGCACCACCTTCAAGCCCGGAACGCACGACTGCATTGTCCTGACCGGCTCTCTGGCGGATCCCTACACGGCCACCAGCATCGCCTTCACCCGCGGCAGCAAAACGAGCAGCGCAATCCAGATCGACCACGTGGTTGCTCTCAGCGATGCGTGGCAGAAGGGCGCCCAGCGGCTCAGCAAGGCGCAGCGGACGGCCTTCGCCAACGATCCCCTGAACCTGCTGGCCGTTTCCGGCCCCGCAAACCAGCAGAAGTCCGACGGCGACGCCGCCACCTGGCTGCCGGCCAGCCGGGCCTACCGCTGCCCGTACGTCGCCCGCCAGATTTCGGTCAAGGCGAAGTACAAGCTGTGGGTGACCCAGGCCGAACGCACCGCGATGGCCTCGGTCCTGGCCCAGTGCGGCGGCACGGTAGCCGGAAGCAAATAACCGGAGGCAGGCAAGGCGCAGGATCAAGCAAGCGCCGCTCAGCCCTGCTCCGGCGCCTCGCCCGCGAACGGGTAGTCGTCCTCGTCATTGCCGGGCGTCCCCGCGGCCTGCTCGATGGCGTCTGCCTCGGCCGCTTCCTCGGCAGAAAGGTCCGGGCGGGCGGCCGGGCTGTTGGACCTCAGCGGAGTCCGCTGCTCCAGGGCGTCCGCCTCGGGAACGTCCGCAGGCAACGACCGCTGTTCCTCGTCCCCGGACTCCCCGCCCGCCGTTTGGCGCTGTTCGAACGCGTCGACCTCCGGCACTTCGAGCGGTGTTTCATCGGGCTGGCTGTTCATGGATCTCCTCCTGGGCTGTCGGTCGGCTTCCTGGGCTTCGCCTGTGATGCCACGAGTCTGGCCCTACTCCCGGACGACGGCAATGGGGGCCGCCTGCTGCCCGGCCCTTGTGCCGGAACTCCAGGCGGCCCCGCACCACCTCCCCCCCCCCCCCCCCTTTCAACGTCCCTGCGTCAACTCCGGCTCTGCGTCAGCTGAGGTATCCGTTCGGGTTCAGCACATACTTCGTGGCTGCGCCGGCGTCGAACTCGGCGTACCCCTTCGGTGCTTCCTCCAGCGGAATCGGCTTCGCGTTGACGTTCTTGGCGATGCTCACGCGGTCGTTCAGGATGGCCATCATCAGCTGCCGGTTGTACTTCATCACCGGACACTGGCCCGTGGTGAAGCTCAGCGACTTTGCCCAGCCCGTACCGAGGCTCAGGCTCAGCGCGCCCTTCTTCGCAGCCTCGTCAATGCCGCCCGGGTCCCCTGTCACGTACAGCCCCGGAATGCCCAGCGCGCCGCCGGCCGCCGTGATGTCCATCAGCGAATTCAGCACAGTGGCCGGTGCCTCCTTGGCACCCTGGCCGTGGCCCTTCGCCTCGAAGCCCACGGCATCCACGGCACAGTCCACCTCGGGCACGCCCAGGATCTGTTCAATCTGCTCCGCCGGCCCGCCCTTGCCCAGGTCCACCGTCTCGCACCCGAAGCTGCGCGCCTGCGCCAGCCGGTCGCTGTTCATGTCGCCCACAATTACGACGGCGGCACCCAGCAGATGCGCGCTCGTCGCCGCTGCAAGTCCAACAGGACCGGCGCCAGCGACGTATACGGTGGAGCCGACGCCGACCCCCGCCGTCACTGCGCCGTGGAAGCCCGTCGGGAAAATGTCCGAGAGCATGGCAAGGTCAAGGATCTTCTCCATGGCCTTGTCCTTGTCCGGGAACTTCAGCAGGTTCCAGTCCGCGTACGGCACCAGCACATAGTTGGCCTGGCCGCCCACCCAGCCGCCCATGTCCACGTAACCGTAGGCGCTGCCAGGCCGGTCCGGGTTCACGTTGAGGCAGATCCCGGTCTTGCGCTCCTTGCAGTTCCGGCAGCGGCCGCACGAAATATTGAACGGCACCGAACAGATGTCCCCGACCTTGATGAATTCGACGCCGGGCCCCACTTCCACCACCTCACCCGTGATTTCGTGGCCCAGCACAAGGTCCGGCGGCGCCGTGGTCCGCCCCCGGACCATGTGCTGGTCCGATCCGCAGATGTTGGTGGCTACTGTTTTGATAATCGCGCCGTGGGGAACCTGGCGCCCCACGTTGGCCGGATTTACGCCCGGCCCGTCCTTAAGTTCAAAAGTGGGGTAGTCAATATCGATGACCTCCACCTTGCCGGGCCCCTTGTAGGCAACGGCTTTGTTCCCTTCCATCTCTTTCCTCCTGGCGTCACAGACCCTCCCCTTGAAGGATCGGCGGTGAATTCATGAGTGTTGTGATGCACCCTCCAGGGCATTCCCCTGAAAGGCCGGACGACGCCGTCGGGCCTTAAAAGGTGGAGGGTGACGCCAGTCTAGAACGGTCCCGCGTCATGGTCCATGGGTGCCCGGCCGTAAATTGAGAGCGCGCACTCAGCGGAGTTAATGGCGGCTCAGAGACACGGCTCTGCAATTAGGACAATTACGCAACACAATTGGGTCTTTTTGATGCGGTCCCTCGGGCCTACGTTGGGAACAGCGAGTCGCCCAGCCAGGGCGACCGGAACTTTGGAGGAATCCCATGAGCACGCATGTAGCCGATTGCAGCGTCACCAACTGCTCCTTCAACGACCACTCAGAATGTAACGCCGAGGCCATCACGGTCGGCGGCACCACAGACCACGCATCGTGCGCCACGTTCATTGACACCGGCACCCACGGCGGCCTTCCCAAAGTCCTCGCGGGAGTCGGAGCCTGCCAGCGCGCGGAATGCGTCCACAACGACCACCTGATGTGCAAGGCGCCGGAAGTCCATGTTGGCCCCGGCCCGGACAACGCCGACTGCCTCACCTACTCCCACAACGGCCACAAGGTCGCCCACTAGTCCGCGCGGGCAGATAGGGTCCCCCATTGGCGCTGCTCCGGCATTGATCGGCCTGAGCCGGTGCGGCCTGATTGTCAGAGCCTCTTGCTAGATTCAAATCAGCGCACCGGGAACCGTCCCGGAGCGAGGCTGCCAATGGGGAGGCCCCATGTTCCTGCTCGACCCGACCACGCCGGGAGCGCCATCTGACCTGGTGTTCTCAGCCAGCGATCTCGTGGCCGCGAGCGAGTGCGAGTACCGCACGCTGCGGATCCTCGACGAGAAGCTTGGCCGGTCCCCCAAAGCCGCCTTCCCCGCCGATGAGATGCAGGCGCGGGCCGGAAAACTAGGCGATCTCCACGAGCACAAGGTGCTTGCCGGCCTCATCGGCACCCACGGAGTCTGGGATGCGTCGCACGGCACAGGGGTTTACTGCGTAGACCGCGGAACGACCGACCGGGCCGACCTCGCCGAGAAGGCCCGCGAAACCGCTGTTGCCCTCCGTACGGGCGCCGACGTCGTCTTCCAGGCCACGTTCTTCGACGGCGAATTCCTCGGCTATGCGGACTTCCTGGTGAAAGAGGACATCGCCCCGGAGAACATCGGCCCGGAGGAACCTGAACCGGCAGGCAGTCCCCCGCCGGGCGGGGAACGCTCCTTGCTTTTCGGCGACCGTGGCCCGCGGTATGCGGTCTGGGACACCAAGCTGGCACGGCACGCCAAGGTGGGCGCGCTCCTGCAGCTGGCTGCGTACGGCGACCAGCTGATCGAGCTTGGGCTGGACCCCGCCCCGCGCGTCACCCTGGTGCTGGGAAACATGGAGCGCAGCTCCCACTCGCTGGCCGATCTGCTGCCTGTGTACCGCGATCGGCGGGCGCGGTTCCGTGAGCTCACCTCAACCCACCGGAACACGGACGCCCCTGTGGCGTGGCAGCAGCCCGGCGTCACTTGCTGCGGCAGGTGTGACTACTGCGCCGAGCAGGTGGCCGCGCACCGGGACCTGCTGATGGTCGCAGGGATGACGTCCGTCCAGCGGAAGAAGCTGGCCGCAGACGGCATCACCACCATCGACGCCCTCGCCGAGCTGCCGCTGCATCTGGCCACGGGTTCACGCCGGCGCCTGCGCGACCAAGCCAGGATGCAGACCGGCCTGGAGGCAGCCGACGGCTCCCGGACATTCGTTAAGGACGGCCAGCCGCACACCGTGACGTACAGGGTTCTGGCAGAGAACGCCCTGGGTGGTATCCCTGCCCCCAGCGAGGGCGACATCTTCTTCGATTTCGAGGGCGACCCCCTTTGGCAGGACCCGGCGGGCCAATGGGGCCTGGAATACCTCTTCGGCGTGATCGAGGCACCGCTGCCCACGGATCCGCCTGGCCAGGACCCCGTCTTCCGGCCGTTCTGGGCCCACTCACGCGCGGGCGAACGGCAGGCGTTCCTGGACTTCCTCGCCTACGTGGAGGACCGCCGGGCCCGGTATCCGGACATGCACGTCTACCACTACGCGCCGTACGAGAAGACGGCCCTGCGCAACCTCTCGCTGAACCACGTTGCCGGCGAGGATGTGGTGGACTCCTGGCTGCGGGACGGGCTCCTCGTGGACCTCTACGCCACGGTCCGGCATTCGCTCCGGATTTCGGAGGCCTCGTACTCCATCAAGAAACTCGAACCCCTGTACATGGGCGACCATCTCCGGTCCGGGGACGTCAAGGACGCCGGCGCTTCCGTGGTGGCCTATGCCGCCTATTGCGAGGCGCGCAACGCCGGCCCCGAGACGCAGGCGGAGGCGGCTGCCATCCTGGCCTCGATATCCGACTACAACCGGTACGACTGCCTCTCCACGCTCCGGCTTCGGGACTGGCTGCTGCAGTTGCGCGGCGGCGCGCCCGCTCCTGAGGGGGTCCGCGCCGGGATGGCGGGCGTGGGCGCCGCGACGGCAGGCACAGGAAGGGCGGACAGTCCCCCAACGCCGCCGGACGCAGTCCCGGACGGGAAACCGACGCCGGAGGAAGAAGGCCTGCGCGCCTTCCTGGACGCCATTCCTGAGCACCGCGAACTGACGCCCGACGAGCAGGCCGTGGCCATGGTCGCGGCGGCCACCGGATATCACCGCCGGGAGCGCAAACAGTTCTGGTGGGAGCACTTCGACCGCCTCGAAGCCGAGGTCGACAGGTGGCGGGACCAGCGGAACGTGTTCATCGTGGAAGCGGCGGAGGTGGTCTCCGACTGGGCACCGCCCACCTCCCGCGCCCGCACGGAGTCCCGCACGCTGCGGCTCACCGGCATCATGAGCGAGGGCTCGGAATTCAAGCCCGGCTCCACCTGGTTCCGGATGTTCGAGGACCCCCTGCCCGACGGACTCGGCGAGGTCGACGGCGGCAGGACCCCGCATCGCACAGCGGGCCAGCGTTCAGGGTCGGCAGAGTCGCCGGCGGCCCCCACCGAAGCCGCCATGCCTCCCTCCCGCGACGGCATCTTCGGCACGCTGGTGGAAACCGTCGAGGACCACCCCGAAAAACCCGGCCGGACCGTCATCACCATCACAGAGAAGTCCACGGGAAGGGTGCCGCCATACTTCCAGCTGCCCATGGCCCTGACGGACGACCGCCCCATCCCCACCGTCAGCATCGAGGCGGCACTGGCGGAACTCGCACAACTCGTCGGTTCCACGCTGCCGCAACTTCCCCAGCATCCCGGCGTGGACATCCTCCGCCGGACGGCACCCAGGCTGGCCGGCATCCCGAACCTCCCCACGGTCGGCAACGATGCCAACGGAAACGCCGACTACGTGTCGGCCATCACCGCGGCGCTGCAGCATCTGGACCGGTCCTACCTCGCGGTACAGGGGCCTCCGGGAACCGGCAAGACGTTCGTCGGCTCCCACGTCATCGCGCGGCTCGTGCGGGCCGGCTGGAAGGTGGGCGTGGTTGCCCAGTCCCATGCCGTCGTCGAAAACATGCTCTGTACGGCCATCCAAAAGGCCGGGGTGGACCCCTCCATGGTGGCCAAGAGACTTGCCCAGCCACACGACGTGCCGTGGACCTGCGTCGCCGACGAGGACATCCTGCGGCTCCTGGTCAGGCCGGGCGGTTGCCTGGTTGGCGGAACTGCCTGGACCATGACCGGCAAATGCGTGCCTCCTGGGTCACTGGACCTGCTGGTCATTGACGAGGCCGGCCAGTATTCGCTGGCCAACACCCTGGCCGTGGCCCGGTCCGCGAAGCGGCTCCTGCTGCTCGGCGACCCGCGGCAGCTTCCCCAGGTCACCCAGGGCTCCCACCCGGAGCCCGTCGATGAGTCGGCGCTCGGCTGGCTGTCCGCCGGTCATGCCACGATGCCCGCCGAGCTCGGCTACTTCCTCGCCGATTCCTGGCGGATGCATCCTGAGCTTTCCCGGAAGGTGTCGGTCCTCAGCTACGATGGCCGGCTGGAGTCCGCACCGGCGGCATCCCGGCGCCATCTCGACGGCGTGCCTCCGGGCGTGGAGACCGTCCTGGTGCAGCATTCCGGCAACACCACGAGCTCGGCGGAGGAGGCGGCAGCTGTCGTCTCTTTGGCCCGCGAGCACATCGGGCTCAAGTGGACGCCGGGCAAGGACGAGCCGGTCCGGAGGCTGGAAGCCAAGGACATCCTGGTGGTGGCTGCCTACAACGCCCAGGTGCAGGCCATCCGGCACGCCCTGGATCACGAGGGCCTGCAGGACGTGCGGGTGGGAACGGTGGACAAATTCCAGGGCCAGGAGGCTCCCGTGGTGCTCGTGTCCATGGCGTGCTCCGCGATAGCCGAGGCACCGCGCGGAGCCGAGTTCCTGCTCAACCGCAACCGCATCAACGTGGCTGTCTCCCGGGGCCAGTGGAGGGCTGTGGTGGTCCGCTCCCCCGAGCTCACGAACTACATGCCGTCACGGCCGTTCGCGCTGGAGGAACTCGGGGCCTTCCTGGGACTCAGCCCGGGCTAAACCGGGCTTGGTGAACCCGGCTCCAAAGGACTCAGCTGACCACCTGAAAGCTGCTGAATCCGCCTTCGGCCGGGGAGACCATCTCATCGACGTGGGCCACCCTGCCCGGGGCCCGGGATGAGCCCAGCCAGCGCCTGAACTCCACGATGTCCGGCTGCGGGCCCTCCGCGACGACGGCGACCGAACCGTCGTCGTCGTTCCTGACTGAACCGGTCAGCCCAAGCTCGTCGGCCTTGCGCGCGGTCCAGTAGCGGAAGCCGACACCCTGGACCATTCCTGTGACCCGTGCGGTGAGGCGGACACTGTCCGGGTCGGCTGCGTTCGAGTCAGTCATGGAACCAATGTAGCGCCGGCGGCCTTGTCCCGACAGGACCGGCCCGCGGAGCCCGATTACCGGTCAACTCTCTGGGGTTGATAGGGGTTAATACATGCCAGACCTTCTAGACCAAGCAATGCCTTTCCTCGCTATCGCAGTGGCAGTGGCCGCCGGGCTGGTCCTCTCCTGGCTGCTCCGCCATGTGGTTCTACGGCTCAACCGGCGGCTGACTGCACTGCGCGACTCCTCACGGCGGGCCAGGGTCCCGCTGCGGCTCACACTGTGCCTCCTCGGCGTCCGGATCGCCCTCGGCCTCAGCACGGAGGATTCGCCCTGGCGCCGGGCGGTGGACCAAGTGCTGCTCATAGCACTGATCGCCGCCGCGGCCTGGCTGGCGGTGGCGGTACTGCTGATCCTCGAATCGCTCATGCTCACCCACTACAGCGTGGATGTGGCGGACAACCGCCGCGCCCGCCGGCTCCGGACGCAGGTGAGCCTTGCCCGGCGCGTCGGTGTGGCACTGGTGGTGATCCTCGCACTCGGCGTCGCCCTCCTGACCTTCCCGGACGTGCAGGCACTCGGTGCGGGCATCCTGGCCTCCGCCGGGCTGCTCTCCATCGTGGCAGGCCTCGCCGTGCAGTCCTCGCTGGTGAACGTCTTCGCCGGAGTCCAGCTCGCTTTCACTGACGCCATCCGGGTGGACGACGTGGTGGTTGTGAACAAGGAATGGGGCCGGATCGAAGAAATTACACTCACGTACGTGGTGGTCCACATCTGGGACGACCGCCGGCTTATCCTGCCGTCGACCTATTTCACCACCACGCCGTTCGAGAACTGGACGCGCCGAAGGTCGGAGGTCATGGGCACCGTAGAGTTCGATCTCGACTGGCGTGCCCCGGTCGAGGCCATGCGCGCGGAACTCAATACGCTGCTGGCCGGCACTGACCTGTGGGACGAGCGGGTGGGCATCCTGCAGGTCACCGATGCCACCAGCGGCTTCGTCCGGGTCAGGATTCTCGTGAGCGCGGCTGACAGCGCCTCGCTCTTTGATCTGCGCTGCCTCATCCGCGAGGAGCTGGTCCGGTTCCTGCAGCAGGAGCACCCGCAGGCGCTGCCGCATCTGCGCTGGGAGACGGTTGAATCCGGCCGGTCCCAGGGTTGGCCGCAGCAGCCACAGCGGCCGCAGCTGGACGCCCATCCGCGCCAGCCGTCAGACCCGAACGATTCCCAGCTCTTCACCGGGTCCATCGAGGCCGTGCAACGTTCCCGCGCCTTTACAGGACCCGGCGAGCAGGCGTTCGAGGACCGCGAAAAGACTCTGTCCGCCCACGACTAGTGCGCGCTGACTCCCTGAAACAGCGGAAGCCGCGCTGCAGCGTGTGCTGCAGCGCGGCTTCCGGCCGGAGGGAATCAGTTGACGGTGATGTCCCGGGTCCGGTGGTTGTAGCGGATGGTGAGCTGGCCACCGGCGTGGTGCAGTTCGTGGTTGGCGCCATCGAAAGCACCGAACGCGCCGTAGTTCTCATCCCAGGAACGGTTCAGGGCGATCTTGAAGTTGTAGTAGCCCGCCGGGATTTCAGCAGAGAGCTTCCACAGCTGGTCCAGTTCGTCGAGCTTCATCTGCGCTTCGTCGTACTGCGGTGCCCAGTTCTCCGGGGCTCCCAGCAGCGTGTTGAAGTCGCCGGCCACGGCCACCGCACCAGGCTGGTCGATGGTTTCCACCGAGTTTTCGACGGCGGCCTGCGCTTCGGCGTCAGCCTCGGCCTTCTTGTGTACAGCCTTGGCTACGGGAGCCACTGCGCCTTCAATGAGCTTGGCCGCCTTATCTGCAACCTTCGCGACCTTGGACGGAGCCTTCTCGGCCTTTGCGGACGCCTTCTTGGCGGCCGGCTTGGCGGGTGCCGCCACCGGAAGGGGGGTATCGGCAGGAACCGGAGTACCGGCGTCGAGCGCTGCCGAGAAGGCGGCAGCGTCCGGGAAGGCGACCGTGGCGCGCTGGCCGTCCTCGGTGATGGTCCAGCCGGAGCGTCCCTTGACCAGCCAGCCGGCCTTGACCAGCTTGGCCGTGGCGGTGGTCAGCGACTTGTGGCCACGGGGAATGCCGCCGCTCAGGAGCTCAGCTTCGTAGGCGTTCAGCGGAACCCGGACGAGGGCTTCAGCCAGCACGGCACCGGCGTTCTGCGATTCACCCGACAACACCCCCTCTGCCAGAACGTCCAGCACGGCCTTAAGGCGGATGTTGGTGTTTTCGGCGGCAGTCTTGCGCATGGTTCCCCTTACAGAGCGAATGTTCCCCCAGTAGTTTGCCAAGCGCCGGGCAAATCTGACGACTTTGTTCGGTAAACATTGTGTGTCGTGACCGACTATGACGGGGATTACACCCGAACTGAGCCGGAAATCTCGGTTCTTACAGGCTTGCAGGACATCTTCCCGCCCCGATTTCCCGACCGGATACCAGTTCATTTCCCGGCGGCACCAATAGAAAGTAGGCTTACCATATAGAGCGAGGCACCAAACGAAGGGATGAATTCAGTGAGTGAACACAGCAGCAACGCAGACGGCTTTATCGTTCCGGACCCTTCGAAGATCCGCGACGACGGACCCGGCGACGCAGGTGATGACGCCAACGCCATCCGATTCAGCGAGGAGCAGGCACTCATCGAGGAACAGTCGCACGGCATCCGCCCGGAGCGCTACAACGTCCCCTCCGGCGGCCCCACCATGGAGGAAGCCCGCGGCAACATGGACCTGTCCGACGACACCGGCGACGCCGCCTCCGCAGACAGCAGCGACGACGGACTGCACAGCGGCCAGGAGCAGTAGCTGGCAGCAGTAACCGGCGGCCGTAACTGCCGCCAGTAGCGACGTGTCACCGCTACAGAAGGGCGGCTGCCGGTGGCGGCCGCCCTCCCCTAGTACGGCGACCTACTGCACGTAGCCTTCAACCTCTTTGACTGGACGGGCATCAGCCTCGTTGGGATCCTCGCCAGCCTTGACCTTTGCCCGGCGCTGGCGCAGCAAATCCCAGCACTGGTCCAGGGCTTCTTCCACCTGCCGCAGCCGGACGCGGCGCTCACCCTGCCCAGCCTCGTCGTCCGAATCGTTTTGCCCGGAGCCGCCGGCCGAACCTGCCCCTGCCGGCTCACGGAGCTGGTGCTCCTCGTCAACCAGCGCCTGGATACGTTGCAGAATGTCCTGGTTGTCCATCGCCTTCACTCCTTGGTTACCGCGCGCCGGATGGCCTTGTGGGAATCGCCGCCGGCCGTGACGGCCCGCCGGCCTTGGACTGCCAGCCTAACTTCGTGCTGCGGCCCGCAAAAGGGGTTTGCCCTCGCCGCCATCCCAATTCAAAGCCAACCGTCCGCACTCCAAGCGCAACAGCACTGGCGGCGCCGCCGTCGTCTCGTTAGGGTTGACGATAAGCATGCTTAGCATTGCCCCTGACGTCAGGGACCGAGCCCGATGTTCCTGTCCGCGTTCAACACCACCTCGGAGGAGAACCATGACCGACCAGTACACCTTCAAGAATCCCGTCACGGCATACGAGCACATCGAGCCGCCCAAGCAGCACCAGCCCGAGCCCGGCCTGGACGCGAAGCTTGAACCCAAGGCCGACCTGGGCGAGGACACCTACCGCGGCACCGGTCGCCTCAACGGCAGGAAGGCAATCATTACGGGCGCGGACTCAGGTATCGGTGCAGCGACGGCCATCGCCTTCGCCCGGGAAGGGGCCGACGTCGTACTGTCCTACCTTCCCGAGGAGGAAGAAGACGCCGCGAAGATCGCCAACCTGATCGAAAAGGCCGGCCGCAAAGCCGTGAAGGTGCCCGGCGACCTCAAGGACGCCGCAACCTGCCAGAAACTGGTGGACACCGCCCTGCAGGAACTGGGCGGACTGGACATCCTGGTGAACAACGCCGGCAAACAGGTGGCGCAGGAGGACATCGGCCAGATCACCGACGAGCAGTTCGACCACACGCAGAAGACCAACGTGTACGCCATGTTCTGGCTCACCAAAGCCGCAGTGCCGCACCTTCCCGCCGGCTCCACGATCATCAACACCACATCCATCCAGGCATACAACCCGTCACCGACGCTCCTGGACTACGCCACCACGAAAGCCAGCATCAACAACTTCACGAAGGGACTGGCACAGCAGCTGGCGCCGAAGGGCATCCGGGTGAACGCCGTGGCTCCCGGGCCGATCTGGACGCCCCTGCAGGTCAGCAGCGGCCAGCCGAAAGAGGCGCTGCCCGAGTTCGGCAAGGACACTCCCCTGGGCCGCGCCGGCCAGCCCGCCGAACTCGCCCCGGCTTACGTGTTCCTGGCCTCGGCGGAGTCGAGCTTTGTGGTGGGCGAGACGCTGAACGTCAACGGCGGCAGCCCGACGCCGTAGCTTCGGCTTCCGCGGCTCCGAAGCACCGGTTTGCACCGCATTTCTGCACCACTTTGTGCAGCCGCTCCGCGGCCCGGCACCGGAAAAGTGGAGCAAAAATGCGGCCCCGCCCACCAAAAATGCAGCGGCCCCACTTATAGTGGCGACTACACCGCACCTCCCTGAGCCACTCCAGCAACCTTCCTGAGGAGAGCCCCATGGAATCCCGCACGCTTGGTTCACTGTCCGTCTCCAGCCTTGGCCTCGGCTGCATGGGCATGAGCGAGTTCTACGGAACCGGCGACGACAGCGAGTCCATCGCCACAATCCACGCGTTCCTGGACGCCGGCGGAACACTGCTGGACACCGCGGACATGTATGGCCCGTTCACCAACGAGCAGCTGGTGGGCAGGGCCATCGCGGACCGGCGCTCCGAGGTGGTCCTGGCAACGAAGTTCGGCAACGAGCGGCGGGAGGACGGTTCCTGGGTTGGCATCAACGGCCGCCCCGAATACGTCCGCTCCGCCTGCGATGCCAGCCTGCAGCGGCTGCGAGTGGACCACATTGACCTCTACTACCAGCACCGGGTGGACAAGACGGTCCCCATCGAGGACACCGTCGGAGCGATGGCGGAGCTCGTCGAAGCCGGCAAAGTCCGCCACCTGGGGCTGTCCGAAGCGAGTGCTGAGACCATCCGCAGGGCGCACGCTGTCCATCCGATCACCGCACTGCAGACGGAGTATTCGCTCCGGGAGCGGGAGCCAGAGACCAAGGTTTTCCCTGTGCTCGCCGAACTGGGAATCGGCTTCGTGCCCTACAGCCCCCTGGGCCGCGGCTTCCTGACCGGCCAGCTGCGCAGCCCCGACGACTTCGCTGCCGATGACTTCCGGCGCCATTCACCCCGTTTCCAGGGCGAAAACTTCACCCGGAACCTGCAGCTCGTGGACCGGGTCAAGGAACTGGCAGATGAGAAGCAGTGCAGTCCGGCGCAGCTCGCACTGGCCTGGGTGCTGGCGCAGGGCGAGCACGTCGTGCCCATTCCCGGCACCAAGAAGCGCGAACGGCTGGCCGAGAACCTGGGTGCCGCCGCCGTCGAGCTCTCCAGCGGAGACCTCGCCCGCCTTGATGAGCTTGCCCCCGCCGGAGCTGCCGCCGGCGCCCGCTACCCGCACATGACCTCGATCGACACCTAGCAGCCCGCCCCCGCCGGGATGATCCGCACCACAAAACGCAGGAAAGGGAGTCCCATGACAGTCAACCCAGAAGGCAGCTGCCCTGCAGACCAGGACCTCGCGCACTGGAGCCAGCGGCTCACCCAGGCGCTGCAGATCCTGGACCTCAAGGTGGACCAGCAGCTGGTCGCCCGCCTCGCCGCCGAGTCCTCCCGGGCCGTGAACGCGCAGGCCGCTCCCGTCACCGCACTGCTGGTTGGCTACGCGGCCGGGCTCCGGGCACACGGCAGCAGCGCGTCACCACAGGAGTCGGTGGAGTCCGCGGCCGACGTCGCCCTGCGGCTCTGCGAGCACGGCACCGAGGGCGGCCCGGACAGCGAGGGCTGGTCCAGCACCGCCCAATAGGCACCGCCCAGTAAGCATCGCCCAATAAGGGCGGCGGCGCTGGGGCGCTAAACAGTCTCCGTGCTGGGCTCCAAACGCACGATCACAGCCTTGGACGCCGGCGTGTTGCTCCCCTCCGCGACGCTGTCCAGGGGCACCAGCACGTTGGCCTCCGGGTAGTAGGTGGCCGCGCAGCCGCCGGCCGTTGGATACGAAACGACGCGCAACTTCCGCATGACCCGCTGCACGTTGTCCTCGTACACACCATGGATGTCCACGAACTGGCCGTCGCTGAGGCCAAGCTCGGCGATGTCCTCCGGACTGACGAACACCACGTCGCGGCCCTTCTTGATGCCGCGGTACCGGTCGTTATGCCCATAGATCGTGGTGTTGAACTGGTCGTGCGAGCGGACCGACTGGAGGATCAGCGTGCCGGCAGGCCGGTCGATGCTCTCCAGGTGGTTCACCGTCAGGATGGCCTTGCCGGTGGGAGTGCTGAAGGTCCGCGAATCCCGGGGCCCGTTGGGCAGGACAAAACCGCCCTCCTGCCGGATCTTGCTGTTGTAGTCCTCGCAGCCCGCCACCACGCGGGAAATGTGCTCGCGGATGAGGTCGTAATTCTTCTCGAACCCGGCCCAGTCCGCATTGGTCTTCCCCTGCACCGTCTCCCGGGCGATCCGGCAGACGATCGCCACCTCGGAGAGGAGGTTCGGTGCAACGGGTTCCACCCTTCCCGCCGAGGGATGCACCGCGCACACAGTGTCCTCCACGGACACGAACTGCGGGCCGGACTCCTGCAGATCGATTTCCGTGCGCCCCATGGTGGGCAGGATGAGCGCTTCCTTCCCCGTCACCGTGTGCGAGCGGTTGAGCTTCGTGGAGATCTGGACGGTGAGGTCGGTGTTCTCCATGGCTGCTTCGGCGGCATGAGTGTCGGAGATGGCGGCCACCAGGTTTCCGCCCAGTGCCACGAATACCCTGATGACGCCGTCGCGCATTCTGCGGATGGTTTCCACGGCGTCGGCGCCGTGCTCCCGTGGGGGGTCGAAGCTGAACTCCTTGGCGAGTGCGTCCAGGAAGGCAGGCGGCATCTGCTCCCAGATGCCCATGGTCCGGTCCCCCTGCACGTTGCTGTGCCCGCGGATGGGCGAGGCGCCGGCCCCGGGCTTGCCGATGTTTCCGCGCAGCAGGAGCAGGTTGATGATCTCCTTGATCGTGGCCACGCCTTTCTTGTGCTGGGTGATCCCCATGGCCCAGGTGATGATGACCCGGTCCGCCTTCAGATACCGGGCGGCCAGCTCATCAATCTCGTCGGCGCGGAGGCCGGTGGCGGCCAGGACGGTCTCATCGTCCAACTCCGACAGGTGCGCCCGCAGCTCCTCGAGCCCCTCGCAGTGCTCCTCGAGGAACTGCTGGTCCAGCACGGTCCCCGGGTTCTTCGCCTCGGCGTCGAGGACCCGCTTCGAAATGGCCTGCAGCAGCGCCATGTCTCCGCCCACCCGGATCTGCAGGTACTGGTCCGCGAGGTCAGTGCCGTGGCCGATGATGCCCTTGACCTTCTGCGGGTTCTTGTACCGCAGCAGCCCCGCTTCCGGCAGCGGGTTGACGGCCACAATCTGGGCGCCTGCTTCCTTGGCCTCCTCAAGGGCGGTGAGCATGCGCGGATGGTTGGTGCCCGGGTTCTGCCCCATGATGATGATCAGCTGGGCCTTGGCGAAATCGTCGTAGGTGATGGTGGCCTTGCCGATGCCGATGGTCTGGCCCATCGCCCAGCCGGACGATTCGTGGCACATGTTGGAACAGTCCGGCAGGTTGTTGGTGCCGAAGGCCCGCACAAAGAGCTGGTAGATGAAGGCGGCCTCGTTCGACGTCCGGCCGCTCGTGTAGAAGGCGGCCTCGTCCGGGCTGGCCAGGCCGTTGAGCTTGCGCCCCAAGATTCCGAAGGCTTCATCCCAGCTCACGGGCCGGTAGTGGTCTGCCCCCGCCGGCTTGTAGACCGGTTCCGTGAGGCGGCCCTGCATCCCGAGCCAGTACTCGGTCCGCTGGCGCAGTTCACTGACAGGGTGCTCCGCCCAGAAGTCGGATTCGATCACCACCGGAGTGGCTTCCCAGGTGACGGCCTTGGCCCCGTTTTCGCAGAACTCAAAGGTCTTGCGGTGGTCCGGGTCCGGCCAGGCGCAGCTCATGCAGTCGAAGCCGTGCTTCTGGTTCATGGCGAGCAGCGTCTTCTCTGTCCTGCTTACGCCCATGTGTTTGATGGCCGGCTGCATGGAATGCAGGACGCCCGGGATGCCGGCGGCCCATTCCTTCGGCTTGCCGACCTCGAGATCCTCCTCGTTTGCCTCTTCCACGTCTGGGTTCTTGCGCGGCATGCTGCACACTCCTTGACTCGCCATCGTCCCGGCACTGCTGCCCCGCGGCGTCATCACCGCGGTGTTGCGTCCCTCACAGGACTAGCAGTTATGGGAGGTGCCTGCAAGCATCCGGCCTGTATCCAACCGGACGGCCGCTGGCACACCGGCGCCGAGGGGGCGGACAATTGGAACACCTGCTGCGACCGTTTGGAGCCTCGATGCACCGTTCGATGGGCTGGCTAAAACACCACAGGCTTCTGGCTTTCTTTGTCCTGACCTACGCGATTTCCTGGGCCTCGTGGCCCTTCTTCGCGGCCGGCCTGATGCCCCGGATGGAATTCCTGCCGGTGGGTCCCCTTGCCGCTGCAATCATCGTCATAGCCTTGGCGGAGGGACGCCCCGGCTTCCGCGCCTGGGGACGGCGGTTGGTACGGTGGCGCGTCGGCTGGATCTGGTACGCCGTTGCGCTCCTTCTTCCCGCCGCGCTCGTCCTGGCCACCGGATTTATCACCATGGCACTCGGCGCCGCCGCCCCGGGCCTCGAAAGGCTGACGTGGACCGGACTGGTGACCGTGTTCGCCGTCCGGCTGGTGAATCCGCTGGACGGCGCGCTCGGCGAAGAGCCCGGCTTCCGCGGCTACGCCCTCCCCCTGCTCCAGGCGTCGCGCCCGCCCCATCACGTTCCTCTACGTGTGGCTCTTCAACCGCACCGGCGGCAGTGTCCTCCTGACGCTTCTGTTCCATAACAGCCATGGCACCTTCACCGTCGGTTCCTTCGGCTTCACCGCCGCCGGGGCCGCCCGCGCCGAGCTGATCTACTTCCTGATCGTCGTCCTCGCGGTTCTTGCCACCGTGGTGCTGGACCGCCGGGCCTGGCGCCGGGCGCCCCGCTCGGCCACCGCCGTCGGGCGTTTCTCGCTCCGAATGCGTCCCGGATGAACGACGGCGGGTGATTGGCGCCGGGCTAAGGGAACCGGTGATCCCATGCAGCACCGGAAATCCCATCAACCTCAGGAGGGAAAATGTCCTCACCGCTGGCGAAGGCCGCCGGTCGCATCGCCCTGGTGTCGGGCCTCATCTTTGCGGCCGTTGACCTGGCCCGCCTGCTTGCTGCCGACAAAAGCCTCGACCGGATCGAGATGATGAGGCAGACGCCCTTCCAGATCACGAACGACTGGTTCCGCTGCCGGCGGTCCGCTTGATCCCATACAGCCGTCAGGCACGCCCGAGTCTTAACCAGACAGTTCGGCCAGCAGTTCCTGCTTCCGTTCCTCGCTGGCGAACGAGGACCGGATTGAGTTCGCGGCGAGCCTGACCCGGTCGAATTCCGACAGCCCCAGAACCGTCTCAAGCTGGGCAAAGTTGGTGTCCACGTAGCCGCCGAAGTACGCCGGATCATCCGAGTTCACGCTGACGTTGAGCCCGGCAGCCAGCATCGCCGGCAGCGGGTGGGCGGCCAGCATGTCCACGGCGCGGAGCCGCACGTTCGAGAGCGGGCACACCGTCAGCGGCACGCGGTCGGTGACCAGCCGCTCCACAAGGTCCGGGTCCTCCATGCACCGGATCCCGTGGTCGATCCGCTCCACGCCCAGCACGTCCAGTGCCTCAGCAATGTACGACGGCGGGCCCTCCTCCCCCGCGTGGGCAATCTTCCGCAGGCCTGCTTCGCCGGCCCGGGCGAACAGCCTCGTGAATTTCGACGGCGGGTTGCCCACCTCCGCTGAGTCCAGGCCGATGCCGGCGATCGGCGCGTTCATCGCCAGCAGCCCGTCCAGGACCTCAAGCGCCGAGTCCTCGGACAGGTCGCGCAGGAAGGCGGCAATCAGCAGGGTGGAAATGCCGAACTCCTCCTCGGAGGTGGCGAGGACGGATGCCACACCGTTCACGCACGTCTCCAGGGAGACACCGCGAGAGAGGTGCGCCTGCGGATCCATCATGATTTCCGCGTGCCGCACCCCCGCATCCGCGGCCCGTGACAGGTAGGCGCGGGTCATGTCCGCGAAGTCCTGCTCCGTCCGGAGGACCGCCATGTTGGCGTAGTACAGGTCCAGGAACGACTGCAGGTCAGTGAACTCGTACCGGCTCCGCAGCTCGTCCAGGCCCGCATACGGCAGTTCGATCCCGTTCCGCTCCGCGAGCGCGAAGATCAGTTCCGGCTCCAGCGTCCCTTCGATGTGCAGGTGCAGTTCCGCCAGGGGCACCGGCGACGGGGGCGCCGCAAGTTCCGCCTCGTCCGAAGTCGCTGTTTCAGCTGAAAGTGCAGTGGGATCGGTCGGTTCGGCGGCGGTGTCGTAAGTGTTCACCCCGACAGAATAGTCCCCGCACAGGGCACAACCGCTAGAGTCGAACAGATGCGGACTGAAGAGTATGCTGACCCGTTGGCCGGTCTGGACTGGAGCCCGGGCTCCGACCACTCTGTTGACGGCTTCGTCCGGGTGCGCGGTGCCCGCGAGAACAACCTTCGCAACGTGGACGTGGCCGTCCCGCGCGACGCGATCGTAGCCTTTACGGGCGTCTCGGGCTCCGGCAAGTCCTCCCTGGCGTTCGGGACGATCTACGCGGAGGCACAGCGCCGGTACTTCGAATCCGTCGCGCCCTACGCCCGCCGCCTCATCCAGCAGGGCCACAATCCCAAGGTGGAGATGATCACGGGGCTGCCTCCCGCCGTCGCGCTCCAACAGCGCCGCGGGACGCCAAGCAGCCGCTCCACGGTGGGAACGGTGACCACCCTGTCCAACTCGCTGCGCATGCTGTTCTCGCGCGCGGGCAGTTACCCGGCCGGTGCCAGCCCGCTGGACTCGGACGCCTTTTCACCCAACACGGCCGCCGGCGCCTGCCCCGAGTGCCACGGCCTCGGCGTGGCACACACCGTGAGCGAGGCCTCGATGGTCCCCGACCCTTCCCTGAGCATCCGGGACGGGGCCATCGCCGCCTGGCCGACGGCGTGGCAGGGCAAGAACCTGCGCGACATCCTCACCCACCTGGGCTACGACGTCGACACCCCGTGGCGGGACCTGCCGAGAAAGGACCGCGACTGGATCCTGTTCACCGACGAGCAGCCGGTCGTGGAAATCATGCCGCAGCGCGACCGTGTGGCCAAGCCCTACAAGGGCAAGTTCTGGAGCGCCAAGAGCCATGTGCTGCACACGCTTGCGGACTCCAAGAGCAACACGATGCGCGAGCGGGTGCTCCGGTTCATGGAGACCGGACCCTGCCGGCGGTGCAGCGGCAGCGGACTCACGCCCGAGGCGCTGGCCGTCACGTTCGCCGGCAGGACCATCGCCGAACTCAACGGAGTTCCGATGGCCGAACTGGCCGACATCATCCGCCCGACCACCGAGCTGACGGACGCCGGAACCGCGTCGCGCAAGCTGCCCGCCGGCAGGCAGTCCTCCGGTGAAAGCAACGAGGTGGCCGTCGCCATCACCCGCGACCTGCTCCAGCGGATCACGATCCTGCTGGATCTGGGGCTCGGTTACCTTGCCCTGGGCCGGCCGACGCCCACCCTCTCCCCGGGCGAGATGCAGCGCCTCCGGATCGCCACCCAGCTCCGCTCTGGGCTGTTCGGCGTGGTCTATGTGCTGGACGAACCCTCCGCCGGGCTGCACCCCGCCGACGCCGAGCCCCTCCTGGCCGTGCTGGAACAGCTCAAGTCGTCCGGCAACTCCGTGTTCGTGGTGGAGCACAACATGGACCTTGTGCGCCGCGCCGACTGGCTCGTGGACGTGGGGCCGAGGGCAGGGGAAGGCGGCGGCGAAGTGCTCTACAGCGGCCCCGTGGCCGGCCTCGCCGGCGTCGAGGCCTCCGTGACGCGCCCGTTCCTGGTGCCGGGCAGCGCTTCTGGCAGCGGCTCGCCGGACGGCAGCGAGCCTGACAGCGGCGTCCGGACCACCCGCCGTCGGGAGCCTGCCGGCTGGCTGGAACTGAACGACATCACCCGCCACAACCTCCGCGGCCTCGACGCTTCCTTCCCGCTGCAGGTGCTGACGGCGGTGACCGGCGTTTCCGGTTCGGGGAAGTCGACGCTGGTCAGCCACGTGCTGGCCGAGGTGGTGGGACAGGAATTGCACGGAGGCGCAGACGCGGAGACTGCCGGCACCGGACTCGCCGGCACCGATGAGGAGCAGCCCCTGGACGCCGGCGACCCCGGGACGCCGCTGAGCGTGGGAACCGTATCCGGCCTGCACCACGTGGACCGGCTGGTGACGGTGGACCAGAAGCCGATCGGCCGCACGCCGCGGTCCAACCTGGCCACCTACACCGGGCTCTTCGACGCCGTGCGCAAAGAGTTCGCGGCCACCGACGAAGCCCGGGCGCGCGGTTACGGTGCCGGGCGCTTCTCCTTCAACGTGGCCGGCGGGCGCTGCGAGACCTGCCAGGGTGAGGGGTTTGTCGCCGTCGAACTTCTGTTCCTGCCCGGCAGCTACGGTCCCTGCCCGGAATGCGACGGGTCGCGCTACAACCCCGAAACGCTGGAAGTCACCTACCGCGGCCAGAACGTGGCCGACGTCCTGGGCATGACCGTGGACGCCGCCGCCGAATTCCTGGTCGACGTTCCCGCGCCGGCCCGCAGCCTGCAGACGCTCCGGGACGTGGGGCTGGGCTACCTCCGGCTCGGCCAGCCCGCCACCGAACTGTCCGGCGGCGAGGCCCAGCGCATCAAACTGGCTACCGAACTGCAGCGGGCGCGCCGCGGCCACACCCTGTACCTGTTGGACGAGCCCACCACCGGGCTCCATCCGGCCGACGTCCGGCTCCTCATGGCGCAGCTGCAGCGCCTCGTCGACGCCGGAAACACAGTGATCGTGGTGGAACACGAAATGGACGTGGTGGCGGAAGCGGACTGGGTGATCGATCTCGGACCGTCCGGCGGGGACGCCGGCGGCGAGATCATGGCCTCCGGAACGCCCGCCGACGTTGCCGGTTCGCCCGGCAGCCGGACTGCCCGCTACTTGGCCGCGGCGCTCGCCGGGGGCGCCCTGTAACTCGGCGGGGGTGCTTCCAAATCGCCGACTGTCAATGATTATCTCGATTTGATAACGGCGCGCAACCCCTTTAGGCTGGGGCACATGCCCGCGACGCGGGCCCATGAATGCCAGGTGCCGCCTCCACCAGTTACTGCCCGGCCGGCGGACACCGAAATGACCTCTAGTTCGTCAGGGGCGGGCAGTAGCGCGAAAACGTCCGGGGACGGACCGAGCGCGGGTGGCCTCAGGAGCATCGCAAAATGAAAAAATCGACTTTCAGCACTGCCGCGCGCCGCGGAGTCACCCTGGCCGCCGTTTCCGCCGCAACTCTGGCCCTCTCCGCCACCGCGGCCAACGCTGCAGCCCCCACCGCCACGAGCGCCTCCACCTGGGACGCCCTTGCCCAGTGCGAGAGCGGCGGTAACTGGTCCACCAATACGGGCAACGGTTTCTCCGGTGGCCTGCAGTTCACCCCGCAGACCTGGGCCGCCTACGGCGGAACCGGCTCGCCGCAGAGCGCCTCCCGCGCCCAGCAGATCGCCGTGGCCGAAAAGGTCCAGGCCAGCCAGGGCTGGGGCGCATGGCCCGCCTGCTCCGCCAAGCTCGGGCTTTCCGGCGGCGGTGGCGCTCCCGCACCGCAGATCCTGCCGCAGAGCGCGCCGGTGCAGGCCGCGCCCGTCCAGGCCCCGGTCCAGACCGCTCCCGTCACGCAGACTCCCGTGGCCGAGGCACCCGCCCAGGCCCGTCACGCCGCCGCCATCACGGTGAGCGGCGAGACCTACACGGTCCAGGAGGGCGACACCCTGAGCAAGATCGCCGACAAGCTCGGCATCCACGGCGGCTGGCAGCACCTTGCCGACGCCAACGCTGATACCATCAGCAACCCGAACCTGGTGTTCGTGGGCCAGGTTCTGCAGCTTCCTGCCTAATCCGACTGATGCGGCCGCTTAGCGGCTGAAGCTCGACGCCGGGCGGTCCCTTCGGGGGCCGCCCGGTTTTGTTGTGGCCCTGTGGCGTTAAGGATTTTCCCAGCTTTGAAGGACATAATGGACGCCTCCCAGGTCTGAGGCCGATGATCACGCACAGCGTGGCGGTCGGCCCGGTCCCACGCTGAGGCTTGGAGGTCCAGCAAGTCCACGCCTCTGTGTGCGCCAAGCCAACCGGGGCTCGGGAGAAAGGTCATGGGATCATGGCCGAGGAGCATTCCGCCGCACGGCGGCGCATAGCGGTTATCGCGCTACTGGCAATATCCCTCCTGTCATTGGATTATCCGGGGTTGGGGGGCGGAACTGCCCGGCCCATGGGCGTTGCTGCTGCATCGGCTGCCGCCGCCAGTCCGCCCGGCGTGTTCGATGCAGCGCGGGAAAACCGCCGGCCCGGCACTGCTCGCAGCCAGGTTCCCACGCATTGGTCGTCTACGGCGGCGCTGGAAGGATTTCTGGGCCAGAACGCTTCGGTGCCTCGGCGGCGGACGGTGGACCTGTACATCAGCTCCACCTTGGGCAGCATCCGCATCGAGGCCTTCCGGGTTGGTTACTACAACGGTGCCGGCCAGCGCCTGGTCTGGACATCCGGAGCCGTACGCGTCCGGAGGCAGCGCTCCTGCACCGTCCAGCGCGGCACCCGGATGGTCTGGTGCCGGTGGGCTGTGACAACCCGGGTGAACACCGCAGGCTGGCCGGAGGGGCTCTACTATCTGATACTGACGGGAGGCTCCGGCCGGGACCACATGATTCCATTGGTGGTCGAGTCCGCATCAGTTACGGGAAAAGTGGTGCTCGTCGTCAATGACTGCACCATGCAGGCCTACAACAGGTGGGGTGGCTACTCCCTCTACACCGGGCCTGGACACCGCTACAGCACACGCTCGTACAAGGTTTCCTTCGACCGGCCGTACAGCAATTTCACCGAGATCGATGAGCGGGACTCCCCTCTTGTCCGTGCCGCGGAGGCCATCCGGGAACCTGGACTGCGCCTCGCCTACACCACTGAGTCGGAGATCAGCGCGAAACCTTCCCTGGCCACCGGAGCCGCCGCGGTGATCTTTTCCGGGCACTCGGAATACTGGTCTCCGGCTTTGCGCCACAACATTGAGGCCGCCCGAAACCATGGCACCAACGTCGTTTTCTTTGGGGCGAACAACGTCTACTGGCGCACGCGTCTCGAGGCCTCCTTCACCGGGGCCAGCCGGGTCGAGGCCTGCTACCGCGAGGCGAAGCTGGATCCGTTCCGGTTCAGCCACCCGGCAGCCGTGACCACGGAATGGCGTCAAGGACCCGTGCCTGACGCGGAGCCAACGCTCACCGGCGCGGTGTACGGAGACCTGAGGTCCAGGGGCGTGTTCACTGTCACCGACCCCGGATTCTTCGCATTTGCCGGCACCGGCGCCGCGAAGGGTGCCACCTACCCCGGACTCATCTCGGGCGAAACCGATCGGGTGTACCCGACAGCGAGATACCCGCGGCTGCGGCACCCGGCGAATCTTCACATTTTCGCGCATTCCCCCGAATCCGGCCGCTACACTCGCCACGGCTGGGCGGACTCTACTTTCTACACGACAGCCTCAGGCGCCGGCGTACTCGACATGGCCTCAATCGACTGGCTGCTCGCCCAGGGCGAAGCCGCCGTCCCGGCGCGTTCGCGTGCCTTCGACCTGCATGTCACCCAAAACATCATCCGCGCCGCCGGAGCGGGTCCCTTGGCCGGCGCCATGCCCAGGGACAGCGCCCAGTGAACGCAAAAGAACGACGCCGGGCGCCCCCTGAGTGGGGACGCCCGGCGTCGTTCTTAAATCTCTACAGCGTGACGGCTGGAACCCTCAGTAAAACGGCCTTAGGCCGCGGGAATCTCCCGGACGATCCGCACCTTCCAGGCGGCGTCGTCGCTGGTGTCCAGGAGGGCGACGGTGCCTGAGGCGAGGTGGAGGGCAACCCGCTTGGCGTGCAGCAGCTCGAGGTAGAGGTGCTCGTTGACGCGGGCAGGGCTGTCGACGACGAACTTCACGGCGTCGCGGACCTTGCGGTAGTTGTCGCTGCGTTCGCGGTGCAGGTGCAGCTCAAGGGCATGACGCTGCTTGACGCGCGGCTCGTGCTTGTTCAGCCAGTTCACGGCGGCGTGGACGCCGATCACCAGGGCCAGCGAGACAGCGTAGATCCACCAGCCCGTGGACATCAGGAACAGCGGCAGGTTGGCGATGGCCACCACTGCAATGAATACGCGCAGGGCGACGAGCCGGCGCAGGGTCAGCGCAACGGAAGCAAGCGCGGTGCGGAAACGGTGCTGGTCCTTGCGCGCACCGGCCGGGTCCAGCGTAAACTCGTCCAGAACGAGGATCCCGTTCGCGTCAGCGCCCAGCATTTGGCCGTACTTCGGAACGAACAGTTGAGGCTCCTGTGACGCTTGTGAATTCGCCTCCGCGGGGGCGGACGACAGGGGCGCGGGAGAGGTAAGAGTCATGAGTTGGCTTCCAGACGCTGTTGAGGTTTCGGATATCTTAGTGGATTAATCAACCTTTCGCATGCATGGGTCCACATTGTGAACACCCCGGTGTCCATTTTGGCGGCGCGCTGTGCCCTCCGGCACTTCAATTGGCACATGGCGCCAAGGACGGCAGACTGATGGGATGCAAACCTTCCTTCCCTATCCCGATTTCCGGCAAAGCGCAGCCGCGCTGGACACCCCCCGGCTCGGCAAGCAGCGTGTAGAAGCGCTGCAGACTCTCCGCGCGCTGGTCATCCCGGAATACGGATGGCAGTCACACCCCGCCATCCGCATGTGGATGGGCCACGTTCCGGCGCTCACCATGTATGGCCTGGCGATGGTGGACGAGTGGACCAAGCGCGGCTTCGCCGACAACACGTCGGACAACATCCGGGAGTTCGCTCCGCAGGCTGCGCACCCGGACTACGCCGCCAAGATCCTGCTACCGCCGTGGCTCGGCGACCCGCAATTCCACGAGAGCCACCGCTCCAACCTGATCCGCAAGGATCCGCATTTCTACGAAGAGGTCTTCCCCGGCACGGAGCACGGCCTGGAGTACGTCTGGCCGGAGCCGCGTCACGAGTTCCTGCCGGAGGATCCCGAGGGCGAGGTTCTCTGGATTCTTCGCGAGCACGTGGGCCACGGCGATCCCGAACAACTGAACAAGGTCGGGCTGCCGGCTGTTGGGCGGGCGGGTTCTGCTGCGGGCGGTCCGGGAGCTGGCGGCGCCGCTTCCGCGGGCGCCGGGGATTCCGACGACGACTACCAGTTCGTCTACGCGGAGGAAACCTCGCGCCGGCCAGCCAAGGTGGCAAAGAAGGCCCCGGCCAAGCCGCTCGTCAAGAAGCCGTCCCGCAAGCGGCAGCGCCAGGAGGCGGCCTTCTCAACGTTGCCCGGCAAGTCGCCGGTGGCCGTTCCGTTCGACGGCGGCAGCAAGTTCGCCGTCGGAATGGTTGTGGGCCGTCCCATTACGCTCGACGACGGCCGCTTCGGACGCAATTTCGAGGTCACCGACGTCATCGACCGGTCAGAGTTCGACTATCCGGCGCTGCTGCAGGACCCCCGCGTCTTCTTCCCCGTTCCGGCGCTCTGAGGACGCGGGGGGCAGTCCTCCCCCTCGCAAGCTTGGCCTGCTGAAGGGGTTCCGCACGCGCCCGTAGTGATAGAACTCATGCAATTCGCATACAGTTGCGGTGGATCCCGCGGGACGGTGGGAGCGACGCGAACTGGGGGATGCAGAATTGGCAGGCGAAGGAGCGGCAGAGCAGGCACGGCTGGCAGCGGAGCGGGTAGCAAAGCTCAGGGAGCAGCTGGAACAGGCCGAGCGGGTAGAGAGGGCTTGGACCAAAGGCGCCGGGGGGGAAGTCCGCGTCGGGCAGGTGCTGGACGAGCTGGGTTCGAAGGGGTGGCTGGCCCTGCACGATGCCCACTGGCCCGGCCGGCCAAAGGCCAATCTTGATCACATCCTTGTTGGACCGGGCGGCATCATTGTGATCGACGCCAAGAGCTGGTCGGGGAACGTCCAGATGCGGAACGGAGTTCTCCGCCAGAACGGATATTCCAGGGAGCGGGAGGTTTCCGCCGTGGCCGATCAGGCCGCCGCTGTGGCCGCGCTCCTCGAACCACAACACCGCCGGCTTGTTCAAGCCTGGGTGTGCATGGTGGACCAGCCGGAAATGGACGAGCGGTCCACCAGCGGTGTTCGGATCCAAGGCCTCGCCACACTGAGCCGCTCCGTGGAGGCACTGCCGACTGTACTTGACGGGGCCACCGTGCAGGCCATTCACAACTACTTGCTGGGCCTGCTTTCTGGACCCACCAGCCCTCCCCTGCTGACCACGAAAGACTGGAATCCCGGACCTGCGGACCTCGGAGTTCCTTCGGGTCCGGCCGTTGCCCTGGAAACGTGGCGCTCCCGGCAGCACGCCGTCCCCGCCCCGGACATTTCCCGCAGGAACAGAAGAGCCCGCAGGAAGCCCAGGGGCTGCCTGTCGGTACTCCTCTTCTTTGCGTTGGCAATTTTTGTGCTGGGCGTTCTCCTGAATGCCTGGCCCCACGCCCCAAGGCAGGCCCCGGCCGTTCCTCGCCCGGCGCCCTCACTGATACAGCCTGTACCGCCCAGATAATGTAGGCGCTCCGCGACGGGCGCCGGAGATGGCAAACTGGCCAACATGACTATCCTCCTCGCCGGCTGCGGTGACCTTGGCACTGAAGCGGGGCTCCGCTTTGCCGCTGCCGGACACCGGGTTGTCGGCTGGCGCCGCTCACCGGACAAGCTGCCGGCTGAGATCGAGGGCGTCGCGGCGAACCTGGGTGCCCCTGACCTGCCGCCTGTCCCGGCGGACACTACCGCCGTCGTCATTGCAGTAGCCGCGGACGGCCCCACGGAGGAGGCATACCGGACCGCCTACGTGAACGGGGTTGTGCATGTGCTCGACGCCCTTGAACGCGACGGCGTGGCACCCGAACGGGTCCTTTTCGTTTCGTCCACGGCCGTGTACGGCGACGCCGCCGGCGCTTGGATTGACGAAAGCGTTCCGCCCGAACCCGGCGGATTCTCTGGCCGCATCATGCGTGAAGCCGAGGACCTGCTGTTGAAGCGTCTTAAAGGAACCGGGACCACACCTATCGTGCTCCGGCTTGGCGGAATCTACGGGCCTGGCCGCACCAGGCTCATCGACCAGGTTCGCAGCGGCGCCGCCGTCATTCCGGACCAGCCGCGCTACACCAACCGCATCCACCGCGACGACGCCGCCGGCGCCATCGTGCATCTGTGCACCATGGCTGCTGAGCCGGCTTCGGTGTACCTGGGCGTGGACGACGATCCGGCCGAATTGGGCGACGTCCTCCGCTTCCTTGCAGCTGAGTTGGAAATGACTCCCCCGCCGAAGGCTTCTCTGGGCGATGCCCGTGGCGGCAACAAACGGTGCAGCAATGCTCTGCTTCGGGGAACAGGGTTTTCGTTCAAGTACCCGTCCTTCCGTGAGGGCTACCGCGACATCCTGGCCGGCGTCGGAGTCCGTCATCCCTAGGTCCACGCAGCCCTCCAGTTAGAGTTGCGACCGAAACGACCGGGCCAAAAACTTTTTTCAAGAACTTTTTCCTTTTGGTCCGAAGTGACGCTCCTCACCCCTAAAAATGTCAGACCCCGCTGACAAAGTAGTCCCATGGAAGCGATTGGGGAGCACGGAGCGGACAGCGCAGCGGGGACTGATGTCTCCGGCGCCAGTGCCGCTGCCCTGTTGCGTGGCCGCGGGCTGCGCAGCGTTCCCGCCGCGGCTCCTGTGGCTGGCTCCCCTATGAGCGGAAAGTCCGACGGCGGTGCTGCGCCGGCAACCGCTGATCTGAGGGCGTCCCTGGCGCTGCTCGATTCGGCAATCACCGTGGCGCAGGAGGAGCTGGCCGCAGCAAACTTCGTCGAGGCGGCCGATTTCGCCGAACTCACCGAGGAGCTCTTCCGCCGCGTCGAATACTTTCAGGTCCTTGCTGCCGCCGCCGTGGACCGGGCCCGGACCGAGGCGATCAACGCCGCCGAAGCAGCCAGCCGTGCGGCCGGCTGGACCACAGGCTGGGGCACAGGCTGGGGCACAGAACCCGAAGCTGCCCCGGCGGGCACGGAATCCACACTCGTCGAGTCCACCATCACCGCCGCACCGTCCACGGCCGCCACCGCAGACACCGACGCCGACAGTGGTGCCAGCGAGAGTGCCGACGCTGCGGTTCCGGCCGTTCCCGCGCGTGCGGTGGGCTGGTCCCCGGCCGACGACGGGGCACGGAACACCCCCGACTTCCTCCGCACCCGGCTCCGGATCAGCTCCACCGAAGCACGCCGCCGGCTCGCCCTGGCCAACGCCATCCTCCCCCGCACCGGACTCGCCGGCCGCCCCATCCCGCCAGAACACGAAGAAACCGCCGCAGCCCTCACCGCCGGAATCATCTCCTCCCGCGCCGGCACCATCATCACCACCGCCCTGGACAAAGTCCGCCACATCCCCGACCCCGCCACGATCGCCCACATGGAACACAACCTCACCCAAACCGCGATCGAAAACGACCACGACTTCCTCACCCGCATCGCCCACCGCTGGATCGACGCCCTCGACCAGGACGGCACCGAACCCTCCGAAGAAAACCTCCGCCACCGCCAAGGCGTCTTCATCGGCCCCAAACGCGGAGGCCTCCACCACCTCGAAATCCACGCCACCACCGACCAATACGAAGCCCTCACCACCGCCATGAACACCGCCACCAACCCCCGCACTACCACCCCCAACACCACCAACTGCGGGAACGACAAGAACGACAACAGCAGCAGCAGCGGCGGCGGCGGCGCTGGGCGCGGCAGCGGCGCTGAGCGCGGCGACGGCGGTGAGCGCACCGACCTCGACGCGGCATTCAACAGCACCCACGTCCCGGACCTGGACCGCCGCACCCTGGCCCAACAACGCCTCGACGGCCTCGTCGGCGCCGCCAAGGCCGCCCTCGCCGCCGGCACCCTGCCCACCACCGGAGGACTCCGCCCCCAAGTCATGGTCACCGTCTCCTACAAAGACCTCCTCGGCAGCATCGAAACCACCGCCGCCCAAGGCCCCCGCTACAACAGAAACCGCACCAACACCCGGCCAAGCCCCACGCCAACAAACGACACCCGGCAAACCACCAGCAACCAGCCAACAGACCCACCCGGCCGGCAGGCCAGCGGCCCAGTACTCCTGCCAGGCACCTGGCAGATCAGCGATCCCGAACCGCCGGCAAGCACCCCACAGGACAACTGGCAAACCAGCAGCCCCGAAGCCCGGTTCTTCGGCACGCCCGCAGGCACACCCACCGGCAGCGGAACCTTCACCTATACCGGCCCCGTCACCGCCTCCACCATCCGCAAAATCGCCTGCGACGCCGACATCATCCCCATCCTCCTCAGCAGCCAAGGCAGAATCCTCGACATCGGCCGCACCACCAGGATCTTCCCGCCCCACATCCGCAAAGCCCTTCACGCCCGCGACCAAGGCTGCGCCTTCCCCAACTGCACCATCCCCGCCACCTGGTGCGAAGCCCACCACATCACCTACTGGTCACGCGGCGGACCCACCAGCACCGACAACGGCGTCCTCCTCTGCACCCACCACCACCACCTCATCCACAAGGAACAATGGAAAATCCACGTCCGCAACGGCGTTCCCTGGTTCATCCCGCCACCCCACATCGACCCACGCCAACAACCCCGACAAAACCACCACCACAAAACATGAGGCGGCGGGTGAACCCGTGTCCCGGGAGGCCAGGGCGGCGCCGAACCACGGAAGCGCCTGGCCCCAATACCCGGGACCAGGCGCTTCCGATGAAGCGAAACCTGCGGCTGCTATGCGTCCTGCCAGCCGCTGCCTTCGGTGAACGTGGCAACGAGCGTGCCAACGCCCGCCTGAAGGGAATTCGAGGGATCCTCATACAGGGAAGCTTCCGTCGCCCGGCTGTGGGTGATGAGCTGCTCGGCTTCGAGCTTGGCTTCAGGCACTGTGGCTCCGACGATCCCGGTGCGGGCTGGAAGCGTGGGGGTGTGCACTACCTCGGCATTGGTCTCGGAGAGCGGGATGGTGGTCCCGGGTCGAATCTCGTCGTGCGGGAACTCGAATTCGGCGTCGTCAGGGCCAGCGGGAATCGTGTACTCCAGGAAGTAGTTCATCACCCCAGCCTTGCAGATAACCGGCGCGCCAGAAACCCCGAAAGAAACTCCGCTCCTACCGCCCGGCCGCGTAGCCCTGCGCACCGCGCGGATTCGCGGCAGCCTGCATCACGCCGGTCCTGGGATCGCGGACGACGGCGGACAGTCGTCCCAAGGTCCAGTCGCCTGCCTTGGTGATCCGGTGTCCCCGTGCCTCGAGCCCGGCGATAATGTCATCGCCCAGCCGATCCTCGACCACGGCACCGCCGGGTTCCCAAGTGCGTGGCCAGAAGGACCCTGGCATCGATGTCGTGTGGAACGCCGGTGCATCGATGGCCTGTTGCGGCGAGTAGCCTCCGACGATGGTCCGCAGCAGGTACAGCAGCTGCCACTGGTCCTGCTGGTCTCCCCCAGGCGAGCCGAGCGCGGAAACAGCAACGCCGTCCCGCAGCACCAGCGTTGGTGTCAGCGTGGTCCGCGGGCGCTTGCCCGGGGTCAGCGTGGACGGCGTTCCAGGCTCGAGCCATGTCATCTGCAACCTTGTGCCCAGGCAAAACCCGAGCTCAGGGATCGCCGGCGAAGACTGCAGCCAGCCGCCGGACGGCGTCGCCGAAACCATGTTGCCCCAACGGTCCACGACGTCGATGTGGCATGTGTCCCCCCGCATTTCCCCGTTGGACAACACGGCCGGTTCGCCGGGGCCGGTTTCGCGGGAACTGGCTTCGCCGACCGTGGGATCGCCGAGTGTGGGTTCGCCGACACCGGCAGCAGCAGCGGCGGAACGTCCGCGGCTGGAAGCGGACGGACCTCCCAAAGCGGGCTCTCCGCCGTCGTCATTAGACGGCGCAGGCGGGACGTACCCGGTCCGAAGCGCGGGAACGTACGGCTCACGCCCGGGAACGGAGCCAGGACGGAACTCGTGCGACGCCTCTTCAGTAATCAGCTCCCGGCGCGACGCCGCGTAGTCGTCAGACAGCAGGTAATCGAGCGGCACGTCCCCGTCGCCGTAGTAGGCCTCGCGGTCCGCCAGTGCGAGCTTCTGCGCCTCCAGAATCGTGTGCGCCCCGAGCTCCGTGGACGGGTCGAGGTGATCGTCGTCAAAGCCGGCCAGGATCGTGAGCGTCTGCAGCAGGGCCGGCCCCTGACCCCACGGGCCGGTCTTGGCGATCGTGTGCCCGCGGAACTCAAACGTGGCGGGTTCCTCGTACGACGCGCGGAAGCCGGCCATGTCGGCCATCGTCATGACGCCGCGGTGGTCGGTCCCGGACGAGTGGCGGTGGGGCGTGCGAACGCTTTCGGCCATGGCCCGGGCCACGAAGCCCTCGCTCCATTCCCGGCGGGCGGCGTCGATGCGCTGCTCGCGGGTGTGCGCCGGCTCTGCCGCGAATGCCTCGCCGAGGCCCGCGCCAGCCTGCACCAGTTTCTGCAGCGTTCGAGCAAGCGACGGATTCCGGACCAGGTCGCCTTCCTCCGGGATACGCCCATCCGGCATCCACAGTTCGGCAGAAGTGGGCCAGTGCTCCCGGAACAGCTCCGCCACAGCCGAGATCGTGCTGCAGACACGGGCCAAAACCGGGTGGCCGTCGCGGGCGTACCGGATGGCGAAATCCAGGACTTCGGCCAGTTCCCACGTTCCGTGGTCCCTCAGCAGCAACAGCCAGGCGTCGACGGCGCCGGGAACCGCCGCGGCGAGCGCACCTGAGCCGGGCACCAGTTCCAGGCCTTCTCCACGGAAGTGCTGGACCGTCGCTGCCGCCGGGGCCGGACCCTGGCCCATCAGGACGATGGGTTTTCCGGGCCCTGCCGCTGTGCTGAAGACGCCGGTCATGTCGCCGCCGGGCCCGTTGAGGTGCGGTTCCACCACGTACAACACGAAGGCTGCGGCCGTGGCCGCATCGAAGGCGTTGCCGCCGCGCTCCAGCACGGCCTGCGCAGTGCCGGTGGCAAGCCAATGAGTGCTGGCGGCCATGCCGAATGTGCCCTGCAGCGTAGGACGGGTGGTAAAAGTCTCCGGCCTCGTAAAACTCATAGGCGCTACTGTAGTCACGGGTTTCCGCCCCGCTCCGGATAGGGCGCCCGCGACACGCTCCGCCCGGACAGGCTACTACTTGCCCAGACCGGCCCTCCGCAGGGCTTCAGCCATGGCGGTGTCAGCCTGGGCTGGCCGCTGGCCGGGCTGCTTTGGCTGCCGCCTGTCGCTGTTGCGGCCTGCCGCAGACTGGCCTGGTTCGTTCCCCTGGCGCGGTCCGGGCTTTCCGCCACCCTTGCCGGGATCGCCCGTCCGGTTGCGGCCGCCGCCACCCCGTTCCCCGGACTGCCGGCCCGCAACCGGCCGGTCGCCGGGCGAGCCCGGTTCGTCGTCGAGCCTCAGCGTGAGCGAAATGCGCTTCCGCTCCGGATCAGCCTCCAGCACCTTCACCCGGACCACCTGTCCGGACTTGACCACCTCACGAGGATCGGCGACGAACCGGTTGGCGAGGGCAGACACGTGCACCAGCCCGTCCTGGTGCACCCCAACGTCCACGAAGGCGCCGAACGCGGCCACGTTGGTGACGGTGCCCTCAAGAACCATCCCGGGCCTCAGGTCGGAAATCTTCTCGATGCCCTCGGAGAACGCCGCCGCCTTGAACGCCGGGCGCGGATCACGTCCCGGCTTCTCCAGCTCGGCGATGATGTCGCGAACCGTCGGAAGCCCGAAGGATCCGTCCACAAAATCGGCAGGGTTCAGCCGTCCGGCATCGGCCAACGGAGCGAGCCCCGACGCCCCGGAAGCACCGGAACCGCGGCCGGCACCCGCCGCCGTCAGGATCTTCCGGGCCACCGCATACGCCTCCGGGTGCACGCTGGAGGCGTCCAGCGGCTCCGCTCCCCCGGTGATCCGCAGGAACCCGGCGCACTGTTCGAAGGCCTTGGCACCAAGCCGCGGCACCTTCTTCAGCTCGCTGCGCTTGGCGAACGGCCCGTTTTCGTTGCGGTACGCCACGATGTTCTCGCTCAGCAGCGGCCCTACGCCGGCCACGCGGCTCAGCAGAGCCGGCGACGCCGTGTTCACATCCACGCCCACGGCGTTCACGCAGTCCTCCACCACGGCATCCAGGCTGCGGTCCAGCTTCGATGCGGTGACGTCGTGCTGGTACTGCCCAACACCGATCGACTTCGGATCGATTTTCACCAGCTCGGCCAGCGGGTCCTGCAGCCTGCGGGCGATGGACACCGCCCCGCGCAGGGACACGTCCATCCCGGGGAGTTCGGCGGCGGCCAGGGCTGATGCTGAGTACACGGAGGCGCCCGCCTCGGACACCACCAGCTTCTGCGGCGCCGCCGCAGCCGCGCCGGCAGCCGAAGTGAGCTGCTTGATCAGGTCGGCCGCGAGCTTGTCCGTTTCGCGCGACGCCGTGCCATTGCCAATGGCCACGAGTTCGACGGCGTGCTGCCGCGCCAGCCGGGTCAGCGTCGCCAGCGCCTCGTCCCATTTGCGGGCCGGTGCATGCGGATAGACGGTGTCCGTGGCCACCACCTTGCCGGTCTTATCGACCACGGCCACCTTCACGCCGGTCCGCAGCCCGGGGTCGAGGCCCAGGGTGGCGCGGTTTCCGGCGGGCGCCGCCAGCAGCACGTCCCGCAGGTTGGCGGCGAAAACCCGCACGGCCTCGTCCTCCGCGGCCGCGAACATCCGTCCCCGCAGGTCCGCCGTCAGCCGCGCAAGGACCCGGGACCGCCACGCCACCTGCGCGGTCTGGAGCAGCCAGGCGTCGGCGGGCCGGCCGCGGTCCGCAACCCCGAGGAACCGGGCCACGGCGGATTCGTAACGGGTGCGTGCGGCGGCGAGGGCGTCGTCGTCGGCCGGATCCGCCTCGGCGAGGTCCAGCTCGAGCACGCCGTCCTTCTCACCGCGCAGCAGCGCCAGGACCCGGTGCGACGGCATCCCGGACGGCGCCTGCGAAAAGTCGAAGTAGTCCGCGAACTTCTGCCCCTCGGATTCCTTGCCCGTCTTCACCCGCGACACCATCCGGCCCTGCGTCCACAGCCGTTCACGCAGGTTCTCCGCCAGATCCGGATCCTGGGCAACGCGCTCCACGAGGATCGCCCGTGCACCCGCGAGCGCGGCAGCGGCGTCGTCCACGGCGTGGTCCGCGTTCAGGTATTTGGCCGCCTCACGCTCCGGGTCGAGTTCGGGGCGCTTAAGCAAGGCGTCGGCGAGCGGTTCCAGGCCGGCCTCGCGCGCAATCTGCGCCTTGGTGCGCCGCTTGGACTTGAAGGGCAGGTAGATGTCCTCGAGCCGGGACTTCGTATCGGCGGCGACGACGGCGGCCTGCAGTTCCGGGGTCAGCTTCCCCTGCGCGGCAATCGCCTCCAGGACAGCACGACGGCGGTCCTCCAGTTCGCGGAGGTAGCGCAGCCGCTCGTCGAGCTCGCGGAGCTGGCCGTCGTCGAGCGTCCCGGTGGCTTCCTTGCGGTAGCGGGCGATGAAGGGAACGGTTGACCCGCCGTCGAGCAGTTCCACGGCTGCCTTCACCTGCCAGGTCTTCACCCCGAGTTCGGAGGCGATCTGTTCCGCGATGCGGGCGGCCACATCGTCCGGGCCGTGGCCGCCGACCGGTCCGGGCGCTGGGGTTTCCTTCGGCTTGGTCCCGGAGGCGGGGTTTGGCACGGGCGTGGCGGAGTGCTGCGGCTGTTGGGTCACCAGAACATTTTGCCCTACGAGCCCGCTTCCGGGCCGAATCCGGGTTGCAGTGGCGGACCAAGCCGCACTACCCACGGCCGTCCTTAAGTGGTGTAGTGACTGTATGCAGCGGGGGTCATCGACTGAGGCGGCACATCATGCAGGAATTGCTCATCATTCTTCAGGACGGCTTCAACGACGATGAAGTCGCCATCACGGTCAACGGCAAGGAGGCCAGGTACGACCGCGATGTCACCACCCGCGAGCTTCTGGGCATGGCCGAGGAAGTCTCCGTTGAACTGCCGGCCAAGGGCGCAACGGTGGGGGTTGAAGTCACCAGCCGCAATCTCAGCGCGGAAATGAAGCTCCACGGCAGGCCACGGAGCCTGCTTGTGTCCATTGAGGACGGCGAGCTCGTGCTCGCCGAGGGGACTGGCCGCGAGGCATTCCTCTAGCGCGGGTCCCGAGGAGCCGTGTCCGCCTCTGACAGGGCTTCGTCCAGCACCTTCCCGAAATTCGCGGCGTCGTGCGCGAACCGGCCGAGGAACAGACCCGACACGCCGTCCAGTGTGGGCAGCAGGCCGGGCTTCGCGGAGCCGCCGTAAATGACGGGCAGATCCTGCAGCGCGTGGGTGCTGAGCAGTTTCCGCAAAATACGCACGACGGCGGACACGTACTCCGCGCTGGCGGGCTCGGCGGCGCCGATGGCCCAGACGGGTTCATAGGCGATGACCAGCCGGGCGGCCAGGTCCCAGTCGCCACCGACGGCGGCCTCGATCTGGCCGTAGACGAACCGGGCGGCGGATTCGGCACCGGCGTCGGTAATGCTGTCAGTCCCACGTGCTTCCTCCCCCACGCAGAGCAGCGGGGTGACGCCGGCGCCGTCGGCCGCCCTGACCTTGAGCGCGATCATGGCGTCGTCCTCGGCGAAGTGCCGCCGTCGTTCGGCATGCCCGATCTCCACGAGACCCACGCCCAGCTCGGCAAGCAGCGACGGCGAAAGCTCGCCCGTCCACGGACCGTCGGCCCAGCCGCAGTTCTGGGCACCCAGGACCAGCGGCGACCCGGCGACGATCCCACCTGCCGCGGGAAGCATGGGGAAAGAGGGAATCACAAACGGGACCACCCGCCCGGCCGCGAGGGCCGGGCGGGCGTCCACCTGTTGGCGCAGTTCATCCAGCCAGCGCAGGCTGTCCCGGTAGCCCAGATACATCTTGGTGCTGACGCCGACGAACGTCGTGCCGGTGTCCTTGATGGCCTGGCTGAGCTGGGTCACGGGGTTTCCTGCCTTTGCTGGGTGTTGCTGCTGCGGGTGTTGCTGCGCCTCAGTTGCTTGCTGTTGACTACTTTTCCAGCAGGGCCTGCGGCTCGGCAGTCCCGGCGTTCCCGGGAGCGTCGGTTTCCAGCAGGTCGTCGGCCTTGTTCTTGAACTTCCGGGTGCCGATCATCATGGCCGCGGCGAGGAACGGCAGCACACCGAGTGCGTAGACGCCCATGGTTCCGGTGTCCGAGGCGGTCACCTGGTTGACGGTGGTCCGCAGGATCGGGGCCACGAAGCCGCCCAGGTTGCCCAGCGAGTTGATGAGCCCGATGCCCGCAGCGGCGGCGGTTCCGGTGAGGAACGCCGTCGGGTAGGACCAGGCGATGGGGCCGATGGACAGGAAGCTGCACACCGCGAGGGTGATGAATACGATGCCCAGCGCCGGCAGGTGGTTGGCGCCGGCCCACGCGGAACCGAAGATGCAGAGGCCTGTGGAGATGAACAGCCCGGTGCCCCAGACGCGGCGGCGGATCACGGTGTTGGCAGCCTTGCCGATGAAGTAGCAGGCGAAGATGCCGAAGAACCATGGGATGGCGGCCATGAGGCCGACGGCGAGGCCCACCTTCTGGCCGGTCAGCTGGGACACCTGCTGCGGCAGGTAGAAGGTCACGCCGTACACGGCGATCTGCAGGCAGAAGTAGATGACGGTGAAGTACCAGACGCGGCCGTTCTTCATGGCTGCCAGGACGCCGCGCGGGCCGGATTCTTCCTTGACCGTGTCCTCGAGGGCCATGACATCCTGCAGGGCCTTCTTCTCGTCCTTGTTCAGGAACTTGGCGTCCTGCGGGCTGTTGATCAGGAAGAAGTAGGCAGCGACGCCTGCCAGCACGGCGAGCATGCCCTCGACGAAGAACATGACCTGCCAGCCCTGGATGCCGGGAACCTGGTCGCCGATGTTGATCAGCCAGCCGGAGAGCGGGGCACCCATCATCTGGGAGAACGGCTGGGCCAGGTAGAAGATGGCGAACATCTTGACGCGGACCTTGTTCGGGAACCAGGCGGCGAGGAACATGATCACGCCCGGGAAGAGCCCGGCCTCGGTCACGCCCAGCAGGAACCGCAGGATCACGAAGGAGGTCTCGTCCTGCACGAAGGCGAAGCAGGCGGAGACGATGCCCCAGGTGACGGCGATGCGTGCCAGCCACACCTTGGCGCCGAACCTGGTCAGCAGCAGGTTGCTGGGAATTTCGAACAGGGCGTAGCCGATGAAGAAGATGCCGGCGCCCAGGGCGTAGGCGCCCGCGCTGATGCCCTTGTCGGCTTCAAGGGCGGCCTCGGCGAAGCCCACGTTGGTGCGGTCCAGGAAGGCCACGACGTACAGGATGACGAGCATCGGCATGAGCCGGAAGGAAGCCTTGGAGATGGCCGATTTGAGGATCGGCGAATCCAGCAGCTCCTTCGTTGCGGATGAGTTGGTGACAGTCATTCAAACTCCTCTTTGAGTGAAAGTGAGCAAATCAGGGCACAGCAGATGGAACCGTTCCGGCGGAACGGGTCCCGGGTAATTCAGGTTGTTACAGCGAAAAACTCAGAGCCCAAAGGCGATGAGCAGCACGCCGGCGAGGCAGGCGAGGACGCCAATGGCCAGGTAGATCTTGCGTTCCTTGGTCCACGAGCTCAGCATTGTGGTCCTTTCCAGTGCATGTAGGGGCCTAGTGCATGTAGAGGCCGCCATCCACGTTCAGCGTCTGGCCGGAGATGTACCCGGCGTCCTCGCTGATGAGGAAGGCGATGGCTGCCGCGATGTCCCGGGTGGAACCGACGCGGTTCACCACGAGGTCCTTGACCAGTTCGTCCTTGCGTTCCTGGCTGAGGGTGCCGCCCATGATGTCGGTGTCGATGGGACCCGGCGAGATGGCGTTGACCGTGATGTCGTACTCCCCCAGTTCGCGGGCCGTGGAGCGGGTCAGGCCGATCACGCCGGCCTTGGCCACGGAGTAGGGGGTCTTGGAGAACGTTCCGCCGCCACGCTGCGCGGAGACGGAGGAGATGTTCACGATGCGGCCGATCCCGTTTTTCACCATGGATTCGGCGACCCGGCGGGTGGCGTAGTGGACACCGTTGAGATTGATGTTCAGCACGCGGTCCCACTCAGCGCTGTCGAGTTCCAGATACGGGACCGGCGAGCTCACGCCGGCAACGTTTGCGAGGGCCACGATCTGCGGGAGTTCTGCCTCGATCGAGTCAATTGCCGCGCGGACTGAGGCCTCGTCGGCGACGTTCGCACCCACGCCGTGGGCCTTCACGCCGTACTGGCTGGCGATCTCCTTGGCTGTCGCCTGGCACATGGCGTCATCGAGGTCGATGATGCCGATGTTCCAGCCCTGCTCTGCCAGGTAGTTGACGGTGGCACGGCCGATGCCGCGCTCAGACACGGCTCCGGTGACGATGGCCGTGCGCTCGGACGGAAAAGTGCTCATGGATGTGCTCCTAAGTCGTAAGGGACCGTTGCTGCCGGGCGGAATCACAGGCAGCAACCGGATGAATCGGGCAGCACAGCACAACAGGCGGGCAGCTGCTGGGTGCAGCGCCCAACTGCCGTAGTGCTTTGGTGAAGTGGTGCTTAGTTGATCGGTGCCCTTAGCTGATCGGTGCCGGGCCGAGCTCCTCGATGAGCTTCTGCATCGCGACGTAGGCCTTGTTGCGGTAGGCGATCAGCTCGGGGGTGCGCTCGGCCGGGACATTCAGGAATCCTGCGCCGGTCTTGGTGCCCAGCTTGCCCGCCTCCACGAGGTCCGTGAGGATCTTGGGGGTGGCGAAGCGCTCCGGGAAGTCGGTCTGCAGCGACTTGTAGCAGAAGTTGTAGACATCCAGGCCGGCCATGTCGGCGATCGCGAACGGGCCGAAGAACGGCAGCCGGAAGCCGAAGGTCGTGCGGACCAGCGTGTCCACGTCCTCCGCCGTCGCGATGCCCTGCTCCACCAGCTGTGCGGCCTCGTGGAAGAGCGCGTACTGCAGGCGGTTCAGCACGAATCCGGTGACGTCCTTGACCACGGCCGTTTCCTTGTTGGCGGAGTGGACCAGGTCGCGGACCGCGGCAACCGTCTCGGTGGAGGTGCCCTCGTGCGGGATGATTTCGACGCCGGGGATGAACGGCGACGGGTTGGAGAAGTGCACGCCCAGGAAACGCTCCGGGTTGGCCACCGGCTGGGAGAGCTCCGCGATGGAAATCGTGGAGGTGTTGGAGCCGATGATGGCGTCCGGACGGGCGGCGGCACTGATGCGGGCCAGGGTCTCGTGCTTGATGCCAATGACCTCGGGCACGGCCTCCTCGATGAAGTCGGCGTCAGCCACGGCTTCCTCGATGTCCTTCGCAGCCCAGAGGTTCTGCTTCAGGATCTCGGTGGAGCCTTCGGGGAACAGCCCGTCGGCCACGAACTGGTCGGACTCGGTGAGCAGGCGCTCGTAGTTCTTCTGTGCTACTTCGGCGGATACGTCGGCGAGGGCAACGCGGGCACCGCCAAGGGCGAGGACCTGCGCGATGCCGCCGCCCATGTACCCGGATCCGACGACGGCGAACTTGCGCAGGCTGGTGGGTGTTTCGGTCATGTTCAGTCGGCCTTCGTGTAGTCGGGTTCGTACGAGCAGATGGCGTCCACCTTTGCGGCGGAGGAGGAGTTCTCATCGAAGCGGTGGCCCAGCCATTCGCCCACGAGCTTCTTGGCGAGTTCCAGCCCGATGACGCGCTGGCCCATGGTGAGGACCTGGGCGTTGTTGCTGAGGACAGAGCGTTCCACGGAGTAGCTGTCGTGAGCGGTGACGGCGCGGATGCCGGGGACCTTGTTCGCGGCGATGGCCACGCCGAGGCCGGTGCCGCAGATCAGGAGCGCGCGGTCCGCTTCGCCTTCGGCCACCTTGCGGGCCGCGGCCACGGCCAGGTGCGGGTACGCGGTGGAGTAGTTGGCGGCGACGCCGATGTCCTCGACGGAGGCAACGCGCGGGTCCGCCTCCAACAGGGCCTTCAGTGCTTCCTTGTATTCGACGCCGGCCTCATCGTTGCCGATGACAATTCGCCAGCCTTCCGTGTTGCTCATTCCGTTGCTCCGTTTCCGGCCGTCGAGGCCATGGGGGACGCGGCCGGCGTGGAACCGGCCGCATCTGATGCGAGGTAGGTGGCCACCCGTTCGGCGATCAGTCCGAACGAGACTGCGCCGGGGTCCGGGTGGCCGAGGCTCTTCTCAGCCAGCGGGCGGGCGCGGCCCTTGAGGGGGCGCAGGTCCGCGGTCTGGCGGGCTGCTTCGTTCGCCGCAGCAGCGGCGGCGGTGAGGGCGCCACCCAGGGAGGTACCGCCGTCGAACGCGTCTTTGAACGCGTCCCGGAACGGCAGGAGCGCGTCAACCATGGTCTTGTCCCCCGGCTCTGCCTTGCCGAGTTCGGTGATGGCGTTCGTGAAGGCGGACACGGCGGCGGACGCGTCCCCGGCGGCGTACGACTCCCGGTTGCCGAGCGCGAGGCCGGCGGCCATCACGGCCGTTCCCCACAGCGCGCCGGAGGTTCCGCCGGCGCGTTCGCTCCAGGCCTCGCCCGCGGCGGTGAGCACGCGTTCAACCGAAGCACCGGCTTCGGCGTTCTGCTCACCGGCTGCGGCAGCCGCATCAACGCCGCGGCGCATGCCGATGCCGTGGTCGCCGTCGCCGGCAATCGCATCCAGGTCACCGAGTTCCGCTTCGTGTTCGACGACGACGTCCCGCACCTGGGCGAGGACGGCGGCTGCCAGCCGGCCCAGGTTGGCGGACGCCGCGGTTGCCTTCTCGGTGTCCGCTTCGGCCGCCTCGTCGGTGCCGGTGACTTCGCGGCGGGCGCGCGGCGCGGTGTTGCCCTTGCGGTAGGCAGGGGTGTCGGCCGGCGCGGCCCAGAACTGCTCGAGTTCGTCGTCGAGCCACAACAGGGTCAGGGAGAGCCCGGACATGTCCAGGCTCGTGACGAGCTCGCCGCACTCCGGTTCAACGACGGTCAGGTTGGCGGCGTTGAGGAGCTTTTCGATCTTGCCGAAGAGGAGGAACAGCTCGTCGTACTTGACCGTGCCCAGGCCGTTGACGATGGCCACCACGCGGCTGCCGGCGTCATCCGGCTTGTCCTCGAGCAGCCGCGACACCAGCAGTTCGGCGAGCTCCGAGGCTGTGGGCATGGGGTGTTCGGAGATGCCCGGTTCGCCGTGGATGCCCAGGCCCAGCGACATCTGCCCGGCCGGAACATGGAACAGCGGTTCGGCTGCGCCGGGAAGGGTGCAGCCGTCGAAGGCCACGCCCAGTGAGCGCGTGCGGTAGTTCGTCTTGATGGCAAGGCGCTCCACCTCGTCCAGGTTCAGGCCCGCCTCGGCCGCGGCGCCCGCGACCTTGAAGACCGTGAGATCGCCGGCGATGCCGCGGCGCTTCTCGATCTGGTCCACGGGTGCGCTGGCGATGTCATCCGTGACCAGCACCGTGCGCGTCTCAATGCCCTCGGCGTTGAGACGGAGCTGCGCCTGGCCGAAGTGCAGCACGTCGCCGGCGTAGTTGCCGTAGCTCAGCAGCACCCCGCCGCCGGCGTTGGCTGCCTTGGCCACGCGGTAGACCTGTCCGGCGGCCGGGGACGCGAACATGTTGCCGCACGCGGAGCCGGCTGCCAGGCCGGGCCCGACCAGGCCGGCGAAGGCCGGGTAGTGTCCGGAGCCGCCGCCCACCACCAGGGCGACCTGGCCGTCGGGGATCTCGGTGGAGCGGACGACGCCGCCGTCCACGCGGGCAACGTACCCGCGGTTGGCGGCAACGAAGCCGTCCAGCGCCTCATCTGCGAAATCAGCGGGATTGTCGAAGATCTGAGTCATGGTTCCTCATTGAATCCGGGGTTGGGTGATAGTTCTGGTTGGGTCCCGAGCGGGCGCCGCTAGCGGGCGACGGCGACGGGCTGCTGCCGTCCCTGCGCCACCTGGCTCGTGCCGAGCGCGTAGCCATCGTGCTTGGGCAGGACGTGGCGGCGCAGGTAGTCCTGGTTGCTGGCCGTGACGGTGAGGCCGTCGCCGCCGTAGTGCTCGGTGCAGATGATGCCCTGGTAACCCACCGACAGGGCCACTTTGAATGCCTCGCGGTAGTTGATGAGGCCGCTTTCCATCGGGGCGGGCATGGCAACGTACATGTCGCGGGCCACGTCCTCGTCGCGGATGTAGTTCTTCATGTGCCAGTAGTTTGAGTACGGCAGGGTCTTGGCAACCATTTCCCGCCAGTCCTCGATGGGCCGGTGCAGGCGGATCAGGTTGCCCAGGTCCGGGTTGAGGCCGACGTTGGACATGCCAATGTCCTGGACGAACTGCACGGACGAGTCCGCGGTGCCGATGAAGGTGTCCTCGTACATCTCGAGCGAGAGCAGGACGCCCACTTCTGCAGCGTGCCGGCCCAGTTCCTGGAAACGGGCGACGGCGTTGTTCCAGGCTTCCGTGTCCCCCACCGGATCCTTATAGCCTTCGACGGTCCAGAACCAGAGCTGCTTCTGCTGCTCCGGGGTGATGGCCTGGTGCAGGCCGAAGGAGACAACCTCACAGCCGAGCTCTGCGGCGGCATCGATGGTGCGGTGGCTGTAGGCCAGGTTGTCCTCCCACCTGCCCTCCTGGATGATGCTCCGGCGGATGGCGGAGATGACCGGGATGCCGATGCCGACGCTGTCAGCCGTCTGCTTGAACTCGGCGAGCCGCTCCTTACTCAGGTCGCCCGGGCGGACCCAGCTGTCGGTGAGGTCGGCGTTGGCGAAGCCTGCTTCCTTGACCTCTGTGAAGACCTCGGCCCAGGCGGCGGCGTCTGCGTCGTTGATGTGGGCGCCCTGGGCATCGACGCCCGGGAACTGCAGCAGTGCCGCAGTGATGGGCCAGTTGTCGGCGGTGTAAGCCATTGGTGTTCACTCCCTCGTGGAATCCTGTTTCCTATAGGATTTACTATCCAGTAGGCGTTGTCAAGGTCACACGTTCGTTCAGCAGTCGCTATTGGGCGACCATCGAAGATCCTATAGGGATGATCCTGCGCTGTGAAGTGTCTCACTCCTCCGCGGCATCAGGTCCTTGTTTTCCCCACGCTACTCCTCCCCCGACTGGGTAGCAGCAGAGGGCGTTCCCAAGGCTGGGAACGCCCTCTGCTGCTACCTACTTTTGGCTTTGACGGACGCTACTCCCCCGGGGCGTCCGCCATTGCGCGTTCACGGACCTTCTGAATGTGGGCTGCCATGGCGGCTTCGGCCTTTTCGGGGTCACCGCCGGACAGCGCGTCCAGGACGGACTGGTGCTCGGCGATCGCATACTCGGCGTCCGTGATCCCCACACCGCCGAAAAGCCGGAAGCGCTGGACCTGTCCACCCAGAGCAGCGTAGGCGCCTAGCAGGAACTGGTTGTCCGTCTGCTGGGCGATCAGCTGGTGAAAGCGCTCGTCGGCCTCGAGATAGTCCTTGTACTCGGCAAACGACGGCCCGCGCGGCGCGGACTTCAGGTCCTCGACAGTCTGTTCAAGTTCCGCGAGGCGGTGCGGACTCAGGCGTTCACAGGCGATGCGGGCGTTGACTGGCTCGATGGCGAGGCGGGCCTCCATGAGATCTGCAAAGTCCTCGCGGGTGAACACCGGGGCAACGCGGTACCCCTTGAGCGCCACGCGCCGGACCATGCCGGTGTGTTCCAGCCGGGCCAATGCTTCGCGGACGGGAGTCGGGGAAACGTCCAGTTCGCGGGCTGTTCCGTCAATGCTGACGGCGGCCCCTGGTTCCAGTCTGCCGTCCATGAGCGAGGCCAGCAGCTCCTCGTAAACGTGGTCCGCCAGGACCTGGCGGCTGACGGTCCGGCCTCCCTTGCGCCCGGTCTGATCCTCGGGCCGGCTGCCGGCGCGGGTGCCGTTGGACGCTTTTTGCATGATCAGATCCTATAGGGACGCCTCAGGGAAGGCTGGCACGTTCAGACAGACGTTACGGCGCGCTTGACCCAGCGAGCTACTGACAGGCCAGCTTCGAATTGTTGCCTGTGAGCTGGAGCCCTGAAATCTCGGCCATCCCGGAGCCACCGTCAAACCATGCACTGACGCGGAGGTCGATTTTGCCATTCTTGGTGGACCCAACGCTGGCTGGGATGCCGAAGGATGTCGCAGCGACGACGATGGTTGCCGACGTCGGCGTCACCGTGTACTCCGAACCGTAAGTTCCTCCTGCGGTCCTTGATGCCACGGATACTGACGTGGGTGAGGGCGCGTTTGTTATGGTCAGCGTCACCGAATCACCGGGCCCGGATGCGCACTGAAGGCCCATGCCGGATCCTGGCCAGCTGGCAGCCGCCGAAACCGACATCGTCGCGGACGCGGACTGCTGCCACAGGGCGACGGCGGATGTGCCGCCGATGCCCAGCAGCACCGTCAGCATGAAGGCAAAGAGCGCCAGCATTGCGCCTGGGACCTTGGCCTGGACGACGGCGGGGGTATTCATTCCGCCGTGCGTGCTTCGCGGCGCCGGCTGCGGATGCTCCGGAAGATCAGCAGGGCACCGTAGCCGATGAGTCCGGCAGCTCCCACCGTCACCCAGAGGCCGCGGTCGGAGTTCCCCAGCGCGTTGGCGACGTAGCCGACGTACGGGACGGCGTAGAAGAGCTTGCCCTTCACCTGCAGCTCGCGAACGGAGTTGGGGTCGTTGATGTCGTTGTTGTCGCCCTTGGTGATGAGGGTCTTCTCCCCCGTCTGCGTGGTCCCGAAGCCAACGATGCGGTGCGACTCCACTGCAGGTTTGCCCGACTCCAGCTGGAAGGTGACGACATCCCCGGCCTTCAGTTCGCTGAACGCCGTAGGCTTGACCACCAGGTAGGTGCCCGGCGAGTACTTTGGCGCCATCGAGTTCGTCAGCACCACGTAGGTCTGAGAGCCGGTGACCTTCGGGACGAGGATGAGCACCAGTGCGGCGAACACCGCGACCATCAGCAGGACAAAGCTCACTGTTCTGCCTGCTGCCGCGAGCCACCGGAGGGGCCTCCTGCCGGCACCGCCGGCAGGACGGACGACGGAGGCGTCCGCCGTCGGAAGAATACTAGGCGCAGCCACTGGGCACCCCGCAGAGCTGCGTAGCAGTGAGAGGAACGGAGATGCTCACGGCTTGTCCTTTCACGGTGGCTGGAGCGTTGGAGGCGAGCTTGATTTCGTAGCACAGCGTCGTGCTGGCGCCCTTCGGGACTGTGACCGGCGTCAGGCCGGTATACCCCGTGGTGCCGCAGGCGGCTGCGCTGGTCGCGGATTTGGCGCTGACGGTGACGTAGCTCGCCAACCCGCCGCCCGCGACGTTGCTGACTGTCGGGGCGCCCGCGGTGACACTGATGTTGAACTGGCCGCCGGCGTCGGAATTATTGGTGGCAGAAACGCTGGAGTAGACGGCGCTTCCCGGGGTCAGCGCGGTTGACGGACTGAGCGAAATAATTGCCGCCTGCCCCCCGGCCGCTGTCATGTTGGTGACCTGGCCGGTAGGTGTTCCGGTGAGGCTGACGTCGAAGGACGCAGCAGTTACTGCCCCAGGTGTCGCGGAGGCTGCAGCAGCCCATAGTGCATAACTCCCTTGGACGGTCAGGAGGCCCATGAGCACGGCCGCGACGACAAGAGCCGCTGCCCGCAGGTGGCGCGGGATGCGCATGGCTCCTCCTGACCCTCATTCGACTATTGGTGACGTTGGACTTCCGGCCGCCCTGAGCGGCGGCCGGGAGCGGCTTTGGCGCCGGCTATGCGGGGGCGATCTGGTTCAGGGTGAAGGCAACGTTGCCGAAGTTGTAGGACTTGGTGACGTCGGAGCGGCCAGCGGTGCCGGACTTGAACTCGAAGGTGATGGTGGCGGTGACCGTCCCACTTGTGGTCAGCGGGCCGCTCACAACCGCGCTGGGGGAACCGGCGGTCAGGACAGGGCCGGTCACGTCGACGTTGGCAGCCGTGAATCCGTTCACAGCGCCGGTGCCCTCTGCAGCGACGGTTGCGGCCATCTTGTCACCGGTCAGGGTGACGTTCAGGACCTGCGTGTAGGTCAGCTTGTCGCCGGGGACAACCCTGTAGTTGGCGATGTTGGTAATGGTGTGGTTGGCGCCGTCCGTCCAGACGCCGGTGTCTGCCACGACATTCAGATCGCCAGCGACGACAGTGCCGGGGGTGGCGGTTTGGGATGCGTTCCAGGAGGCCAGAGTGCCTCCGCCGCCCAGCAGCAGTGCGGCGCCAACGGCGATGGCGGCGGTTCCCTTGATCAGTGCGCTGTTCTTCACGGTGAGACCCTTCAAGAAGTGATGAGTAGATTTCCTGCTGCAAAGAACAATGCCGTTACCTGCTCAGGTATCGATGCCGCAAAGCGTCAAGATTCACTCAAGAAAGTTGCCCCTTAAACCAATGGAACCGCCCCGGTGACGGGACGGTTCCATTGGCTTAATGCCGCTCCGTAGAGCAAGTAAACGCTAGGCCGGCTGGTACACCGGGTAGTCGGTGTAGCCCTCCGCTCCCTCGCCGTAGAACGTGGACTGGTCCGGTTCGTTCAGCGGCAGGCCTTCACGCCAGCGGCGGGCGAGGTCCGGGTTGGCGATGGCGGGCCGGCCCACCACGACGGCGTCCGCGTGCCCGTCAGCGACGAGCGCGAGGGCCTCCTCGCGGGTGGTGATGACGCCGAAGCCAGTGTTGACCAGGAACGGGCCGTTGAAGCGCGACCGCAGGTCCTGCACCAGGCCGCCGGTCGGGTCAGCGTGCAGGATGCTCAGGTAGGCCAGGTCCAGCGGGGCGATGGAGTTCACCAGCACCTCGTAGGTTGCCCGGACGTCGGCGGGATCGGTCTCTTCGATGCCCTGGACGTTGTGTTCGGGCGAGATGCGGATGCCGACGCGGTTGGCGCCGAGCGCCTCGACGACGGCGTTCACCGTTTCGATGACGAAGCGTGCGCGGTTCTCGGGTGAGCCGCCGTAGCTGTCGGTGCGGACGTTGGTGTTGGGCGCCAGGAATTCGTTGAGAAGGTAGCCGTTGGCTGAGTGCAGCTCAACGCCGTCAAACCCTGCCTCGATGGCATTGCGCGAGGCAGTGACGATTTCCTCGCGGACGATGGGCAGCTCATCGGTGGAGAGCTCGTGCGGCACCGGGTGCGGCTGCTTGCCGTTGTAGGTCCGTGTCTCACCTTCGACGGCGATGGCGCTGGGGGCCACGACGCGGTGGCCGCCGTTGATGTCCTCGTGCGAGACGCGCCCGCCGTGCATGATCTGGGCGAAGATCCGTCCGCCTTCAGCGTGGACGGCGTCGGTGACCTTCTTCCAGCCGGCGATCTGCTCGGGCGTGACCAGCCCGGGCTGTCCGGGGTAGGAGCGGCCGGCGGGGCTGGGGTAGATTCCCTCGCTGACGATAAGGCCGAGGGACGCGCGCTGGCGGTAGTGCTCCACCACGAGCGGGCCGGGTACGCCTTCCTTGCCGGTGCGGACACGGGTCAGCGGTGCCATGACGAGACGGTTGGGGAGTTCGTGCTCGCCGAGGGCCAGGGGGGAAAACAGCATGCGGAGTTCCTTTCAGAGTGCATCAGGTTCACCAGCTGTAACTGCAACGCGCGTGCAACTATTCCGGGTGTGGCACAGTTCACTGCCCGGCACCACAGGGATGGCGACGGCGGCACCCAAGCCGGGTGCCGCCGTCGGACTAGGGGGGGGGCGGAGAAAATTGGGGCCCCCCGCAGGCGAACACCGGGGCGCCCAGGGGAGTTTGGGCGGGCGCGGGGTGTCCCGGGCTCCTAAACACGTGTGGCCCCCCTCCTCCCGGGTCCCGGGGGGCCGATTTTTTACCCGCCCCCCCGGACTTTCTGTCAGCGGGTGTGGTGGGATGGCTGCAGTTCGTACACCGGCGTGGGAAGGCCTTCCATCCGGGCCTTGAGCTGCAGCGCCAAGTAGGTGGAGTAGTGCCTGCTCTGGTGGAGGTTGCCTCCATGAATCCAGAGGTTCTCCACGTTCGTGGGCTTCCACATGTTGCGCAGCTCCCCCTCCCATGGGCCGGGATCCTTGGGCGTATCCGAGCCGAATCCCCAGCACTTTCCGACGGCGTCCGCCACCTCGGGCGAGACCAGATCGGCGAGCCAGCCGTTCATCGAACCGTAGCCGGTGGCGTAGATGATGACGTCGGTTTCAAGCTCGGCACCGCTGTCGAGGACGACGGCGTTACCCGTGATTTTGCTGATCTGGCCGTTGGCGAGTTTCACCCTGCCGTCGATGATCAGCTGCGAAGCGCCCACGTCGATGTAGTAGCCGGAACCGCGCCGCAAGTACTTCAGGAAGAGGCCGGAACCGTCCACGCCGAAGTCAAGGTTAAAGCCGGCAGCCTCGAGCTGGGAGTAGAAGTCGGCGTCACGCCGCGCCATCTCCTGGTACACGGGAATCTGCGCGTCCGGAAGGATCCGGTACGGCAGCGAAGCGAACAGCAGATCGGCTTTTTCGGTGGTGACGCCGTTGGCCAGGGCCCTTTCGGAATAGAGGTCCCCGAGCGCAAGGTCCATGAGGGACTCGCTGCGGGCGATGTGGGTGGAGGAACGCTGGACCATGGTGACGTCGGCACCGTGCTCCCAGAGGTCGGCGCAGATGTCGTGGGCGGAGTTGTTGGACCCGATCACGACGGCCTTCTTGCCCGTCCAGTCCCCGCCGCCCGGGTGCTTGGACGAGTGGTACTGCTCCCCCAGGAACGTCTCGGCGCCGTCGAACTTCGGAACGTTGGGGTAGCCGGAAACACCCAGGGCGAAGACGAGCTGCTTCGGGCGCAGGGTGACGGGCTCGCCCTCGCGGACCACGCTGACTTCCCATTCGCGGGTGTCTTCGTCCCAGCGCGCATTTGTGCACTCCGTGCCGGACCAGTAGTTGAGTTCCATGATCCGCGTGTAGTGCTCCAGCCAGTCACCGATCTTGTCCTTGGCGGCGAAGACGGGCCAGTCGTCGGGGAACTTCATGTACGGCAGGTGGTCGTACCAGACGGGGTCGTGCAGGTGCAGTGACTTGTAGCGGTTCCGCCACGAGTCGCCGGGACGCGCGTTTTTCTCGATGATGATGGTGGGAACGCCAAGCCGGCGGAGCCGTGCAGCAAGTCCGATGCCGCCCTGGCCGCCGCCGATGATCACGGTGTACGGCTGCTCCTCGTGGCCAAGCCTGGCGGCCTGTTCCTCCTTGAGTTCAAGCCATGACTTCCGGCCCTTCTCGATGCGATGGGCCACGCCCTGCTCGCGGTTGGGGCCCTTCTTCTCCTCGAATCCCTTGAGCTCCTGCATGGTGGTGAGCAGGGTCCAGCATTTGCCGTTGCGCAGGCGAAGATGGGCGTAGCCGCGGGCTTGCGCGGTCTCGAATGTCACCCAGGCTTCGGTGCTGGACGCGTCACCCGTGGCATCCTCTGCGAGCGCCCAGTTGTGCGGGCCGACGTCGCCGAGGGTCGCTTCGAGCATGCGCCTGATGCTGTCCTTGCCCTCCATGGTCTTGAGGTTCCAGGTGAAGGACACGAAGTCGCGCCAGTATGATTCCTCGTCGAACAGCTCAAGCGCCGCTGCGGTGTCCTTCCTGCGCAGCGCATCGTCGAACCGCTCCAGCCAGCCGGCCACAATGCCGTTTGGTGTCTCGGGCATGATTCCTCTTTCCTTTGAAGGCCTGGCCACGTCGTTGGCCTCGTGCCGGAGTTGCTGCTGCAGATGCCGCCACCCCTGGCGTACATCCGTGACCCGCATCACAAGTAAAAGTCACGGAGGGTTACAATCGGGTTGCATGTTTTTCGTCCGGTGGTGGCGATCGTGGGCACGATTCAAGGGTGAGTTGGGAGGACGCGTATGCCGAAGTCTGCCGCTGCCGCAATGGCGCGGGATCTCCGGTTTACCTCTCCGCTCGAATACGCCCGGGCCCTGCGGCAGGCTCACGAAGCCACCATTTCCGGACGGCCTGACCCGTCCATCGCCCCTGCGCTGGTCACCTCGTGGCAGCGGTCCCTGGCGCTGGGCATCGATCCCGACCGGCACCGCCCCATCCACCGCCACGATGTCGGCGAAGCCCGCCAGTTGGGCGCGCACCACCGTCTGGCAGTTGTCATGCCGGCGCTTTCCCAGTTGCTGGCCGACGAGACGACGGACGGGCGGCACCTGCTCATTGTCACCGACCATTCCGGCGAGGTGCTTTGGCGGATCGGGAGCAGGCACGCCCGCAAACAGGCGGATTCCCTGGAGTTCGTGGAGGGCGCCGACTGGTCGGAGTCCGGGGTGGGAACCAACGCCATCAGCGAGGCGCTGGTCACCGGCACCGCCGCTCAGTTGTTCTCCGCGGAGCATCTGGTCCGCACCCACCATGACTGGGCGTGCACCGCGGCCCCGATCCGCGATCCGTTCACAGGCGACGTCCTGGGCGTTCTGGATGTCTCCGGCCCGATCGAATCTGTGACGCCGGACAGCCTGCGCATGGTGCGGTGCGGTGTCCGGCTGGCCGAGGAAATGCTGAAGTCTGCGGGAGCGGCAGTGGCCGGCTCCGCGCCCAGCAGGACACGCGCTATTCCCGTAGCGAAAGCCACGGGCGCCGGCCGCACACTGATCCTCCGGATACTTGGCGATAAGCCCACCGCGGAGGTCGACGGCGGTTCGCCGCTTTCGCTGACGCTGCGCCGGGCCGAAATCCTGGCCATGCTCGCCTCCCGGTCCAGTGGCTGGAGCGCGGACGAACTGGCGTACGAACTGTATGGCGAGGACGGCGCCGCCGCTTCGGTCCGGACCGAGATGCACCGAATTCGAGGGCTTCTCGGGAACGTCGTGGAACCCAATCCGTACAGGTTCACTGCCGACGTTCGGGTAGTGACGGATGCGTCGATGGTGGCCGCCCATCTGCGGGCGGGGCGCGTGGCCGCAGCACTGGCCGCGTACCCGGCGAAGCTTCTGACCCGTTCGGCCAACTTCGCCATCGAACTCATGCGCGACGAGCTCAACGAGGCCGTGGGCGCCTCCGTGCGTGCCAGCGGCGAAGCGGATCTGATCCTGCGGTGGTGCTCCACGGACATGGGCGCAGCCGATTCATCTTCAGCCGCGGTGGTTGAGCGAGTGGTCGGGGCAGGCGATCCCCGCGCTCAGCTGCTGCGGGCGAGGATGGCACGGCTGGATCGAGAGCTGCGGGCATAGGTTTGAGCCTCTCCGGCGTCGGGCTGTGAGCCATGGATTTGTCCGCGTTGTAGTAGAGAGTCTCCTCTTGAACAACATGGGCAATTATTAGCTGCTTGGCTTTCCCCTGCTTATAAGTCACTCGCACTATGGGAAATGAGACTCCCCCACCTGCCAGCCAGCCGCCGGGCCGATAGCTGGATTCCACCCCTCTTTTCAGGGCATTGCAGAATGCACAGTCTCCAGACGATAACGCCACCCACTCCGACATATCTCCAGTTTCATAACCATAGTTCGAGAGCCAGAACCAGTACCTTATGAACGATTCAGCCCCTTCTTTGGAGTTTTCCCTGGACAGCGCTTACCGACCTTTCGTCGTTACCCCAGCAGGACAGCCTTCGCCGCGGGGATTTGCGTTGCAATCGTCGGCGTAGTTGCGCGTGACTGAGCGCCAGACACTCACTGTTTGGGGCGGCGAACTGAATTGACCCTGGTTTGGAATGGGTAGATCGGGCCCACCGTTCACGGAATAGGTCCCTTGGAAATACGTTGTCAGAACGACGCTGAAGTCACCTGTCGCGGCGTAGGCATGGCTGGTCCGGGTCTTCTCGCCCCAGCGGGCCTGCGGGAGCGGACCACCCGTAGTGGTCGTCGGGCCAAGCGATGCCCCGTCGCCATAGTCCCAGCGGTATTGGACAGGCTTGGCAATGATGTGGACCTTTTGCCGGAGCATTGTCACGTCGAAGGCTTGTTGGGAGGATTCTGCGTAGAAGTTGGTCTCGGCGCCCTTCAGCGTATGAGGCCGCGGTTGCATGCCGAGAGTGCCTGCATCGACTGGGAGCTGCTCGAAACGACGCTGGATTTGGGCGGCAATCCTACCGAGGACGTCGCTTGGATCATCCGTGTAGACACAGCGGTCTGGCCGAATCGGACGCCAGCTACCGTCAGGCGCGATTCGAAGTTTCCACCACCATCTCACCGGGCGACCGTCTTTACCCTCCGTACATTTTATGGAGGCGGCAAGGCAGGCGATATCAAAGTCATTATCTGCGACAAGACACAAAGGAGTGAACTTGTACTGATAAGGACTCTCGGGAGCGGATGCCGGGGCGTCTACCCACACCTTGCTATCCGCATCGAAGTGCCAAACACCCACACCACCGGTATTCCAGAATACGTCTGTTGAGTCCGCGGCAGCCGGAGCCGCATGGCCGGCGGCGATGAGCAGCGACAGCAGCAAAGCGAGAACAACACGCTGGCCGTTGAGCTCGATCCCCATGGAAAGCTCAGGCACCGAGTCGGTCGACGTTAACGGCTTTCCAGTGACCATCGACGAAGCGAACAACCATAATGTCTGCGAGGACTTGAGAACCGGGAACAGATTTTTCAATGCTGGCATCGGCTTTATGCAACGCCCCAGCCGACTGTTCCAGTTGCGTGGTGACCTGGTAGTCGCCACTGGAAGACTTAACGAATTCACTGAACGCACCGTTGGCTTTGACCAGTCCGCCGGATATCCATCGCCCCTTGGAGTTCCATTCCACGATTCCCGGCCGAACTTTCTGACATAACGCACACGTTGGTGCAGTGATCTTATCTAGCGGCCCAAAATTTCCTGTCTCATACGCGAAATTAAGAGTGGTGTACCAATATTTTGCGAATGCGATCAGGCTCTCTTTGGTCTCCCGTGCGGCAGCATTTGGCAGAACCGGCACGGGCACATTCTGCGCCCGGCCCTTGGCATCCGCGGGCTTGTACACGAGCGTCGGCGTGGGAGCGGCGCTTGGCGAGGCAGACGCCGAACCGGAAGCAGTCTGGGCTGGCGATGCGACAGCAGAGGCGGTCGGACCGGCTTGGGGATCGCCTCCGCCGCTGCAGCCGGTGAGCGCAAGGACGGACACAGCGACGGCGGAGAACACTGGCAGGCGGAGGCGTTCAGAAATGCAGGTACGCGAAGTCATGCGCTAATCCCCCCGGATAGGTTTCAAGACATCTGTGTCCGAACAATGCTTAAAGGGTAACCGAGGTCACACTTTTCGGCTCAAAGTTATCCACAGGCAAATTCTTGAGGGGACCAGGAGGCGGATGAAGACCCAAACCCGCACACAGAAAACGGGCCCGGTGAGAATCACCGGGCCCGTTTAGCCCCCATTCAAACCCGCAGGGCTGTACCGTCCTACCCTCCAGACCGAAGCGGAACCAGGGGTTGCGGCGGAAGCACAAGCTCCCCGGTCTTGTCCGTCGACAAGGCGAGCGACGAAACAAACTGGGGTTCGCCGTCGGGCCCGTCCTGGGCAGAGCGCATCATGTCCGGACGTTCGAACTCGATGCCGGTCACGTGGCAGAGGAGTTTTGCATCGCTGGGGTTCCCGTCGGCGTCGAACATTGGCAGGTCAATGCCGTCGTCGGAGCGGCGCAGGTAGTACTTGCCCCCGGTCAGGACGGCCAGAGCCGGCGGCAGGATGAGCGCCAGCAGCACCGCGAAAATCGGCGAGTACGGCTGGATACCGGAACCAAAGGCACCGAAGAACACGGCGATGGACACGCCCGCAGAAGCCAGCATGGACACAAACCCCACAGGGTTCACCGCATGCAGCATGCCGCGCCGGAATTCCGGAGTCTTAGGCGAAATCTTCAGCACGTACTTGTTGATGGCGATGTCCGAGGCCACCGTGACCACCCAAGCCATGGCGCAGTTGGCATAGAAGCCCAGGATCGCATTGAGGAAGTCGAACATGCTGGCTTCCATCAGGACCAGCGCAATCAGCAGATTCACCGCCACGAACACCATGCGCCCGGGGTAGGTCTTGGTCACCCGGGTGAAGCTGTTGGTCCACGCCAGCGAACCGGAGTACGCGTTGGTGACGTTGATCTTGATCTGGGAAATGACCACCAGCACCACGGCCAGGCTCATGGCCAGCCATGCCGGCATCATCTCCTCGTAGACGCCAAGAAACTGGTGCACGGGCTCATTCGCCGTCGCCGATGCCGCCGGATCCAGCTTGGCAATCAGGTAGACGGCGATGAACATGCCGACAATCTGCTTGACGGCACCAAACAGGACCCACCCCGGCCCGGCAAGGATCACGGCACGCCACCACGCGCCCTTATTGTCCGCGGTCTTGGGCGGCATGAAGCGCAGGTAGTCGATCTGCTCGGCGATCTGCGCCATGAGCGACAGGCAGACGCCCGCAGCCAGCATGACCGAGGCGAGGTTCATACCCGCGGCACCGGAACTGCCGGTGTATGCGAAGAAGTCGTCAATGCTGCCGGGATGGGACATCAGCAGGTAGCCGACCGGAACCACCATCAGGAGCAGCCACAGCGGCGTTGTCCAGACCTGGAGTTTGGCCAAGGTGTTCATCCCATAAATGACCAGCGGAATGATGATGACCGTTGACGCGGCGTAACCCAGCCACTGCGGTATTCCCAGCCCCAGTTCGAGGCCCTGCGCCATGATCGACCCCTCCAGCGCGAAGAAAATAAACGTGAAGGTCGCAAAAATCACGTTCGTCACCACCGAACCGTAATAGCCGAACCCGGAGCCGCGGGTAATCAGGTCCAAATCAATGTTGTAGCGGGCCGCGTAATAGGCAAGCGGAAAACCGGTGGCGAAGATAATCACGGCGGCCACGATAATTCCGAGGATCGCGTTCACCGTGCCGTAGGCAATGCCGATATTCGCTCCAATGGAGAAATCGGCCAGGTAGGCAATCCCACCCAGCGCGCTTGTCGCCACCACACCTGCGCTCCACTTGCGGTACGACCGCGGCGCGAACCGGAGCGTGTAATCCTCCAGGCTCTCCCTGGTGGCGCTCATGGCGTCCGCGTTGCCGCCCGCCTGCCGCTGGGTTTCCAGCCCGACGGCGGCAGCTCCCGCCGCCGGGCCTCCGCCACGGCCTTCCAACAGTTCGCTGTCCTTCAGGTCATTAGTCATGGGGCCTCCGCATTCGTCACCGGCTTTGTCCTTGCCGACGCTAGTCACGCCGTGCGACAGTGTGGTTCCGGGCGTATTACAGCGATGTAAAGAAACCGACAGGCCCGTCAAGCCGGCCCACCCGCACCCATGGCGCACCAGCGCCATTATTGGGAAAATCTGTGCATACCCCTGTCCTTTTTCTACGGGCCGTAGAAGAATGGAGCACATGATGTTCAACCACGCCGACGGCGATCCCATCCTGATCCTCGACGAAGAGCAGTGCTGGCAGCTTTTGGAGAACACCAAGCACGGCAGGCTTGTGGTCACCGTGGCGGGCGAGCCGGATATCTTCCCCGTCAACTACGTGACCAGCCGCAGGAAGCTGTACTTCCGCACCGCGCCAGGCAACAAGCTCGCCCAAGTGACCATCAACGACAAGGTCCTGTTCGAGACGGACGGCATCATGTCGGACCAGGCGTGGTCCGTGGTGCTCCGAGGAACTGCCCGCGTGCTGAGCAAGTCGGCTGAGATTGGCGAAGCCGAGGAACTCGGGCTCGGCTCCTGGGTTCCTACGCTGAAGGACTTCTACGTGGAGATCGACCCCGGCTCCGTCAGCGGCCGGCACTTCCAGTTCGGCGAGCAGCCGGAGCGCGACTTCTAGCTGGCCCGCCGGCCTAGACTGGGAGCATGGCCGACCGGCTGACACCTGAGCAGCGCAGCTGGAACATGTCCCGGATCCGTGGCAAGAACACCAAGCCCGAACTGCTGGTGCGCCGGCTCCTGCACGCCAAGGGCTACCGGTACCGCCTGCACGGCGCCGCCCGCGGCATCAAGCTGCCCGGCAACCCTGACCTCGTCTTCGCCGGCCGGCGCAAGGTCATCTTCGTCAACGGCTGCTTCTGGCACTTCCATGACTGCAGGGTGGGCCAGCACGCCCCCAAGGCCAACGCCGAATTCTGGGAAACGAAACGCACCCGCACGCGGGACCGCGACGCCAGTCAGCGCCGTCAGCTCGAACAGGACGGCTGGGAGGTGCTCACCGTCTGGGAGTGCGAGCTCAGGGACCTCTCCGCCGTGGAGAAACAGCTCGAATCGTTCCTTGCGGCGGGCTGATCCGCGGCATGCTGACCCGGAGCGACGCCGCGAAGCTCAGTTATCGGCGGGGGCCAAGCGGTAACCCACGCCGCGGACAGTCTGCAGCCAGCGCGGGTTCTGCGCGGAATCGCCGAGTTTCTTGCGCAGGTTTCCCATGTGCACTTCCACGGACCGCTCGTCCGCCTCGCTGATGTAACTTCCGACGTCGTACGGCTCGTCCCGCAGGCGCCGCACCAGATCCGCTTTGGTACGGACCATGCGGCCCGCCTCGAGCAGGGCATGCAGGAGGTCGAACTCGGTGCGCGTCAGGCTCAGTTCATGGCCATCCACGGCAACGGTACGGGATTCATAGCTCAGATCCAGTCCGTTGTGCGTGTATTTCCGCCCCTCGTTCGCCGCGGCGGCCGGTGAGCCGGGCTCTTCGGCGAGATCCGGCGTCGAACGCGGGCGGCGCATCATGGCCGCAACGCGGGCACGCAACTCGCGCGGACGGAACGGCTTGGTGAGGTAGTCGTCAGCGCCTGACTCAAGGCCGATCAGGGTATCAAGCTCTTCTGCACGGGCAGTCAGCATGACGATGTAGGCGTCGGAGAACTGGCGGATCTGTCTGGCGACTTCGAAGCCGTCGATGTCCGGCAGTCCGAGGTCGAGCGTGATGACCGCCGGGTCCAGTTCTTTGGCGGCAAGTACGCCCTCGGCTCCGCTGCTCGCGGCGCGCACCTCAAATCCGGCCTGCGTCAAAACAACGCGCACCAATTCGCGGATATCGTGGTCATCCTCAATGACCAGTCCCACGCGTGTATCACCCATTGCAGCCCCCTCAGCCCGCTACATCCCGTCTGCAGTATAGCTCCCGGCGGATATCCTGCTCCTATGCGTTTCTCACGCCGTGTCCCGACGGACCATCGCCCATGAGCAGTATCGCCTGGAAAGATTCCTCCGGCCGGATCCTGCTTTTCCGGCGGCCATTCCATGAGTATTCCTTGCGGGGCAGGGTCCTGCTGAGCCAAATGCCGCTTTCCGTAACGGCAGGAATCACAGCTTTTCTTATTCTGGCGTTTTTCCCCGAAACGCTGCTGAACCCCCTTTTCATCAGTTTTCTGCTGTCGCAGGCAGTAATACTGGTCCTCTGCTACGCCGTTCCCTGGCACCGGCTGCCCTATCCCTCGTTCCTGGTGGTACCCCTCCTGGACCTCGTCTCGATCGCGCTTGGCCGGGAAGGCGGACAGGACAGCCTGACTGGCCTCAGCCTCATGGCCGTTTTTCCTGTCATCTGGATGTGCGCCTCCGGGCTGTTCCCCAGGGCCGCAGTGGCACTGTCCTTCTTCGGTCCCCTGGGCATCATCTGGATACCGCTGTTTCTCCGCGGCGCCATCTCGGGCCAGGACCTTGCGCGCTCCTTCCTGCTGCCCGTGATGATGCTGGGCGTTGGCGTCACCGTGTCCGTGATGACGCTCAGCATGGTCCGGCAGCAGCGGGACCTCGAGGAAAAGGACTCCCAGCTGCGGGGCGTGCTGACCGGAAGCAAACGCCAGGAACGGCTGCTGAACACGGTCCTGGACACGGTCCACCTGGGGGTCCTCGCCGTCGACGCCCAGGGCAATGACATCCTGATGAACCGCAAGCAGCGCAAGCACCACCAGCTGGCAACTCCGCCCACCATCGACGATCCCAACGAGTCCCAGCTGCTGGTGTTCGCCGCCGACCGCACCACTCTGCTTCCCAACGATCAGCGGCCCGTCCGCCGCGCGATCCTCGGCGAGGAATTCACCGACTACCTGGTGTGGCTCGGCGCGGGCGCCGAACAGCGCGCGATCTCCACCAGCGCGAGGCCCATGAAGGACCAGGACGGCGATTTCGCCGGCTCTGTCATTGTGTTCAGCGACGTCACCGAACTGGTGAACGCACTGGCCGCCAAGGACGACTTCGTCTCCAATGTCTCCCATGAATTCCGGACGCCGCTCACCTCGATTCTTGGGTACGTCGAACTACTTCTGGACGACGACGACGACGACCTCACCGACTCCCAGCGCGGCCCGCTGGAGATCATCCGGCGGAACTCGGAGCGGCTGCTCACGCTGGTCTCGGACCTGCTCTCCAGCCGCAACGGCCAGCTGCTCGTGACCCCGGAGGCCGTGAACGTGGCCGAGCTGGTGCGCACCAGCGTCACCGCCGCCCTGCCGCGCGCCGCAGAATCCGGCATCCGGCTCCGAGCCGACGCACCGGACAGGCTTGAGGCCCACATCGACGCCGCGCGCATCTCCCAGGTGCTGGACAACCTTGTCTCGAACGCCATCAAGTACTCCCCCGACGGCGGCGACGTTGTGGTGTCCCTGCGGTCCGAGGACGGGCACATGGTGTGCAGCGTGAGCGACACGGGCATGGGCATGAGCCAGCAGGACCAGGAGGAGGTCTTCGCCAAGTTCTTCAGGTCCGCAGCCGTCCGCAACTCCACGATCCCGGGCGTCGGGCTGGGGCTGTCCATCAGCAAGGCCATCGTGGAAGCCCACGGGGGCCGCGTCTCGCTCGCCAGCGAAGTCGGCAAAGGCACCACGTTCACGTTCGCCGTGCCGGTGCAGAACTGAGTTCATGACACTTATCCGGACGGCCGCGCCCCGTGCGGCGCCGCGTCCCTACCGGCTACACCCGGTGATCCTCGATCAGCCACCCGCCCATGCGGCGGGCCCGCTGGGCGGCCTCAAGATCGCCCTCCGCCGCGGAGATGATCGATCCCTTCATCAGGATGTGCCATGAACGCGAGAAGTCGTCGGACCGCTGCAACCCTGCCTCGTCCGCGAGCTGCTTCACGTGCCCGCGGATCTTGGCGAGGTAGTCGATACTGGCCCGCCCCAGCGGGTGCGAGGCACCCATCTCCAGCAGCACATTGATGAAGGAACAGGCTTCAAAGTCCGTGCGGTGGAACCAGTCCGCGAACACGTCGAAGATGGCGAGCAGCTGCTGCTCGGGGGCGTCAGCCCTGCGCCTGGCCTCCCCCACGATGGCGTTGACCGTCCACACCTGGTCACGCTTCTCGAGGAAAGCCAGCACCAGCTCATCCTTGGACGCGAAGTGGCGGTAAAAGGTGGCCTTTGCGACGCCCGAGTTGCTGATGAGTTCATTGATGCCGACGTCCCGGATACCGCGGCTGGCGAAGAGGTCGTAGGCCGCGTCAACGATCCGTTCGCGCATTCCGGCAGCACCGGACGCCGCAATCTCTTCGCCAAACGACCGGCCTCCCGCCGTGAACGGGAAACGCGGTGCGGCGGCGGGCTGCGGTCCAGTTTGAAGCCCTCCGGAAGGTACTCCCCCGGCGCTCCACGGCTTGGCGCTGGGTACCTCTGCCATTAGGAATATTCTATCCCCAAATGCAAGACAGACCTGTCTGTCTTGGGATATTGTTCTATTAAGCGCGTGCCGTCTTCGGGTACCGATTCTGCTCCCGTTTGGGTGCACGGCTCACAGTTGCAGGCGCCTAGGCAAATGGACCTGCCCGGTCACTGCCCACAATGGGGTATAACCGAAAGTTGAAGTGTCAGCGTGGCAGATTATCTCCGGTGGGATGCCCACAATTTTCTCCACTCCAATGCCTACTTCCACGCCGAAGACTTCCGGATGGAAGTACCGCCCACAATCTCCCTGGACAATCCGGCGCCTGAACGCCCTGCCGAACAAGATGCTGGCGCGCACTGCCCCCAAATCGACTCCTTGCGGCGGCAGGTCCTAGGCATCATTGCGTCCGTGCTCGAGGACACCGATCCGGCCTGCGCCGGCGCGAGAAGCAGGCTTCGGCGCTGCCTTGCGCATAATGTCGGGTCTCCGGAGCAGGCGCTGCTGGAGCATCTGGTCTCCCTCCACAGTTCCGAGATGCATGGTCCCGAACCTTGCGGCTCCGACTTGCAAGGCGAGCCGGAGGAGCCGCAGTTCTAGCGGCCGAGGCTCGCCTGGCGGACCACTTCTCCCCAGGACTGCTCGGCAAGGTCGGCCACCGCTGCCAGAATCTCCGACGGCGGGCGGGAAAGATCGAGCGGAAACTCCACGATGTCGATGTCGGTGTTGAGGATGCGCCGCAGCTTCATCTCGCCCGCGCCGGCGTAGACCAGCCAGGCCGTGGGCACGCGCAAGGCCGTGCAGTAGGCCAGCATCTGGAAATGGTCGGCCGTGAGGGAAGCGCCCTGATCGCTGCCGGCGCGGTACTGGGCGTCGTACACCACCACCGGCCGGCCGCCCAGCAGGTGCACGGCGTCCGGGTTCACGGTCAGCCGGTCAGAGTCCCGGACCGCCTCGTTCAGCATTGCGTTGTACTGCAGCCTCATTTCGCCGGGAAAAGCCGCCATGGCCCGGCGCAGTGCCGCACCCACGAAATCCTCAAAGACCTTTGCCATGTCGACGACGAAGCTCGCCGTCTGCTGTTTGCCCTCCCCCGCTTCCGCGGAAGCATTGCGCAGGATCACCTCCGAGAGCCTCAACGCCGCGTGGTAGCGAAGGTTCAGCCGGCTGGCCCGCCACTGCGGAAGCGGGGCGCCCGCGTGGAGGCGGGTGACGCCGTCGAGCTTTCCCTTCAGCTGCCGAAGGCGGCCGAGGACGTCCGGGCGAACTCCCGGGACGCGGGACATGCGGTCGAGGGCGGCGCGCAGGATGCGGTTTTCCGGGATGTCCTCTGTGAACTCGTCGTAGGACACTTCCAGCGGCACCAGCATACCCGGCCGGCGGGATATCTGGTCGGAGATGCGGATGCGGCCCTTGACCGTCCGGAGCGAGTCGTCCACGGTGACGTAACCCTGCAGGACACCGCGCTGCAGGGCACGCTCGGCGAGTTGCGCCAGGGACGCCGCAAGGGCGCTCCACAGCTCGGCGTCCTCGTCCGCTGCGACGGTGTCGTCGCGGAAGCCCTGGTCTCCGGCGTAGCTCAGCAGGAAGAGCAGCCGGCTCAGCCCCAGCCGGTCCTTGGGCCGCACGTCGAGCTGCACCTGCGGAGTGCGCACCGAGCCCACCTTGCCGACAGGCTCAATCCGGAAGAGCCCCATGCCCATGGGTGTTGCCTTGGCCAGGCCGCTGGAGTTCAGGAAGGCGGCGCTGACCGGGTCGAGCTTCTCCACGGTACCGCCGGAAAGCTCGTCCAGAACGATGTGCCGCCGGGCAGGGACGCCGCCGCGGCTGCCGCGGGCAGCCGTGCCGGTACCCGTCGCGAAGCCCGCGGGACTAGCGAGCCGCAAGGCGTTCCAGGAGCTGGTCCAGCCCGAAGCGCTCCTCAAGCTGGGCCCGGTTCAGCTGCCCGTGGTAATGCTCCTCCAGCAGCGGCATGAGCTCGTACTTCCAGATTCGCCGCAGGCCGGCAGGCGTCCGCGCGGCCTTCTTCATGAAGTAGGACGGACCGATCATCAGGTCACGGTCCCACTCATCGATGGCCTGGTTGAGCGCATCCAGCAGCAGCGCCGGCGTGGTGTCCAGCTGCCGGGCCTCCAGGAACCGCAGCAGCGAGCCCTTCACCGGCTCGGTCTGCGGGTGCAGTTCGATGAAGGCGAAGCGGCGGCGGATCGCGGCGTCCATCATCGCGATGGAGCGGTCCGCCGTGTTCATGGTGCCGATGATGTACAGGTTGTCCGGGAGCGTGAACGGTTCGTTGGGGCTGTACTGCAGGTAGATCCGGTCATCGCGGTATTCCAGCAGGAAGTACAGCTCACCGAACACCTTCGCCAGGTTCGCGCGGTTCATCTCGTCGATGATGAGGAAGTACGGCTTCGACTCGTTGCCGGGCTTCGCTGCCTCCTCCGCGAGCCGTCGCAGCGGGCCGGCAACGAGCTTGAAGGAGACCTGCCCCTCGTCCGTCTTGTCCGGCCGGTACCCCTCGAAGAAGTCCTCGTAGGCGTAGGACGGATGGAACTGGACGAGCTTCACCCGCTCGTCGGTGCTGTCCTGCGCCAATTCGGCGGCGAGGTGCTTGGCCAGGTAGGTCTTGCCGGTCCCCGGCGGCCCGTACAGGACCAGCTGCCGGTTCTCCTCGAGCAGGTCGGCGATCTCCTGCAGCGGCTCCACCTCCATATGGAGGGAGTCAGCGAACTGCCGGGTGACGGGGCGGAAGCCGCCGAGTACGGGGAGGGCGACGGTGGCCGGCGACGCATCAGCGTCGGGCTCGGTTTCCGCTTCGGCCGGGAGCAGCGCCTGCACCGCCTGCACCACCCGGGTGACGTCGACGACGATGCCCGGGGTGGCCAGCTGGCGCTGGATGTGGCGCGGCAGGTCGGTCACGGCATGGGCTTCGTCGAACCAGCGCACCTTGCGGCGCATCCGCCGGTTGTCGCCGTTGTGGTCCGGCTCCCCGAGCACGACGCCGATCCGGACGGCACCGGCGCTCTGGTACAGCGCGAGGTCGCCTGGCTTCATTACGGTCAGGAAGGCGAAGACGGCCGTCTTGGTGTCCTCCCGCTCCACGTAGCCGAGGTGCTTGTAGTCCTCGTCCACGGCGTGCTGTACCAGCCCCGCCGTTACGCCGGCGTCGAGCAGGCGGAGGTGTTCGACGTCGAGCGTCACCTTCTCCTCTGCCTGCCAGGCAGCCAGGAGCTCGGCATTGTCGTGGTGGGTGCGCAGCAGCCAGGCCCTGCGGCCCGGATCCCCGACCTTCCGCCACTGGCTCACCAGCTGCCGGGAGTACCAGTCGATGCGCTGGCCGGCCTGCTCGTCCAGGTGCAGGCGGATGCGGCGGATGTCAGCGGTGATTTCCTCCTCGCTGTCCCCTTTCGCGCCGCCGACCAGCGAGGCGAAGGCATCCCTGATCTCCTGGCGTTCGATGTCCGCCACCACCGGCTCGAAGTAGCTGGGCCAGGCGAGGTATTCGATGCTGCGCCGGATGGCCGGCTGGTCCTCGGGCGTGCCCGCCGCCAGCTGGTGGAAGGCCAGCGGATCCCTCAGCGCCTCGCTGATGACCGCGCTGGACTGCCGGTCGATGTAGTGCACGAACCGGCAAAGCCATTTCAGGTGGTCCCAGATGGTCCAGTTGAACTCGGCTGTCCGGTCCCGGATGACGCCGTGGTCGGTCATGCCCCGGTACAGCTCCTCGGGGAGCTCCAGCGGCGGCTCCAGCCAGGACGCTGCCTCGGCGACCCTCGCGCGCTTGACCTTGAGCGACTTGACCTCGTGCGCCAGCGGCAGGGACTGCAGGAAGAGGAGCTCCACGGCCAGTTGCTTCGCCGATGGGGACGCGTCCGCCAGGTTGTGCCGCAGGTTGGTCATCATCGGCGCCTTGGCGTCGGCAACCCCGCGCTCAAGCCGTTCGAGCAGCTCCGCCGCGGCCTCCGCCGTCCACGTCTGCGTGCGGCCGTCGAGCGCTGATGGCCGGCCCTGCAGACCGGCGCCGAGCACGAACCACGCGGCGTCCTCGATCTCTTTGGAGACTCCGAGGGCGCGGTGCATGGCAGGCTTCGGGGCGGGAGTCATGCGTTCAAATTTACAGGGTAAACCTGAACGCCGGCACCATGGCGGACGGTAAAGCTACTTCCGGGTAACCGCAGGCAGCCGCTTCCGGCCGAACGCGAAATAGCAGCCCGGGCCGACGAAGTTGACCAGGGTTGCCAGCCGCCAGAACATCTTCGAGCCGCGGATCTGCTCGGCCGGGCGGCGCGAAAGGTCGCGCTGGGCCGCCGCGAGGAACGCCAGCTGCGCGGCCCCGATGACGATGGTGCCGATGCGGGCAGCAGGCGGAAGTTCCTTCCAGGACTTCTTCTTCCGTGCCCTGTTTTTCTTTCCCAGGTTCCTTGTTCCCACGGTCAATGCTCCTTGCGCTCAATGAAGGGCTCCAGCAGCTGCTTCTGCTTCGGAGTCAGCCGCAGTACCCTTCCGGTGGCTTCATCGACGAAGGCCAAATGGCTTGAGGCCTTCACACAATCGTCGCCAGTTACGGGGTCCTGCACAAGATAGTGGATGTCGAAGCTCGCGCCCTTGACTGCGCCCACCCACACCTGGACGGCCGCCGGAATGTTGCGGTACTCGAGCGTTTTCACATACCGGATCCGGTGGTCCACCACGAGGGCCATGGTGCCCTTGGGAACGTCGTTGAACAGTGACACGCGGGGATCGATCCCTGGCAGTCCGGCACCGGCGGGCGGGCCGAAGGCGGCGATGCGGGCTTCCTCCAGCATGCGGACGATCTCCACGTTGTTGATGTGCCCGTAGGCGTCCATGTCCCCCCAGCGCATGGGCACGGATACCTCGATGCGCCGGGGGGCCGGGTGGCCTCCGGAGTTGTGCGCGGTCAGCTGTGCACCGCCGTCGAATCGTCCACGGGCGTCTCTTCTACATCAGCGCCGGCGAACTGCGACATGTACAGCCGGTAATAGGCGCCTTGGGCGGCGAGGAGGGCCTGGTGGTTGCCCTGTTCCACGATCTTGCCGTTCTCCATGACCAGGATGGTGTCGGCGTCACGGATCGTCGAGAGGCGGTGCGCGATGACGAAGCTGGTCCGGTCCGTGCGCAGCGCGGCCATGGCCTTCTGCACCAGGAGTTCCGTGCGGGTGTCCACCGAGCTGGTCGCCTCGTCCAGGATGAGCAGCGACGGGTTGGCCACGAAGGCGCGGGCGATCGTGATGAGCTGCTTTTCGCCCGCGCTGACGTTGTTGCCCTCTTCATCGATGATGGTGCCGTAGCCATCCGGAAGCGCGCGGACAAAGCGGTCCACGAACGTGGCCTTGGCCGCCGCCATGATCTGCTCCTCGGTGGCATCCAGATTGCCGTACCTGATGTTGTCGTAGATGGAGCCGCCGAACAGCCAGGCGTCCTGCAGCACCATGCCCACCTTGGAGCGGAGCTCGGCCCGGCTCAGCTGGGTGACGTCCACGCCGTCGAGCGTGATGGACCCGGAGTTGAGCTCATAGAAGCGCATGACCAGGTTCACCAGGGTGGTCTTGCCCGCGCCGGTGGGGCCGACGATGGCCACCGTGTGCCCCGGCTCCGCGGTGAAGGACAGGTTTTCGATCAGCGGCTTGTCCGGCGTGTAGCTGAACGTGACGTCCTGGAACTCCACGTGGCCGTCGGCCTTGGCCGGCAGGTGCTGCGTGGCGGTCTCGGCGTCCTGCTCATCTGCATCCAGAAACTCGAACACGCGCTCGGCGGACGCCACACCGGACTGGAGCATGTTGGCCATGCCCGCCATCTGTCCCAGCGGCTGGGTGAACTCGCGGGAGTACTGGATGAAGGCCGTCGCGTCGCCCAGGCTCATGCTGCCGGAGGCAACGCGCAGACCGCCCACCACCGCGATGCCGACGTAGCTGAGGTAGGAGACGAACTGCATGACGGGGAAGATGATGCCGGAGACAAACTGCGCGCCGAAACTGGCCTTGTACAGGGCCTCGTTGCGTTCCTCGAAGCGTTCCAGCATGTCGGCTTCGCGGCCAAAGACCCGCACCAGGTCGTGCCCGGAGAAGGACTCCTCGATCTGGCCGTTCAGCTCACCGGTGTTCTTCCACTGCGCGGCGAACAGCTTCTGGCTGCGCGCACCGATCACGCCGGCCGCGGCACCGGACAGCGGCAGCGCGATGAGGGCGATCAGGGCCAGCTGCCACGAGACGATGAACATCATGATGACGATGCCGACCACCGTCAGCACCGAGCTGATGAGCTGGGCGAACGCCTGCTGCAGCGCCTGCTGGACGTTGTCGACGTCGTTGGTCACCCGGGAGAGCACGTCACCGCGCTGGCGGGTGTCGAAGTAGTTCAGCGGCAGCCGGTTGAGTTTCTTCTCGGTGTCGTCGCGGAGCTGCCGGATCACCTTCATGACGATCCTGTTCAGGATGTAGCCCTGGAGCCAGAGGAAGATGTTGGCAACGAAGTACATCAGCAGCACGGCTGAGATCAGGACCGTCAGCTTCTGGAAGTCGATGCCGGTTCCGGGCACCAGCTCCATCCGGGCGACCATGTCCGCGAAGTTGTTCTGGCCCTGCGCCCGCAGTCCCTCGACGAACTGGTCCTTGCTGACTCCGGCAGGCAGCTGCTTGCCGACGACGCCGCCGAAGATGACGTCCATGGCCTGGCCCAGCACCTTGGGGGCGATGACGTTGAGGATAACCGACACGATCACCATGCCCACGACGACGTAGATGCCGGCGGCTTCCGGCCTCAGCAGGCCCATGAGCCGCTTGGCCGAGGGCAAGAACTGCTGGGCCTTCTTGGCCGGCATCGCGCCGAACATGCCGCCGTCGGCCTCGCCCGGCTTGTACTCCTCCTCGACGAAGTCGTCGTCCTCGAGCACAGCGGCTTCGTTTGCTGCCTTCGTGGAGCTTTCGGCAGGGCCGCTGCCCTTCTTGTCGGCGCTCATGCCACTTCCTCCACGCTCAGCTGGGACTCAACAATTTCCTGGTAGGTGGGCGATGTTTCGAGGAGTTCCTCGTGCGTTCCCCGGTCCACGATCCTGCCGTTGTCCAGCACCAGGATCTGGTCCGCTTCCGTGATCGTGGAGATGCGCTGCGCGACGATGATGACGGTGGCGTCCGCTGTGGTTCGCTTGAGCGCGGCACGCAGCCGGGCGTCGGTGGCCACATCCAGAGCCGAGAAGGAATCGTCGAACAGGTAAACCCTGGGCCGGGTGACCAGGGCGCGCGCAATGCACAGCCGCTGGCGCTGGCCGCCGGAGACGTTGGTGCCACCCTGGGCGATCCGGGATGCGAGCCCGTTTTTCTTTTCCTTCACGAAAGCATCGCCCTGGGCCACATGCAGGGCATGCCAGAGTTCGTCGTCGGTCGCTTCAGGTTTTCCAAACCGGAGGTTGTGCTCGATGGTTCCGGAGAAGAGGTAGGGCCGCTGCGGAACCAGGGCAACGCGCCTGGTGATTTCGTCCCGGTCCAGCCGGCCGACAGGCACGCCGTCGAGGAGCACCTCACCGTCAGCGACGTCGTAGAGCCGCGGCAGCAGCGACAGCAGGGAGGTTTTGCCGGCGCCGGTGGAACCGATGATGGCCACGGTCTCCCCCGGCCTGGCGGTGAAGCTGATGTTGCTCAGGACCGGCGCCTCGGCTCCGGGGTAGGCGAACGTGACGTTGCGGTACTCCACCACGCCTTCCATCTGGCCCGGGGTGACGGGCTGCTGGGGGTCGTGGATTGAAGGTTCGACGTCGAGCACCTCGCCGATGCGGTCGGCGCAGACGGACGCCCGCGGGATCATCATGGCCATGAAGGTGCCCATCATGACGGCCATCAGGATCTGGAGCAGGTACTGCAGGAAGGCTGTCAGGGAACCGACCTGCATGTCGCCGGAGTCCACGCGCTGGCCGCCGAACCAAAGCACGGCGGCGGTGGACAGGTGCAGGATCATGCCGATGGCGGGAAACATCAGGACGAACAGCGCACCGATCTTCAGCGACACGTCCGTCAGTTCCTTGTTGGCCTGGCCGAACCGCTCCGTTTCGTAGGGTTCGCGGACAAAGGCGCGCACCACGCGGATGCCGATGATCTGCTCGCGCAGGACCTCGTTGATGCGGTCGATCTTCTTCTGCATGGAGCGGAACAGCGGCATCAGGCGCACCACGAGGTACCCCACCACCGCAAAGAGGATCGGGACCGAGACCCAGACCAGCCAGGACAGGTTGATGTCCTCGCGCAGGGCCATGATGATGCCGCCGATGCACATGATCGGCGTGGAGACCATGAAGTTCAGGCCCATCAGCACCAGCATCTGGACCTGCTGGACATCGTTAGTGCCGCGGGTGATCAGGGTGGGTGCGCCGAAGGCGTTGACGTCCTTGGCGGAGAAGCTGGTCACCTTGCGGAAAACACCGCGGCGGAGGTCCCGGCCCACGGCCATGGCGGTCTTCGACCCGAAGTAGACCCCGGCAATGGCCGTGCCCACCTGAATGAAGGCCACGAGGAGCATCACAGCCCCCGTGCGCCAGATGAAGTCGGTGTCGCCGCGCGAGACGCCTTCATCAATGATCTGGGCGTTGAGGCTGGGCAGGTAGAGCGCCGCAATGGTGGATGCCAGCTGGAACGCGATGACAGCCAGGATGTACGGCAAATACGGTCTGGAATAACGCCGTATCAAGGTGACGAGCATGCTCACGGATCCTTCGGGAGAGCGCGAATGAGTCAAGAGAAGTAGTAGCAGACGGGTCTGACAGCCAAAGCCTTCCAACTCTACGAAATCTGTTGCCCGTGTGAAACGTCCCGGGCGAAGATCATCCCAGCGGACGACGCCGGCGCTCTCCCCGCCCACGACATACCCGGCCACACGCGAGCCGACACCTAAGCACCCAAGCCCGCCCCCGCCGTCGTACTCCCCTCCCCTTAACTGGAGTTTTTGTACAGATATCGGCCTCTAACCGCGGTTTTGCGGCCATTATCTGTACAAAAACTCCATCAGCGGGATGGCCAGTCGCCCTGTTTATTCGCCTTGTTATTCGCCGCGGTGCTTGCCGTGGGAGGCGATGTAGTGCGCGGCGGCGCTCTGAAGCTTCCGTTCCTTGGCCAGCCGCCGGCTTAGCGCCTTCAGCTCTTCACTCACCCGGGCTTGCTCCTGCGCGATGATGCTCTGCTGTTCGGTCTGGCGGGCGACGGCGTTCAGGGCCTTGGCCAGCTGAAGCTGCTGCTCCGCGAGGAGCCCCTGCGTTTCCTGGATGAGCGGAAGCAGGTCCGCAGGCCGGTTGTGCATCTCGGCGAGCATGGTCCGCGCCCGCGCAGGCGGTTCGTTCATCGGCAGGACGGGTTCCGGTGTCCGCTGCCGGCCGGGGTAGGACGGCGCCTTGGCGTCATCGGCCAGCTGGCGGGTCAGTACTTCCGCGAACTCACGCTCGAGGTCGTCGTCGGAATAGTCGCCAGCGGGAAGTCCGGAACCCTGTTCGGGCTCGGCAGCAGAGTCGGCAGCAGAGTCGGCAGCGGCTTCCGGGCGTATATCCACTGTCCGGCGCAGCGGCTTCTCCTTGATCAGGAGCACGGCGATGAGGGCAACAACCGCGATAACGCCGGCGATCAGGAAGATTTCCGCCGTGGCATCGCCGTAGGCGGCCCGCATGATGTCCCGGATGGGGGCAGGCATGTCGGCCAGGTCGAGGCTGGCCCCGGACGCGCCGGAGCCGGCCTTGATACCGGCGTCGGCGAGACCCTGGACAGCGAGCTCCTTGACCCGGTTGCTCATGATCGCGCCCAGCACGGACACGCCGATCGCGCCGCCCACCGAGCGGAAGAACGCCACGGACGCACTGGCGGTGCCGATGTCGCTGGCGCTGACGGTGTTCTGGACCGCCAGCACAAGGTTCTGCATCAGCATGCCAAGCCCCAGGCCAAGGACCGCCGTGAAGACGCCGGACTGCCACAGTTCCGTGGTGTGGTCCATGGTGCCTGCGAGGCCCAGCCCGCCGATCAGCAGCACGGAGCCGGCCACCAGGTAGCGCTTCCACTTGCCGGTGCGGCTGATCATCTGACCGGAAACCACGGAGCCGATCAGGTTGCCGGCGATCATGGGCAGGGTCAGGAGGCCGGCCTCGGTTGGCGTGGCGCCGCGGGCCACCTGGAAGTACTGGCCCAGGAAGGTCGAGGATCCGAACATCGCCACACCCACCGCCATGGAGGCCCAGATGGCCAGCGCGGTGGTGCGCTCGGAGATGATTTTCAGCGGAATGATGGGCTGCGGAACCTTGGATTCAACCACCACCAGCAGCGCCAGCAGCACGACGCCGCCGCCCACCATCAGTGCCGTTTGCCAGGACCACCAGTCGTAGTAGTCGGGGTTGCCGGCGAACGACACCCAGATGAGGAGCAGGCTGACGCCGGAGGTGAGGAGGATGGAGCCGAGCCAGTCGATCCTGGCCGGCCGCTTGACGTGCTGGATCTTCAGGGTGATCTGGAGCAGGATCAGTGCGACGACGGCGAGCGGCACGCAGACGAAGAACGTCCAGCGCCAGCCCAGCGGGCTGTCGACGATGAAGCCGCCCAGCAGCGGCCCGCCGGCCGTGCCGACGGCCATGACCGCGCCCATGTAGCCGGAGTACTTTCCGCGGTCGCGCGGCGGGATCATGGAGCCGATGATGGCCTGGGCCAGGGCCGTCAGGCCGCCCATCGCGATGCCCTGGACAACACGGGCGGTGAGCAGCAGCGGGATGGTCTGGGACAGGCCGGCCATCACTGATCCCGCCACAAAGATCACGATGCTCAACTGGACCAGGACCTTCTTGTCGAACAGGTCGGCGAGCTTGCCCCAGATGGGGGTGGTGGCCGCGTTGGCCAGCAGCGCTGCGGTGATGACCCATGCGAAGTCCGTCTGGGTGCCCTTGAGCTCGGACATGATGGTGGGCAGCGCGTTGGCCACGATGGTGCTGCTGAGGATCGCGGTGAAGAAGGCGGCGAGGAGCCCGGTCAGGGCCTCCATGATCTGGCGGTGCGTCATGGGCGCCTGCGGCATGTGGGCCGCAGGACGCGGCGTGGCCGTCCCGGAGACGGCGGCGTGGCTAGCCATTGATGTGCTCCTTGCGTTTGCTGGTGGTTGCGATGGGGCCGGCCGTCGTTGCCCGGGCGGATTCCCGAAGGGATTCCGAGAGTTTGGAGAGTACTTTCGCCGTCTCCTCGGCGTCCTGCTGGCTCCAGTCCTGCAGGAATTCCTGCAGGGTGGCCACGCGGTGTTCCTCGATCTCGACCAGCTTCGCGCGGCCGGCGTCGGTGAGGGCCACCAGTTGCGCCCGGCCGTCGTCGGGGTCGGGCCGGCGGTGAACCAGCCCGAGTTCTTCAAGCTCCGCAATGTGCCGGCTGAGGACGGGGGCGCTGACGCCGAGCCGCGCGGCCAGATGCGTGGCCCGCGATTCCTTCTCCCCCACGAACCGCAGGACGCCCTGCAGTGCAATGCCCGCTTCAAGGCCGCGTGAGTTCGAGACGGCGACGCACCGGACCGCACGCTGGAGGTCGAAGATCTCGCGTACGAGTGCGGCCGCTGTGTTTGGTGCAACTGCCATGATGAGTAACCCCTTATTGCTTGCCTTAGGCAACTATAGCAATAAAAGGTTGCTTTGGGAAACTAAGCGAATGTGAGGTCGGCAGGCATCACTTAACGACAGGAGCGCGAACGTACAGTTGTGGCCCCAAATCCGGGTGGAAATGGGGCCACAACTGTACGTTCGCGCTGGGTGGGCGCAGGGCTGGGAGAGCGCGGGGCCGGGGTCAGGCGTCCACGTGGGTGGGGGCAAACATCTTGAGCAGCGTTTCAACCACGACGACGTTCGGGCCGTCCGCGGCGAAGGCCGCCTTGAGCGCGTCCCCCACGTTTTCCGGCGCGACCCGGGCGGCGGGAACGCCGAACGATTCCGCCAGCTTCACGAAGTCCGGCCGGGAGAGTTCGGTGGCCGTGGCCTTCCCGAAGGCGCCCACCATGTATTCGCGCAGGATGCCGTAGCCGCCGTCGTCCACGATCAGCCAGGTGACGGGCACGTTGTGCTGCTTGGCGGTGGCGAGTTCGGCGATGGAGTACATGGCCGAGCCGTCGCCGGAGACAGCCAGCACCCGGGCCGAGGCCGCGGACCTGCCCACGGTTTCCAGGCCTACGGCCCCGCCGATCGCCGCCGGGAACCCGTAGCCGAGCCCGCCGGCACCCTGGGCGGAGTGGAACTGGCCCTCGCGGGCGTCCCAGCAGCTCCAGCCCCAGTACGCGGAAATGGTCATGTCCCAGAACGTCTGCATGTCCGCCGGAACTGCCTCGCGGATATCCGCCATGAACTTCAGTTCCTTGGCCAGATCCTGCGATTCCAGCCGTTCCTTCACCTTGCGCAGCGACGCCCGGACCAGGTCCTCCGGCGAGGTCCCGTGCCAGTCGGCCCGGGGCTCGGCGGTTGCCACGAGCGACGCGTCGAGGGCAGCGAGCGCCTGGCCGGCGTCGGCGCGGATCCCCAGGCCGGGCCGGTTGGATTCCAAAACGCGCGGTTCGGCGTCGATCTGGATGATCCGGCCGCGCGGTTCGAAGGTGAAGTAGTTAGACGTGACCTCGCCCAGCGAGGACCCGATGACCACCAGCACGTCGGCGTCCTCCAGGAGGTCCGTCATGTGGCGGTCCTCGATCCATGACTGCAGCGACAGTTCATGGTTCCAGGGGAAGGCCCCGTTGCCGCCGGGCGTGCAGATGACGGGTGCCCGGAGCTTTTCCGCGATCGAGAGCAGTGATTTTTCCGCCCGGCCCCGGCGGGTTCCGCCGCCGGCGATGATGGCCGGACGCTCCGCCGCCGACAGCCATTTCACGGCTTCGCGGACAAGTTCGACGCGCGGCGGGTTGTCCGCCGCCTCGGCGAGCGCGTCCTCAACGGGCGGCACCACGATGGGATCCAGCAGCACGTTCTGCGGGATCTCCAGCCAGACCGGCCCCTGCGGCGAGGAGATCGCCTCGGTCCAGGCGTCCTGGATGGCGGACGGGATGCCTGAGGCGTGCTGGATCAGCCGCTGGCTCTTGGTGACGTTCGCGGCGGACGCCTTCTGGTCATCCAGCTGGTGCAGCATGCCCTTCCGCCGCGCGCCCAGGCCCTCAAGCGGGATCTGGCTGGCAACCACCACCATGGGCACACCCGTGGCGTAGGCTTCCTGCAGCCCGGCGAGCGATGTCAGCGCGCCCGGCCCGGTGGACAGGAACAGCACGCCCACCTCGCCTGTGGCCCGCGAGTAGCCGTCGGCGGCGAAGGCGCTGTTGTTCTCCACGCGGGAGGAGACGAACTTCAGGTTGCCCCGGCCCATTGCGTCGAAAAGACCCAGAGCGTGCTGGCCGGGAATGCCGAACACCGTCTTCGCGCCAAGCGCCTCGAGGGTCTCGACGACGAGGTCCCCGCCGTTGCGGACACCGGCGGGCCCGACGCCGGTCACTGGGAGTACTCCCCCACGGCAGCGCGGACAGCGCCATTGTCAGCAGTTGCCGGCGAGGCTGCCGCGAAGCCGGCCGGACGGCGGACTTCCCGGCCCAGCGCCTGGGCGGCGTAGCCGGTCTCGGCGCCGAAGCGGTCCCCGGCAACGGTGTTGTCCGCCATCAGGGTGACGAGCTCGTAGGCAACGTGGCTGGCGGCGACGCCGGTGATTTCGGCGTGGTCATAGGCCGGGGCCACTTCAACGACGTCGGCGCCGACGAGGTTCATGCCGCGGAACCCACGGATGATCTCGAGCAGTTCCCGGCTGGTGATGCCGCCGGCTTCCGGCGTGCCGGTTCCCGGCGCGTGGGCGGGGTCCAGAACGTCGATGTCCACGGAGATGTAAAGGGGCCGGTTTCCGATCCGGTCCCGCACCTTGGCCACGGTCTCGAGGACGCCCTGGTAGTAGACGTCCGCGGAGGTGACAATGCCGAAGCCGAAGCGGTGGTCGTCGTCGAGATCCTTCTTCCCGTACAGCGGGCCGCGGGTGCCGATGTGGCTGATGGCCTCCGTATCCAGGATGCCCTCCTCCACGGCACGTCGGAACGGTGTGCCGTGGGTGTACTCCGCGCCGAAGTAGGTGTCCCAGGTGTCCAGGTGGGCGTCGAAGTGCAGCATGGCGATGGGGCCGCCGGCGCGCTCGGCCGCGGCACGCAGGAGCGGCAGCGCGATGGTGTGGTCGCCGCCGAGGGTGAGCAGCTTGCTCCCGGCCGCCGTCAGGTCGAGGGCGTTCTGCTGGATGGTCTCGATGGCTTCGTTGATGTTGAACGGGTTCACGGCCATGTCGCCGGCGTCGGCCACCTGGCAGTTCTCGAAGGGGCTGACGTCCCAGGCCGGGTTGTACGGGCGGAGGAGCCGGCTGGCCTCGCGGACATGGTTGGCGCCGAAGCGGGCGCCGGGGCGGTAGGAAACGCCGGAGTCAAAGGGCACACCCACCACGGTGATGTCGGATTTGGCCACCTGGTCCAGGCGGGGCAGGCGGGCATAGGTGGCCGCCCCGGCGTAGCGGGGAATACGGGATGAATCGATGGGGCCAAGGTTGCCGTTGGCCTCGATGCGCAGCTCTTCCAAAGGAACGCCTCTCCTTCGAGGATCGAGAGTGGGTTGTGACAGCCATCATACACTCGAAGTTGCCCAATGTGCACCGGCTGTTTACAGAAACAGCCAGGAGCGGGGCAAGAAAAAACCCGGGCCGCCAAAAGACAGGCGGCCCGGGCTTGAGGCAAACTACCGGCTGGCCGCCGGCACCAGCACCCACAGGACTTCGACGGGCTCGTCGGTGGGGTTCACCCAGGTGTGCGGTTCCCGCCCGGGGAAAGTCACGGTGTCGCCGGTGGTGAGTTCGTACTCCTCGTTAGTCAGGATGAGCCTGATGGTCCCTTTGATGACATGCAGGACATCGACGTCGCAGTCCACGGCGTAGAGCTCTGATTCGCCGCGGCCCCTCGGATCGATGACGGCCTGGATAATCTGCACGCGCCGCTCGGACCGGGCGGTCAGCAGCCGCTCGACGATCCCCTGGCCGCCGAGGGAGATGCGAGGTCCCGCGTCGCGCTTGGTCAGGTGGGTTTCGGGTGCGGCAAACAGGTCGCCGATGGAGATCGACAGAACCTGGCACAGCGTCACGAGCGAGGCCACCGACGGCGAAGTCAGGTCCCGCTCCACGCGGCTCAGAAAACCCTTGGTCAATCCGGTGGCGTCGGCCACCTGCTCGATCGTGAGCCGCTGGGACTGGCGGGCGGCACGGATTCTTGAACCGATGGCAACCGGCACATTGCTCGGCTCAACTGGTAGTGCCTTCATTTATGAACCTTTCACGGCCGGCCGCACGGCCCCAACATTGGAGCCATATTATCGGCCCGGCCCTTCTGTGACGCCGGGCAAACCTCGCCGCGGACCTTTGCGTCTTGACTGTTACTCGAATCACAGCCTACGCTTTTATGAAACATGTGTTGCTTGTGAAACAACTCCCACGAGGAGAGGCACAGCAAGGAACCCCGCCTTCCCCCCAGATTCCATTCAGTGCAGCCCCGCCCTGGAAGCCCCGTTTCCCGGACCGGCCGCTAGCTGCCAAAGCTCCAAGGATCCCCAAATCATGGACGCAAGTTTCGTCAATATCGCCATCGTGGTGGCCTACCTGGCCGCGATGCTGGCCTTCGGCTGGTGGGGCAAGTCCCGCACCAAAAACAACAGCGACTTCCTCGTGGCCGGCCGCCGCCTGGGGCCGTTCCTCTACACCGGAACCATGGCCGCCGTGGTCCTGGGCGGCGCCTCCACTGTCGGCGGCGTCGGCCTGGGCTACAAGTTCGGCATCTCGGGCATGTGGCTCGTGGTGGCGATCGGCGCCGGTGTCCTGCTGTTGAGCCTGCTCTTCGCCGGCACCATCCAGAAGCTCAAGATCTACACCGTCTCCCAGATGCTGTCCCTGCGCTACGGCAGCCAGGCCACCAAAACCTCCGGCATCGTCATGCTCGCCTACACCCTGATGCTCTGTGCCACCTCCACCGGCGCCTACGCCACTATTTTCGTGGTCCTGTTCGGCTGGGACCGTGCGCTGGCAATCGCCATCGGCGGCGCCATCGTGCTGGTGTACTCCACCATCGGCGGCATGTGGTCCATCACCCTGGCCGACCAGGTCCAGTTCGTCATCAAGACCGTGGGCATCTTCGTCCTCATGCTGCCCTTCACGCTCAACGCCGCCGGAGGCCTGGACGGCATCCGCAGCCGGGTGGAGGCCAGCTTCTTCCAGATTGACGGCATCGGCGTCCAGACGATCATCACCTACTTCGTCGTCTACACCCTGGGCCTGCTGATCGGCCAGGACATCTGGCAGCGCGTGTTCACCGCGAAGACGCCGCGCGTTGCGCGCTGGGGCGGCGCCACCGCCGGCATCTACTGCATCCTCTACGGCGCGGCCGGCGCACTGATCGGCCTCGGCGCGAGGGTGGCGCTGCCGAACATCGACGTCGCCACCGAAGGCAAGGACGTCGTGTACGCCGAGGTGGCGCAGAACCTGCTGCCCATCGGCATCGGCGGCCTGGTGCTCGCTGCCGCCGTCGCGGCCATGATGTCCACCGCGTCAGGCGCCCTGATCGCGGCTGCCACCGTGGCGCGCGCAGATGTCCTGCCGTTCGTCGCCGGCTGGTTCGGCAAGACCATCAACACTGACGATTCCGACAACCCCGAGCACGACGTCAAGGCCAACCGCATGTGGGTCCTCGGGCTGGGCATCGTGGCCATCCTGATCGCCATCATCACCAAGGACGTCGTCGCGGCCCTGACGATCGCCTACGACATCCTGGTGGGCGGCCTCCTCGTGGCCATCCTCGGCGGGCTCGTCTGGAAGCGCGGCACCGGCATCGCTGCCGCGGCCTCCATGGCGGTCGGTTCGGTCGTGACGCTCGGCACCATGATCGTCCTGGAGATCAACGCCAAGGAACCCCTGGATGGCGTCTTCGCCAACGAGCCGATCTACTACGGCCTGATCGCTTCCGCGGTGGTCTACGTGGCAGTGTCGCTGCTGACCAGGCCCACAGACCCGGCGGTCATGAGCCGCTGGTACCTTCGGGTGGCCGGCAAGGAAACCGAGGAGGTGCCGGTTTCGGCCGGCTCCCGGTAGTCTGCCGCTGGCAGATCCAGCAGTAAAGCACGACGACGGCGGTGCCTCCCAGCGCGGGGAGGCACCGCCGTCGTCCCCCGCCCGCTCCCTTCCCTCGCAAGCTCGGCCAGGGAACCCGGCGGGCGTGGGCCCGAGAGTCGCGCTTTGGAGAGTTGGACGCTTCAGTCTTCGTAGCCCTCGTCCGCACGGAATTCGTCGTCCGCGCCCAGCGGAACTACCCGTTCGTCGTCGTCCACGGCTTCGGAGTTGGCGGGAACAACCCTTTCCTCGGAATCAAGGAATTCGTCTTCCGCGTCCCAGTCTTCCACCGGCGCGTCCTCGGCGAAGTCGTAGGCGGGATCGGAGTCGATGCGGGTGTCCGGCTCGGGGTGCGATCCGTTGGTGTTCATCAGGCAGACCTCCGTGTGGTTGGACTTTTGTACCCGCCGACGGCGAGGCACATTTTCATCAGATCACCGCGGGTGCAGGCGGTCAAGGGCGTTCGGACAGGCTGGTGGCATTGCCTCCGCGGGTGGGGTTATTGAGGTTTCCCTAAACTTTTGGCTAAGGGCTACCGGCCGAAAATCCGCGGAATTACGCGGTAAAGTGGGCGATGCAATGGGGCCGCATCACGCCCCAGCTACCCAGGAGTTCCCGTGTCTCAGCACGCAAAATCTGACCCCCACACCACCGGCGACGCCCCGGGCTCGACCAACAATCCGGCACCGAGCGCCGCGGCATCCCGTCCGGAACCCACCGCCGCCGACATCAAGCGCTGGCGCCAGTATCTCGCCGACGAACGGGCCGAGGCTGCCGTTTACCGCGACCTCGCGCAGAACCGCACCGGCGAAGAGCGCGCCATCCTTTTGGCCCTCGCCGAAGCAGAGGGCCGGCACGAGGCGCACTGGCTGAAGCTGCTAGGCGAGCATGCCGGCAAACCCCGGCACGCCTCCTTCCGCAGCCGTCTGCTGGGCTTCCTCGCCCGGCACTTCGGCTCCGTGTTTGTGCTCGCACTGGCGCAGCGGGCCGAGGGCCGTTCGCCCTACACAAAGGACCCCTCAGCCACCCCGGCCATGGCGGCCGACGAACAGATCCACGAGGAAGTGGTCCGCGGCCTGGCAACGCGGGGCCGCAACCGGCTGGCCGGCACGTTCCGGGCCGCCGTCTTCGGCGCCAACGACGGCCTGGTCAGCAACCTTTCGCTGGTCATGGGCATGGCCGCCACGGGCGTTGGCAGCGGCGTGGTCCTGCTCAGCGGCATCTCCGGGCTCCTCGCCGGCGCGTTCTCCATGGGCGCGGGCGAATTCGTGTCCGTCCGTTCCCAGCGGGAGCTCCTGGCTGCCACCCGGCCCACCCAGGTGACGCTGGTGGCGGCACCGCAGCTGGACATCGAGCACAACGAGCTCCTGCTGGTGTACCTGGCCCGCGGCATGTCCCGGGAGGCCGCCGAACACCGTGTGGCCGAGCGCATGGGTCTCTTCGCGTGCGACTGCGATCCCAGCCTCTCCCTCCATCCGGAACTGCCCGAGACCGAGGACGAGCACGAAGCCGTAGGCACGGCCTGGGGCGCCGCGCTCTCCAGCTTCTGCTTCTTCGCCTCGGGCGCGGTGGTGCCCATCATTCCTTTTATCTTCGGCATGACCGGAATTCCGGCCCTCATCATGGCGGCAGTCCTGGTGGGCGTCGCGCTGCTGGCCACCGGCGGCACCGTCGGCCTGCTGTCCGGAACCTCGCCCCTGAGCCGGGGCCTTCGGCAGCTCGCCATCGGCCTGGGAGCGGCCGGCGTCACGTACCTTCTGGGCATGGCGTTCGGCGCGGTTATCGCCTGACCGGCCCGGCATTTCCCGCGGGTTTCATGGCCCGGTGGGCGGAACTGTAAAGTAAGCCTGCTTGCCTGGTGCTGGTTGCACAGCGCTTGTTTGCTTTGTGCTTGTTTGCTTTAGTGCCTTGTTTGCCCAGCGCCTGATTCCGTGCCGGGCGGCGCGGCAGAGGAATGCCGTGAAAGGGGTGCAGTGGAGGGTCAAGACCCCGGGTACAGCCACCGCCGGCACCGGCAGCAACCGCGCCACTCTGGTCCGGCTACCGCAGCGGCGAAGTTCATCCGCAGGCTGATCGTGCTCGCTGCCCTCGGCTGCGCGGCATTCCTCGCGGCGGGAATGGCCTACGGTGACCCCCGGTTCGCTGGCGCGCTGAACTTCCGCATCGGTTCCGGGGACCAGTCCGCGTCCCGGGAGGACCGGGAGAACCAGGGCCGGCAGGACGACGCCGGACAAGGTGACGCCGGCCAGAACCAGACAGGCCAGAACCAGGCCGGGCAAACGGGGCAAGCCGGGCACCCCGGACCGGGCGCAGAGCCCGGTGGAGCGGAGGCAGGTTCGCCCGGAGACCTTGGCAGGGGAATGGGCGCACCGCCGCCGGGTCTCGAGGAGGCAGCAACTCCCCTGGGCACGCCGGAGCCGCCTCCCGAGCCCAGCAAGTCATTCAAGTTCCTGGCCGTTAACAGCGGCGGCGCCCCCGTAGGCTACTCGCCGTGCCGTCCGCTGCATTACGTGGTCAATGCCAGGCTCGCGCCGGAGGGTGCTGCGGGCCTGGTTCCCTTGGCGATCCAGGCCATCTCCCGGGCCACCGGCATCCAGTTTGTGAACGACGGGGCCACTGACGAGCAGCCCTCGGACCAGCGCGCCCCTTACCAGCCCGAAAAATATGGCGACCGCTGGGCACCCCTGCTCATCAGCTGGACCACGCCGGACGCGGCTCCCAAACTGGGCGGCAAGGTCATCGGCACCGGCGGCAGCACCCACTACAGCTACGGGGACGGGCCCAAGAGCTATGTCACCGGGAGCCTGGAGCTGGATGCGCCGCAGATGGCTGTGGAGCTGGAACGGCCCGATGGCACCTCCTATGCCACCGCCGTCATCCTCCATGAACTGGGCCACGTGATGGGGCTGGAGCACGTCAACGACCCCGAACAGCTCATGTACCCGGAGATCGGCGCCCCCGACGGCCTCGCCGCCGGCGACCTGAATGGCCTGTACCAGCTGGGCAAAGCACCCTGCCGCAAGGATCTGTAAGGCGCCCCACCTATCCTCCGGCCAGTTCAAGCTTCGGCTGGTTCAAGCGCCGGCCAGTTCACCCGCCGAGGACCGCGAGCGCCTCCTCCACGCTGTCCACCAGGAAGATGCGCTGCTCCATGGCCCGGCCTGCTGCGAGGCTTTGCAGCATGGGCCAGGCCGGAAAATTCTGCTCCCAGTGTTCCCGGCCCACCAGCACCATGGGGGTCAGGGTCTCCGGGACGCCGTAATAGTTCTCGCAGGCGTCCTGGAAGATCTCCTGCACGGTGCCTGCGGCCCCCGGGAGGAACACGATCCCGCCGTTGCAGACTTCCAGGAGAATCGCCTCGCGGACGGCGTTGGCAAAGTACTTGGCGATGTGGGTGGCGAAATAGTTGGGCGGTTCGTGGCCGTAAAACCAGGTGGGAATGCCAAGGGACGCGGTCCCTTCCGGAAAGCGTTCGACGGCGGCTGCCGCAGCACGTGCCCAGGCGGACACCGAGGGGCGGAAGCCGGGGACGGCCGCGAGGTCACGGAGCACGTCCTGGAAATCGCTGTCGCTGGCGGCGCTGAGGTAAGCGCCCAGATTCGCGGCTTCCATGGCGCCGGGCCCTCCGCCGGTGGCCACCAGGTGGCCTCGCCGGGCCAGGAGCCGCCCCAGGGTGGCAGCGGCGGCGAAGCGGCCTGTCCCCCGCTGCAGGGCGTGGCCTCCCATGACCCCCACGATGGAACGGCCCCCGCTGTTGAGGGTACGGACGAATTCCTCCAAGGCGTCGCCGACGGCGTGATCGTGAAGGGCTGCCGCAAGGGTGGAATCAAGTCGGTTCCGCTGGCCGGGCCGCATGCTCCATTGGTAGACCAAAGCGTCCGGGGTTTTCTCGTATGGCTCCTCGAGGATGCCGGCGTACAGCTCCTGCGGCGTGTAAAGCCCGGCCCGGTACGGATTGAAGGGAACGCCGGTGAGCTTCGGAAAGATCAGTGCACCCCGGCTGCGCAGCGATGCCTCCACGCCCGGGTCGAAGGTGCAGCCCAGGAAAATCGCACCCTCGGCATCCAGTGCAGTCAGGGCGCTGGCCCGTCCGCGGAGGTCAAGCGACTGTGCGTGCCAGCCGTGCATCGCCCTGGCCCCGGCCCTCACCAGCCGGTCGAACCTTGCGATGCTGTCCACCTCAAGGGTCCGCGGGCTGGGGTTCAGGCTGCCGGAGGGGTTCATGGTGCCTAGCCTAGTGCGGTGTTCAGCCAGGCGGCCGGCAGACGAAGTGCCCCGCCGGGATACCGGCGGGGCACTTCGAATGAATCAGACGGTTCAGGAATCCGGGTCAGGAGACCTGGTTAGGAAACCTGGAGACCGCCGTTGATGTCGTAGGTGGCGGCGGTGATGTAGCCCGAGTCCGCACCCAGCAGGAAGGAGATCAGCGCAGCCACTTCCTCGCGCGTGCCCACACGGCCCATCATGATGCCCTCGGACATCTGGGCCTTGCGCTCCTCGCTCAGCGTTCCGCCCATGATGTCGGTGTCGATGGGACCCGGGGCGATGGCGTTCACGGTCACGCCGAACTCGCCGACTTCGCGGGCCAGGGCCCGGGTGAAGCCGATGATGCCGGCCTTGGAGGCGCTGTAGGCCACCTTGGAGTAGGTGCCGCCGCCGCGCTGGGCTGAGATGGAGGAGATGCTCACGATGCGGCCCAGCTTGCGTTCGATCATGCCCTTGAGCACCCGCTGGGACACCACGAACGTGCCGCGCATGTTGATGGCGAAGACCTTGTCCCATTCGGCAACCGTGGTTTCCATGAAGGGGGTCGGCGAGCTGATGCCGGCCAGGTTGGCCAGCGCCACGATCGGCGGCATCGACTCTTCGATCTCGGTGATCGCCCGGTCCACGGATGCTTCGTCAGAGACGTCGGCGCCGACACCGATCGCCTTCACGGCACGGTTGGACCCGATCTCCGCGGCGGCGGCCTTCGCGTCCTCGGCGTTGATGTCGAGGATCGCGATGGACCAGCCTTCGCTGGCCATGCGGTCAGCCGCTGCCCGGCCAATGCCGCGGGCGGACGCCGCGCCGGTCAGAACAACGGTGCGTTCTGCGGGGAAAGGGGTGGTTGAGCTCATTGCTGGTATTCCTTCGGATGGTTCTCGGATGGGTCTTTAGCGGCTGGCCGTGCCGTCTGCGGTGGCCTTCTCTGCCGGCTCCAGGGTCGCGTCGCCTTCGGGGCGTTTGCGGGCATAGAGGTAGGTGGCCACAGCCGTGACGCACAGGCAGAAGGAGAGGAACAGCAGGCCGCTCTGGTTGTTGCCGGTGGAGTCCTTCAGGATCCCGACGGCGTACGGGGCCACGAAACCGCCGAGGTTGCCCAGCGAGTTGACCAGGGCAAGGCCGGAGGCGGCTGCGGCACCGGTGAGGGCGGCGGACGGCATGGAGAGGAACGGCGCGATGGCTCCGTAGATGCCCATGGCCGACGCGGTCAGGGCGATGAGGGCCAGGACAGGGTTGACCGGGAGGAGGTAACCGGCGGCGAGGAGGCCCAGCCCGGCCAGGACCATGCTGACGCCGGTGTGCCAGGCGCGCTTGCCGGTCTTGTCGGCGCGCTTGCTCCAGAAGTAAACGAAGACCGCGGCGATGGCGTACGGAACCAGGACGATGAGTCCGACCTCGGCGGTGGAGAACTTGCCCAGGGCGGCGACGATGGTGGGGAGCCACAGGCCCAGGCCGTAGATGCCGCAGACAAGGCCGAAGTACAGGGCCGAGTAGACCAAGGTGCGCTTGTCCTTGAGGCCGGCCAGGAAGTTGTGGTTGCCGCCCTTGGACTTGGCTGCCAGCTCGGCGTCCATGGTGGTGGCCAGCCATTCGCGTTCGTCGGCGTTGAGCCACTTGGCGTCGCGGGGGCGGTCCGTCATGAGGATGGGGGTCAGCAGGCCGAGCAGGACGGCGGGAATGCCTTCGATGATGTACAGCCACTGCCAGCCGTGCAGGCCAAGGACGCCGTCCATCTGGAGCAGCAGGCCGGAGACGGGTGCGCCGAGCGCGTTGGAGATGGGCTGGGCCAGGATGAAGATGCCCAGGACGGTGACGCGCTGCGCGGCGGGGAACCACAACGTCAGGTAGAAGAGGATGGCCGGGAAGAAGCCTGCCTCGGCGGCGCCGAGCAGGAACCGGACGATGTAGTACGTGCTTTCGCCGTTCACCAGGGCCATCGCGGTGGCGAAGAGGCCCCAAGTGATGAGGATGCGGGCCAGCCACTTGCGGGCGCCGAACTTGTACATGCCTGCGTTGCTGGGCACTTCCAGGAGGGCGTACCCCAAGAAGAAGATGCCCGCGCCAAGACCGTAGGCAGCGGCCGTCAGGCCGATGTCCTCGCTCATGGTCAGCTTGGCGAACCCTACGTTGTTGCGGTCAAGGTACGCGACGAAGTAGAGGAGCACGATCAGCGGCATGACACGGCGGCGGACCTTGCGGAGCGTGCGGTCTCCAAGCTCGCCGAGTCCGGAGGACGTTGTGGTTAATGAAGTCATCATCGACCTTCTGTCTGGCGGTTCCCGGCCCGGCGGCTTTGCGGGTGGGTTTCCGCTGTTTGTCTTGGTGGGTTCTCTGTCCGGTCAGCGATTATGTCTGTTTTATCTGATGTCAGACATCTGACGGAAGAACATGAGCAAAAGCATAGGAGGGTGACGAGCGTTACGTCAAGACGGAAAGGGCGAACCCGCCTAAACGCGGGCTGAGGAGCACGGCGGACCCGGAAGAGTCAGGAAACAGGAATGCCGGAGTCTGGGAGCCGGAACGAAACCGGAAGCTTAGGAGCGGCTGCCGTGAACGTAGCGCTCGTAGTCCTCGAAGGTCTGGTCCATATGCTCATCCATGGCCTTGCGGGCCAGCTCGGAGTCGCCGGTGAGGATGCTTTCCAGTACTCGCTGGTGGAAGGCGATGGCGTGGCGCTGGATCTCCTCGATGGCGGAGGTCTCGCGGCGCGCGCGGTAGAGTGACTGGCCGAGCTGGGCCAGCAGGGCGCGGACAAACGGGTTGCCGGAGGCCTTCAGCACGGTGTCATGGAAGGCGATGTCCGCAGCCACGAACCCGTCAAGGTCTCCGGCCTGGTGGAACCGCCTCATGTCCGCAATGGAGGCCCGCATCTCTTCGGCATGCTCGGGGGTGTGGCGCCTCGCGGCGAGCGCGGCGGCGCCGGTCTCCACCATGCGCCGCACCTCGATGAGCCCGCGGGAAACCTGGTCGTCGGCATTGCCGTGCGACGCTGCCTTGATGATCGCGTCGAGGCCGGTCCAGCTGTCTGCAGGGTTCACGAACGTGCCGCGTCCGGCCTTGACGTACAGGATGTTCTGGGCCCGGAGTGCCTTCAGCGCTTCGCGGGCAGTCAGCCGGCTGACGTCGTAGGCCTTGGCAATGTCGGCTTCCGGCGGCAGCGCATCGTGAGGCTTGAGCCTGCCATCAAGAATGTCATCCAGCAGCCCGTCAACGAGGTCGTCAACAAGTGTCCTGCGCCCCATCGACTGCCCTACTTTCGCCTTGCCTATGCTTCCAACACTACCGAAACCGCGGCGGACCGGGTAAAAAGGGTGCGAAGTGCGTCGGCGTGTGGCTTGCCCGCTGACTGACGGGTCCGGCCCCGCGAGCGCCGGCCCAGCTTAATTGCCGGTACATGGGGCAGAATTTGAGGATGCAGAATTCAACGCGGAATTCAGGGACAGCGCAGCCTCAGGACCGGACAGAGAACCAGGACGGGACGCAGGGCGCCGCGCCGGTCCACGGGCGCCGGCCGCGGATCGGCATCCCCGTCCGGCTCAGCAGCTCGGCGGATCCGGACCCGCGCGTGGCAAAAGCCAACAGCCTGTTCGGCTGCATCGTCAGCCTCATCCGCGATGTCGGCGGGGAGCCTGTGCTGCTCACTCCAGAGTCGCTGGAGAGGGGACTGAACCGGGCGCCCAGCGGCGAAACCGCTGGCAGTAGCGCGCCTAACAGCAGACCGGCCGACGGCGGAACCTCCGGCGGCGAAAAGGCGCCGGGCACGCCCGAGGCGCTTGACGGCGTCGTACTTCCCGGCGGCGGCGATGTTGACCCGCGCCTCTACGGCCAAGAGCCCGGGCCCGCCCTTTATGACGTCAACGAGGAGCAGGACCGGCTGGACATCGCGGTGGCGCGGCGCGCACTGGACGGCGGCACGCCGGTGCTGGGAATCTGCCGCGGGCACCAGCTGCTCAATGTCCTGTACGGCGGGACGCTGGTTCAGGACATGACGCCTGGGACTGTGCCGCACCGCCAGATCCCGGCAGACGCCAACAGGCCCTGGGTGTGGCACGAGGTGACCATCACCCCTGGGTCCAAGGTGGCGAAGATGTACGCCGGCGCCGAAAATCCGGAAGGCGGCGGGACCACCCCAGCGGAAGCGGGTAACGCAAAGGACGCTTCGGTCGAGGGAAATGCAGGCACGGGTGACACCGCCGCCGTCGAGGTCAAGATCGCTTCCGGCCACCATCAGGCCGTCGACCGGGTGGCGCCGGGGCTGCTGGTGACCGCCGTGGCGGATGACGGCACGGTGGAGGCGCTGGAGGATCCCGAACGCTGGGTCGCGTCGGTGCAGTGGCACCCGGAGGCCCTTGAACTGACCGAAGAGCAAAGGCTTGCCCCGTTCCGCGTGTTCGTGGAGGCCTGCCGCACTCCCTGACCGGCCGGCGCATCGACCGCCGGCACTCCTTGGCCGCATTCCTTGACTGGCGGCCGCGCCCTGCTATGATCAAAATCAGAGTATGTCCTAACAAACGGACATGCGCTGACAAACGGGGTTCCTGGACGCGGGAACCTGCGGCACAAAGGGAGCATTCAATGGCGAACCAACTACACCTCAGCATCGACCGCTCGTCGCCGGTGCCGCTGTACCATCAGGTTGTCCAGGGCATTGAGGCTGCCATCCATACCGGACTGCTGGAACCCGGAAGCCGGCTGGAGAACGAGATCGACCTCGCCGCCCAGTTGAACCTATCGCGCCCCACCATGCGCAAGGCGATGGACGAACTGGTCCGTTCCGGGCTGCTCGTCCGCAAGCGGGGTGTCGGCACGCAGGTGGTGTCGAGCCAGGTCCGCCGCCCGCTTGAGCTGTCCAGCCTGTACGACGACCTCACCAACAACGGCAGCAAGCCCACCACCGAGGTGCTCACCTTTGCGCACGTCGAGGCAGACGCCCCCACCCGGGAGGCCCTGCACCTCGCCGCCGGCGCCAAGGTCTACCACTTCACCAGGCTCCGGAAGGTGGGCGGCAAGCCGCTGGCCCTCATGGAGAACTGGGTCCGTGATGACATCACGCACATCGACGAGGACCTGCTGAAAACGCAGGGCCTCTACAGCATCCTGCGCAGCGGCGGCGTCAACTTCCGGCTGGCCACGCAGCGCATCGGCGCCATGGTGGCCAACGACTACCAGGCTCCGCTCCTTGAGACCCAGCCGGGCTCAGCGCTGGTCACCATGGAACGCACCGCCGTCGATGACACGGGGCGGAATGTGGAGACCGGTCACCACGTCTACAGGGGTGACTCCTACAGCTTCGAAATGACGCTGGTCCAGCGCTAGGCACCTGCAGCACACCGCCTACCCAAGCCCCCAACTGAGTCGGGGGCAGCTGTCTGCGGGCCCTGCTGCCGGCAGCCGACCCGGCGCCGCACCGATCACAAACATCCGAAAGGGACATGACTTATGGCCGAATGGGTATATCCCCTGGGCAGTGCAGCCGAAGGCTGCTGGGACGTTTCACTGGGAACATCAGACTCGAAACTGGCCGTGGAAGGCTGGGAACACACGGGATTGAAGGTGGCCACACTGGCGCCGGGTGCCGCCGTCGAACTCCCCGCGGCCGCCGAGGAACGGATTGTGATCCCGCTGAGCGGGGCGTTCACGGCGTCGGTTGACGGACTGGACTACCCGCTTGCCGGCCGGTCCAGTGTCTTCGGCGGCCCCACTGACGTGCTGTACTCCGGGACGGACAAGGCTGTCACCGTCTCGTCGTCCGACGGCGGCCGGGTTGCCCTTGCGACGGCGCCCGCCAAGGTCCATTACCCCACCCGCCTGATCACCGCGGCCGAGACGCCGGTGGAGCTGCGCGGAGCCGGAAACTGCTCGCGCCAGGTCCACAATTTCGGCACCCCCGCCGCGCTGGAAGCCGACCGGTTCATCGTCTGCGAGGTCATCACACCTGCCGGCAACTGGTCCTCCTACCCTCCCCACAAGCATGACGAGGAGAAGGATGGGGAGACCCGGCTCGAGGAGATCTACTACTTCGAGACGCGGGTGGCCGACGTCCCCGGTTCTGCCGGTCCTGGCGCGGGCCCTGGCCGGAACGCTGATGCCATCGGCTACCAGCGGGTTTACGCCTCAGACGACCGCCCCATCGACGTTGCCGCCGAGGTCCGCACCGGCGATGTGGTGCTGGTCCCCTACGGCTGGCACGGCCCGGCCATGGCCGCGCCCGGCTACGACATGTACTACCTCAACGTCATGGCCGGGCCCGGCCGCGTCCGCGACTGGCTCATCAGCGACGACCCGCACCACGGCTGGGTCCGCCAGACCTGGGAGGGCCAGAACATCGACCCCCGGCTGCCGTTCAGGGCGTAACTGCCGCACCAACTCGCCGGGGCTAATTCACCGGGGACTGACGCGCGGTGACTAGCGCACCGAGGCGGGTTCGACGTCGGCCGGTTCAGCTTCGGTTGAACCGGCCGCTGCCGTCTCCACGCCCGTCTGGGACGCAGCCGTTACTGCAGCAGCTTGAGCCCGACGGGCACTTGCCCTGGCGCCGGCGGCGGCACCGGCCATCACCACAAGGCCCAGCACGGTGATCCCGGCCCCCGCCCAGATGGGTGAGGTGTAGCCGAGGCCGGCCGTGATGGTCACGCCACCGAGCCAGGCGCCCAGGGCGTTGCCCACATTGAACGCGCCGATGTTGGCTCCGGAGGCCAGCGTGGGCGCCTTGGCCGCGTACTTCATGACGCGCATCTGCAGGCCCGGCACCGTCGCGAACCCGAAGCCGCCCAGAAGCAGCAGCGAGGCGATGGTGAGCACCTGGTTGCCCGCGCTGAGGGCAAACACCACCAGCACGACAACCAGGACCGAAAGCACCAGCAGCAGGGTGCGGTCCACATTGCGGTCAGCCGCCCGGCCGCCGAGGGTGTTGCCGATGAACAGCCCCACGCCAAAGACAATCAGCAGCCAGGGCACCGTGGAGGCGGCGAATCCGGAAACCTCGGTCAGGGTGAAGGCGATGTACGTAAAGGCGCCGAACATTCCGCCGTAACCGAGGATTGTCACCAGGATCGACAGCCACACCTGTCCGGACCGGAAGGCGCGCAGCTCGCTCCGCAGGCCGTCCGGGGAGGCATCGCCGCTCCCGGCCCTGGGCACCAGGGCCAGGATCCCGGCGAGGGCCAGCACGCCAATGCCGGTGATGGCCCAGAAGGTGGACCGCCAGCCTGCCGCCTGGCCCAGAAGGGTGCCCAGCGGAACCCCGAGGACGTTGGCGGCCGTGAGCCCGGTGAACATGATGGCGATGGCGGCGGCCTTCCTGGTCGGCGGCACCATCCCGGCGGCCACCACCGCACCGATGCCGAAGAAGGCGCCGTGTGCCAGGGCTGCCACCACCCGGCCTGCCATCATCGCCCAGTAGTCAGGGGCGGTGGCAGAGAGCAGGTTGCCGGCAATGAAGAGCACCAGCAGCACCGCCAGGACGGGCTTGCGCTGGAAGCGCGAAACGGCGGCGGTGAGCCCCAGGGCTCCCACCACGACGGCGAGGGCATAGCCGGAGATAAACCAGCCGGCGGAGGCTTCGCTCACCCGGAAGTCGGCAGCCACTTCGGGGAGCAGCCCCATGATGACGAATTCGGTGAGTCCGATGCCGAACCCGCCTAGGGCTAGGGCTATCAGGCCAACAGGCATGGATGTGCTCCTTCGGAACTGTACTGATTGGGGAGCGCGGCGTAAGCTAATAGTTGCAAGCGCGCTATATTTCGTTGCACAAGCAACTATTGCACATAACGATATAGCGCGCAAGCAACTATCTGCGCCGTGCTCCATTACCGGGAGCCGGAGAACTGAAGGAGGAGGGCCCCATGGGCATCAAGGACGACGCCGTGGAGGTGCGCGCCCAGGGCTGGCGTACACTGGCCGCCCTGCACGGACTGATCGAGGCGGAGCTGGAACGGTCGCTGCAGGGACAGGCGCAGCTCTCCGTCGTCGAATACACGGTGCTGGACGCACTCAGCCGGCAGGACGGGTGGCACATGCGCATGCAGCAGCTGGCCCGAGCCACCGCCCTCTCCCCCAGCGCGACCACCCGGCTGGTGAACCGGCTGGAGGACCGCGGCCTGCTGACCCGCATCCTGTGCGCGGACGACCGCCGCGGCATCTACACCGAACTCACCGACAGCGGGAGCAAGCTGCTGGCCGAAGCGCGGCCGGTCCACGACGCCACACTGGAGCGGACGCTGGCCGAAGCGCAGCAGGTGCCGGAGCTGGCGACGCTGGTGGAGGCCCTCCCCCGCCTCCACGCCGGCGTCTAACCCACCCCACCAATGGAGTTTTTGTACAGATAATGCCCCCTCGAGGGCCTCGAGGGGGCATTATCTGTACAAAAACTCCGGATGTTGTTCCCGGGGTTTCTGCTAGTGCACCGGGGTGCGGGTTTCGACGGCGGTCTCCGCCTCGGCGGGAAGGCCGGCCTGGTGCTTGAAGTAGTGCTCCACGTCCTCAAGGCTCTTGTCCTTGGTTTCCGGGACGTACTTCGCGGCGAACATAATCGCGCCCACGCCGAGGATGGCGAACACGAAGAACGTGTTGGAGATGCCCACGGCTGCGAGCAGCTGCGGGAAGCCGAAGCCGATCAGGAAGTTCACGCTCCAGAGCACGAAGGCGGATGCGCCCATGCCCAGGCCACGCAGCTTCAGCGGGAAGATCTCCGAGAGCATCAGCCAGGTGACCGGTGAGATGGCTCCCTGCTGGAACGCGAGGAACGTGACGGTCAGCGCCAGGATCACGTAGCCGCGGCCGGTGCCCTCGGGCAGGACCAGCGAGAACAGGCCGATCAGCAGCAGCGCCGCGGTGGTTCCGATCTGCCCGGTGATGAGCATCCGGCGGCGCCCCACCCTGCCGAGGAGCCAGATTCCGGCGAAGGTGGCCAGCACGGAGATGACGCCGTTGGCGATGTTGGCGCTGAGGGCCGCTTCCCGTCCGAAGCCGGCATCCGCCAGGATCTGCGTGCCGTAGTACATGATGGAGTTCACGCCGGTGATCTGCTGGATCACGGCAAGGCCGACGCCGACGAAGAAGATCCGCCGCAGCCAGGGAACCTGCAGGTCCTTCCAGGAGCCCATCTTGGACTTGTAGTCCTCCACGGCCATGGCCTTGACTTCTTCGAATTCCGCCGCGGCCTCGGCCTTGGAACGGATGCGCTGAAGCACGCCGAGTGCCTCGCCGAAGCTGCCCATGGAGGCCAGCCAGCGGGGGCTTTCGGGCATGAAGGCCATGCCGATCCACAGGGCGACGGCCGGCAGCGTGGCGATCACCAGCATCCAGCGCCAGATGCCCCCGGCCTCGCCGAAAGTGTTGCCGAGGTAGGCGTTGAAGATGAAGGCCAGCAGCTGGCCGGTGACGATCATGAGCTCGTTCTGCGTCACGATCCGCCCGCGGCGGGCCGACGGCGACACCTCCGCGAGGTACACCGGCACCGTCACGGACGCGCCGCCCACGGCCAGGCCCAGGATGAACCGGGCCGTCACCAGGAACCCGGTGCTGGGAGCCAGGGTGCAGGACAGCGTGCCGATCAGGAAGATGACGGCCAGGACCATGGTCATCTTGCGGCGGCCGTTGCGGTCCGCCAAACGCCCGCCGAAAAGGGCACCGAAGGCGGCGCCGAACAGCAGCGACGAGGTCACCATGCCCTCGGCCAGCGGGGTCAGGCCCAGGTCCTCCTGCATGTAGGGCAGGGCACCGTTGATGACGCCCGTGTCATAGCCGAAGAGGAGCCCGCCGAACGTGGAAATGATGGTGACGGTGCGGAGTGCCCGCGTATGTTTTAAGTCGGCCTTCCCAGAAGGCGCGGACGTCATACGCTGACCTTCTGCACGTACTGCTTCATGGTGTCCAGCTGGAAGCGGGAAACCTCCTCGGCGGTCTCGTTCTCGGCGAAGACGCTGGACACCATCACGGTGTTGTCCCGGTCCAGGAAGCCGATTTCCTTGAGGCCGCCGAAGAACTCGTCCCAGTTCACGTCGCCGTCGCCGATCTTCAGGTGCTGGTGCACCCGGACGGCGTTGCCCGGCGGGTTGGTGATGTAGCGCAGGCCGTGCGACGCATGGTGGTCCATGGTGTCGGCCACGTGGACCAGGCGGAGCTTGTCCCCCGCAGCGCGCATGATGTCCAGCGGCGAGTTCTTCATGTGGAAACTGTGCGAGGCCACGTAGACCATGCCGACGTTCTTCGAGTTCAGGCCGCGGATGACGCGGATGGCGGCAAGGCCTTCTTCCACGAAGTCATCCGGGTGGGGGTCGATGAGGAGGTCGATGCCTTCGCGTTCGATGATGGGGAGCATCTCCTCCATGGAGCGGTAGAACGCGCGCTCGGATTCTTCGGCGAGCTCCGGACGGCCGCTGAATTCGGTGTTCATGGTGCTGACGCCCAGGTCCACTGCGATCTGGATGGCGCGCTTCCAGTAGCGCACGGCTGCCTCACGGGCGTCCTCGTCCGGGCCGGACCACCGCAGCACAGGCAGGATGGACGCGATTTCGATTCCGGCATCGGTGCACGCCTTCTTCAGCTGGCCCACCAGTTCGTCGTCGGCCTTGGGGTGGTTGTAGAACGGGATGAAATCCGGGTGCGGCGTCATCTGCATGTACTTGTAGCCAAGGTCCGCCACCACCTTCGGGAATTCCAGCAGGCTGTGGCTGTGGTGGAACGGGGTGGGGTCAAGGGCGATTTTCACGAGGAACACTCCATTGTGGAAAGAGTCGGGCAACGAAAGGAGTTTTTGTCCAGATAATGCGGCCTTGAGGGCCTCGAAGGCGCATTATCTGGACAAAAACTCCAGGGTGGGGCCTAGCTGTAGAGGGCAGGCTTGGCGTTCAGCTTCACGGCAACCTTTTCGCCGTTCTTCTGGGCTTCCACGCCGGCCTCGCAGCAGGCCGCCGTCGCATAGCCGTCCCAGGCGCTCGGTCCGCCGATTTCACCGCGGAGGGCGGCGTCAACCCAAGCCTGGATTTCGACGTCGTACGCGGCGCCAAAGCGCTCCTCGAAGCCGGGCGTGACCTTGCCGCCCCAGCGTCCGTTGCTGCGCAGGTACGGGCCGCTGTCGCCGCCGATGCTGACGATGCCGTCCTCGAAGGAGGCCTGGGTGGCTACCTCGTAGCCGAACTTCGCGTTGACGTAGATTTCGACGTCGGCCAGGACACCGGATTCGGTTTCGATCAGGACGTGCTGGGGATCGTGCTGGCCGGCCGGGGCGTTCTTCGTGGCCTTGCCGAGGCGGACCTGGACGGAGGTGATCTCTTCGCCGGTGAAGAAGCGGATGGCATCGAACTCGTGGACCACGGAGTCGTTGATGAGCATCTCGTTGGTGAAGCCCGCCGGGGTGCTCGGGTTGCGGTGCTGGTGGTGGAGCATCAGCAGTTCGCCGAGCTCGCCGTCACGGATGACCGAGCCGAGGGCGGCGTATTCGGCGTCGAAGCGGCGCATGAAGCCCACCTGGATGCGCTTGCGGCCCAGCTTCTCCTGGGCCTCGACGACCTTCCAGGACGACTCTGCGTCCGGCGTCAGCGGCTTCTCGCACAGGATGGGAATGTCCTTGGCGATGGCCTTCAGCAGGATCTCCTCGTGCAGGAAGCCCGGGGTGGCGATGAGGACGGCGTTGACGTCGCCGTTGTTCAGCGCCTCCTCGGCGTCGGCCAGGGCGACGGCACCGGGGATTCCCTCGATGGCGGCCTGGGCGCGGGCAAGGTCAACGTCGACGACGGCGGCAACTTCAGCGCCGTGGATGCGCTTGCTGAGGCGCTGGATGTGGTCCGCGCCCATGCGGCCGGCGCCGATAACGGCGACGCGAAGGGTTTCAGTCATGGTTCTTCCTTAGGGTTTGGGCGGTGGTAGCTGACCGGGGTGCTGGCTGGCCGTAGTGTTAGCGGACCGCGGTGCGGGAGCCGCAGGACAGCAGGTAGTTGCGCGTGCGCTTGGCGATGGGCATGGGGACGTCGAAAGCGACGGGGTACATGTCCTGTTCCACGATGCCGAAGATCGGCCGGTTCAGGCCCTCCACGGCCTCGATGACTGCGCGCAGGTCCGGCAGGCCGTTGGGCGGTTCCGTCATGACGCCGGCCAGGTTCGCCGCCGCCCAGGTCATGTTTTCGTCGTTGACCTTCTTGAGGACGTCCGGGTTGATCTGCTTCAGGTGCAGGTAACCGATGCGGTCCGGGTAGTTCTTGATGAGTTCCAGGCTAGAGGCGCCGCAGTATTCGGCATGGCCGGTGTCCAGGCACAGGTTGAGGTACTGCGGGTCGGTCGCGCCCAGCAGCGTCTCGATATCCTTCTGGGCTCCGACGTGCGAGTCAGCGTGGGAGTGGAACTGCTGCTTGAGGCCGAAGTCCTCGAGCAGCGTCTTGCCGAGGCGGTTGTGGCCGGCAAACAGGTCGTCCCACGCCTTGTCGGTGAGCGTGCCGCTCTCCACGGCCTCGCCGGTGACGTCGTCGCGCCACATGGCCGGGATGACCACGATGTGCTCGCCGCCCATGGCTGCAGTCAGTTCGGCGACCTTGCGGGCCGGCTCCCAGGCCGTCTCCCACTGGTCCAGACCGCGGTGGAAGGCGGTGAAGACCGTTCCGGCGCAGACCTTCAGATCACGCTGCTTGAGCTCGTCGGCCAGGCGTGCGGGGTCGTTGGGCAGGTAGCCGTAGGGCCCTAGCTCGATCCACTTGTAGCCCGATTCGGCCACCTCGTCCAGGAAGCGCTCCCACGGGGTCTGCTTGGGGTCATCCGGAAACCACACGCCCCAGGAGTCGGGCGCGGTGCCGATGATCAGTTTGTTCTCTGTCATGACTGCATTGTCTTTCTTGTTGGCGCCCGGTGGTTGAGCTTGGCGCACCGGAAGGTTCCGGCAAGCTCAATCAGCGGAAATCAGTTAGAGGGGAAGTTGTAGGAGGCGCCGGAGGCGTGGGTGGGTTCGGGCCAGCGGGAGGTGACGACCTTGCCGCGGGTGTAGAAGGAGACGCCTTCGGGGCCGTAGATGTGCTTGTCGCCGAAGAGGGATGCTTTCCAGCCGCCGAAGGAGTGGTACGCCACCGGGACGGGCAAGGGTACGTTGATGCCGATCATGCCGACGGTGACGGAGCGCTGGAACTTCCGGGCTGCGGCGCCGGAGGAGGTGAAGATCGCGGTGCCGTTGCCGTAGGGGTTGGCGTTGATCAGGCGGATGCCGTCTTCGAGGGTGTCGACGCGGACCACGACGAGGACGGGTCCAAAGATCTCCTCCGTGTAGGCGGTCATCCCGGTCTTGACGTGGTCGAGCACGGTGGGGCCGACCCAGAAGCCTTCTTCGTGGCCGGGGATGACGAGGTCGCGGCCGTCCACGACCATCGCCGCACCGGCGGCTTCGGCTTCGGTGACGATCTTGACGATGCGTTCCTTGGAGGCCGGGGTGATGACCGGGCCCATCTCGGCCCCGGGGACGGTGCCGTTGTTGACCTTGACCGCGACGGCGCGTTCTTCGACCTTCTTCACCAGCAGGTCGGCGGCGTCGCCGACGGCGACGGCGACGGAGATCGCCATGCAGCGTTCCCCGGCGGAGCCGAACGCGGCGGCGGCGAGGTGGTCGGCGGCGTTGTCCAGGTCGGCGTCGGGCAGGATGATGGCGTGGTTCTTCGCCCCGCCCAGGGCCTGGACGCGCTTGCCGTGGGCGGTGGCGGTCTCGTGGACGTACTTGGCGATCGGGGTGGAGCCAACAAAACTGATCCCGTCCACGTCCGGGTGGGTCAGCAGGCCGTCGACGGTTTCCTTGTCGCCGTGCAGGACCTGGAACACCCCGTCCGGCAGGCCGGCGTCCTTCCAGAGCTTGGCGAGCAGGAGGGAGGCGGAGGGGTCGCGTTCGGAGGGCTTGAGGATGAACGCGTTGCCGGTGGCGATCGCCATCGGCGCCATCCAGAGCGGCACCATGACGGGGAAGTTGAACGGGGTGATCCCGGCGACGACGCCGAGGGGTTCGCGGAAGGAGAAGACGTCGATGCCGGTGGAGACCTGGTCGGAGTAGTCGCCCTTGAGCAGGGTCGGGATACCGCAGGCGAACTCGATGACTTCCAGGCCGCGGCCGATTTCGCCCTTGGCGTCTGAGAGGACCTTGCCGTGCTCGGCGGTGATCAGGGCAGCGAGTTCGTCCACGTGCTCGGCGACGAGCTCGCGGAACTTGAACAGCACGGCGGTGCGCTTGGCCAGGGAAATATCACCCCAGGAATCAGCCGCGGCACGGGCCGCCGCGACTGTGGTGTCCAGGTCGGCCCGGTTGGCCAGGCGCAGCTCCGCGCTGACCTGCCCGGTGGCCGGGTTGTAGACGGGGGTGGTGCGGTCGCCTTCGCCGGCGGTCTCGGCGCCGTTGATGAAGTGGTTGATGGTGGTGGTGACGGTCGTCGTTGACATAGAGATGACTTCCTTGGTCTGTGGGGAAGGTTAGCCGAGCAGCTTGCGCTGGCGGTTCTTGTGGTCGGTGTAGGTCTGGTACGCCTGCTGGGTGGAGTCCAGTTCGGAAACGGCGGAGACGGGAACGTCCCACCAGGACTCGGAGGACGGGGCGTCCAGGAGCGGGTCGGATTCGACGTGGATCACGATCGGGCCGCCGTTTTCGGGGGCGGCCTTGGCGTCGCGGATGGCCTGTTCGAGTTCGGCGATGGCCTTCTCGCCGGGTTCGATACGGATGACCTTTACGCCGAGGGATTCGGCGTTCAGGGCCAGGTCCACCGGGAGCCGGTCGCCGTCGTCGAAGGAGTGGTGTTCCTCGTCCAGGGCCCGGTACTGGGTGCCGAAGCGCTGGGAGCCGAGGGATTCGGAGAGCGAGCCGATGGAGGCGTAGCCGTGGTTCTGGATCAGGACCACGATCAGTTTGATCCGTTCGGCGACGGCGGTGACCAGTTCGGTGTGCATCATCAGGTAGGAGCCGTCCCCCACCATCACGACGACGTCGCGCTTGGCACCGCCGGCCTTGGCTTCAGCGATCGCTGCGCGCTTGACCCCGAGCCCGCCGGGGATTTCGTAGCCCATGCAGGAGTAGGCGTATTCGACGTGGTAGCCGAACGGGTCGCGGACCCGCCACATCTTGTGCAGGTCACCGGGGAGGGACCCGGCGGCGCAGATCACCACGTCCTGGGCGTCCATAGCCCGGTTGGTCGCGCCGATGATTTCGTTCTGCGCCGGCAGCGGCGTATATCGGGTGTCGAAGGCCTCGTCCACGGTCGCGTCCCAGCGCTGCTTTTCGGTGGCGATCATTTGTTCGAGGTCGGCGCCGACGCGGTAGCCGCCCAGGGCCTGGTTCAGCTTGACCAGGGCCTTGCGGGCATCGGCCACGATCGGCAGCGAGGTGCCGTGCTTGTACGCATCAATGGCCGCGACGTTGATGTTGATGAACTTCACGTCCGGGTTCTGGAACGCGGTGCGGGAGGCGGTGGTGAAGTCCTCGTAGCGGGTGCCGATGCCGATGATCAGGTCCGCTTCGGCAGCGATCGCGTTGGCCGCCGTCGTGCCCGTGGAACCGATAGCGCCCAGGGAGTGCTTGTGGTCCCAGGGCAGGACGCCGACGCCGGCCTGGGTGTTGCCGACCGGGATTCCGGTCAGCTCGGCGAACTTGGAGAGTTCCTCGTTGGCGTAGGCGTACAGGACGCCACCGCCGGCGATGATCAGCGGACGCTTCGCGGCCCGGATCGCTGCGGCGGCGCGGGCGATGTCCGCGTCGTCGGCCTCGGGGCGGCGGATCCGCCACTCCCGCTCAGCCAGGAACTCCTCCGGGACGTCGAAGGCTTCGGCCTGGACGTCCTGCGGCAGCGAGACGGTCACCGCACCGGTTTCCGCCGGGTCGGTCAGGACGCGCAGGCCGTGGTGGAACGCGGAGAACAGCTGCTCCGGGCGGGTGACCCGGTCGAAGAACTTCGACAACGGCCGGAACGCGTCATTGACGGTCAGGTCGTAGGCGTAGGGCTGTTCGAGCTGCTGCAGCACCGGATCAGCGGCACGCGTCGCGAACGTGTCCGACGGCAGCAGCAGGACCGGCAGGCGGTTCGTCGTGGCCAGCGCGGCGCCGGTGAGCAGGTTCGAGGACCCCGGTCCGATCGAGGTGCTGACCGCGTAGGTCTGGCGGCGGCGGGTGTGCCGGGCGTAGCCGACGGCCTGGTGCACCTGGGCCTGCTCGTTCCGGCCCTGGTAGTACGGCATGATCCGCGGATCGAGCTGCTGGTACTGCTTCAGGGCCTGCCCCACCCCGGCCACGTTGCCGTGACCGAAAATACCGAACGTGCCCGGGATCAGCCGCTCACGAAACTCCACCCCATTGATGGAATCGACGGTGTACTGCTTGGAAAGATACTCGACCACGGCCTGCGCCACGGTCATCCGGCGGGTTCCAGTTCCCATCGTCTTACTCCGATACTTCCGCGGTGAGGGCTGAGGTGGTGTGGTGGAGGAGCGAGGCGGCCGCGGCAACAGCCCCGGCAACATCGCCGTCGGCCGGGTAGAGCAGGGTCCGTCCGACGGTCAGGCCCTGAACGCCGGGCAGGGCGAGGGCGGCCCCCCAACTTGCGAAGACTTCGTCCTGGGTGCCTGCCGGGTCCCCGCCCAGCAGCACGGTGGGCATGGTGGTCGCGGCCATGACGCGTTCCATCTCCGCCACCACCGGCAGCTTCATCCAGGTATAGGCGCTGGTGGAGCCCAGGCCCTCGGCGATGCCGATCGACTTGATCACGGCGTCCGTGGACAGGTCGTTGCGGACCCGGCCGTTCTCCCGCACGGACAGGAAGGGCTCCACCATCGCGATGAGCTTCCGCTCCGCCAGGGAATCGATCGCCTTCGCGGTCGCCTCCAGAGTCACCACGGTGTCAGGATCGCCCAGGCAGATGCGCGTCAGCATCTTGCCGCCGTCCGCGCCCAGTTCTTCCAGGGCGGCGGCGGTGTGGCCCGTGAACCGGTCGTCGAACTCGTTGACCAGCCCGGCGAGGCCGCCGCGGTTCATCGACCCGAACACCAGCTTGCCCTCCAGCGCGCCCAGGAGCAGCAGGTCATCCATGATGTCCGGGGAGGCCAGGACGCCGTCAACGGCAGGGTTGGCCAGCGCAATCTGCAAACGGTCCAGCAGCTGGCGGCGGTCCGCCATCGCCACTGGATCGGAGCCGACCGCGAGGGCACCGCGGGCCGGGTGGTCGGCTGCGACGATGAAGTTCTGCCGGCCGTACTTCAGGCCGGGGTGGCGGCGGCGGGCCTTCGCGGCGCGTGCCACAGCTGACGGGTCCTCGAGCCGGATGGTGCTCAGGTGCTCGTAGCGGCGGGGGTTGTCATCCACCGCGAGGGTTGCGGTGCCGGGGTTCAAGCTCACAGGGCCGCTCCTTCGGGAACAGAAATGGTGGGGACAGCATGGGCGGGAACCAGGCGGCCGCGTTCGGACAGCAGCGAGGTGACCTCGGCCGGCGTCGGCATCGCATCAGCACAGGACAGCCGGGACGCGACAATCGCACCGGCGGCATTCGCGTAATCCAGGACCTGGGCCAGCGGCCAGCCCGAGAGCAGCCCGTGCACAAAAGCACCACCGAAGGAATCGCCGGCACCCAGGCCATTGACCGTCTCGACGGGGACCGGCGCGGAAACCACGCGCTCGGTGCGGGTCTTGGCCATCACACCTTCGGGGCCGAGCTTCACGACGGCGATCTCCACTCCGGCAGCCAGCAGCCTGTCGGCCTGCTCATCCGGGGTGCCAGGGCCTACAGCCACGGAGCATTCCTGGTCGTTGCCGATCGCTACCGTGACGTGCGGCAGGATCCGGGCCACCTGCTCCCGGGCTTCCTCCTCCGAGGCCCAGAACATCGGCCGGTAGTCCAGGTCCAGGATCGTGTATTGGCCGTCCTTCAGTCCGGTGCGGGGCCGTGCCTCGTGCGCTGCAATGTGCGCGCTGCGGGACGGCTCCTGGCACAAACCCGTCACCGTGGACCAGAAGATCTGCGCATCCCGGATCGCGTCGGTGTCCAGCTCGTCGGCCTTGATCTGCAGGTCCGGTGCCGTGGGGAACCGGCCGTAAAAGTACAGCGGGAACTCATGCGTCTCGGGCATGATGGCGCAGAACGTGGCCGGGGTCTGCAGGCCCTGGACCGGAGAAACGAAGGAATCGTCCACGCCGAACTTCTCCAGTTCGCGGTGCAGGTACGTACCGAACGGGTCATCGCCGGTGCGGGTGATGACGCCCGTGCGGCGGCCATGGCGGGCCGCGGCAACAGCAACGTTGGACGGGGAGCCGCCAAGGTACTTGCCGAAGGAGGTCACATCCTCCAGACCTACCCCGATGTCGTTCGGGTATATATCAACGCTGATGCGCCCGATCGTAAGCAGTTCGTGGGTCACGGTGATCGTGGACCTTTCTTTTTGGATCTCAACCTCTAAGCAGTTGAACGGCCAAGGCTCCGGCGTTCCGTGGCCCCGTGAGCGGGGCCACAAGGACTACTGTGCCCTAGAATTTTTGTCCTGTCAAAGGTTTGTACTGACATATTTACAACAAGCAGAACTCGGCCCGAAGCGGGGCGTTCCGCAACGTCAAAACACCGCCCGGCCGAGGCGCTTTCCCGCCCTACTTCTTCGGGACGGCCGCGAAAAGGCTCTGCTTCGCCTCCTGGCTCCGCCCGCCCTGCGTGAAGATCTGGATCATGATGACGTCGCGCGTGCGCTCAAAGCCAAGGCCGGCATCCTGGGCCACGATCTGGCCCGGGGCATGTTCCGTGACGATGTGGAAGTAGTCGCGCTCGGGAATGCCATACTGAGCCAGGATGGCGTCATGGACTCCCCGGCTGAGGACATTGAGTTCTTCCCGGCTGCGCCCCGAGTGGACGTCGATTCGTACGAGCGGCATATTGCTCCTTTGATAGTTTGTCCTGACATACTATCAAACCGTAGAATGTGCGCAAGACCCGTCCCGTGCGCTGCCCAACCAGGGCGTTCGCATTAAAGCCCGACGGCGGCCGGTGACCTTCGAGGGGAAGGTCACCGGCCGCCGTCGGACGAGGAAGTTGGGAAATAGATACGTTGGGCTGTGGCCCTACTTGGCGAGCAGCGCCTCGAGCCGCTCGTAGCCGTCGCGCATGCCGCTTTCCATGTCCGGCTGGGCCATCCCGTCGCGGGCTTCCACGGTGGGACACACCAGGTGGCCGCGGAGCCGGCAGCGGCCGCCGCCGAGGTCCTCGAAGTTGGTGAATTCGATCAGGACAACGTCCGGGTATCCGCTGAACTCGAACGTCTGGACGGCGAACTCATTCTCCCGGACGGTGTGGAAAATGCCATTGGCCGCGTGGGTCCCGCCATCGGCGCCGGCGTGGTTGTACAGGTAGCTTCCGCCGGAACGGAAGTCGTAGTGGTCGATGTCGACATTGGTGCCATGCGGGCCGAGCCACTGCGCCACCAGCCCGGGCTCCTTGTGGGCGCGGAACACCTCGCCCACCGGAAAGTCGAACTCCCGCTGCCAGTCAATGAAGGGGACGCCGTCCGGGGCTGTGAATTTGAGTGCGTTGCTCATGATCGGTCCTTCCTGGCTGGAGCCAAACGGTAGACCTCAAACCGCCAGAAGGCAACAGTTAAACAGCAACGCGGGGTCACTCTGCGCCCAATCCGGGGGGGGTGGATTGGGCTGGGAGTGACCCCGCGTTAGCTGAAACGGGCCTAGAGGGCTGCGAAGACCTCGCGCAGCAGCTTGGCGGTCTCGGACGGCGTTTTGCCGACCTTCACGCCGGCAGCCTCGAGGGCTTCCTTCTTGGCCTGGGCGGTACCGGCGGAGCCGGAGACGATGGCGCCTGCGTGGCCCATGGTCTTGCCTTCCGGAGCCGTGAAGCCGGCCACGTAGCCGACGACCGGCTTGGTGACGTTGGCCTTGATGAAGTCGGCGGCCCGCTCTTCGGCGTCGCCGCCGATTTCGCCGATCATCACGATGGCCTTGGTTTCGGGGTCAGCCTCGAACGCGGCCAGGGCGTCGATGTGGGTGGTACCGATGATCGGGTCACCGCCGATGCCGATGGCCGTGGAGAAGCCGAGGTCGCGCAGTTCGTACATCATCTGGTAGGTCAGCGTGCCGGACTTGGACACCAGGCCGATGGGGCCCTTGCCGGTGATGTTCGCCGGGGTGATGCCCACGAGGGCCTCGCCCGGGGTGATGATGCCGGGGCAGTTCGGTCCGATGATGCGGGTGACCTGGTTGCCGTCGGCGTCGACCGTGGCCTGTGCCAGGGCCCAGAACTCTGCTGAGTCCTGAACCGGCACGCCTTCGGTGATGACAACCACGAGGCCAATGCCGGCTTCGATGGCTTCGACCACGGCGGACTTGGTGAATGCCGGCGGCACGAAGACGATCGAGACGTCCGCGCCGGTCTCCGCGATGGCTTCCTTGACGGTGCCGAAAACGGTGATTTCCTTGTCGCCGTGCAGCACGGTCGTGCCGGCCTTGCGGGCGTTCACGCCGCCGACGATGTTGGTGCCGGCCTTGAGCATCAGGGCGGTGTGCTTGGTGCCTTCGCCGCCGGTGATGCCCTGGACGATGACCTTGGAATCCTTGTTCAGGTAGATAGACATGAGTTAAGTCGCCTTACTTCTCGGTGCTTATTTCGAGTTGGCGAGCTCGGCGGCCTTGTCGGCGCCCTCGTCCATGGTTGCTGCCAGGGTCACCAGCGGGTGGTTGGCCTCGGTCAGGATGCGGCGGCCTTCGTCCACGTTGTTGCCGTCGAGGCGGACAACCAGCGGCTTGTTGGCGGAGGAACCGAGCTCGGCAAGTGCGCCGACGATGCCCTTGGCCACGGCGTCACAGGCGGTGATGCCGCCGAAGACGTTGACGAACACGGACTTGACCTGCTCGTCACCCAGGATGACGTCCAGGCCTGCGGCCATGACCTCGGCGGAGGCTCCGCCGCCGATGTCCAGGAAGTTGGCGGGCTTGACGTTGCCGTGGTTCTCGCCGGCGTAGGCGACGACGTCCAGGGTGGACATGACGAGGCCTGCGCCGTTACCGATGATGCCCACTTCACCGTCCAGCTTGACGTAGTTCAGGTCCTGCGCCTTGGCCTTGGCCTCGAGCGGGTCCGCGGCGTCCTTGTCCTCCAGCTCGGCGTGGTGCACGTGGCGGAAGTCGGCGTTCTCGTCGAGGGAGACCTTGCCGTCGAGGGCGACGATGTCGCCGGCGCCGGTCTTGACCAGCGGGTTGACCTCCACGAGGGTGGCGTCTTCCTTCTTGAAGACGTCCCAGAGCTTCAGAATGACGCCGGCGACTTTGCCGCGCAGTTCTTCAGCGAAGCCGGCGGCGGCGACGATTTCGTCGGCCTTGGCCTGGTCGATGCCCACGGCGGGGTCGATGGCAACCTTGGCCAGAGCCTCGGGCCGCTCAACGGCGAGCTGCTCGATCTCCATGCCGCCTTCAACCGAGCACATGGCCAGGTAGTTGCGGTTGGCCCGGTCCAGCAGGACGGAGAAGTAGTATTCCTCGGCGATATCCGCACCCTGGGCGATCATCACCTTGTTGACGGTGTGGCCCTTGATGTCCATGCCCAGGATGTTGGTGGCGTGCTCAAGCGCCTCATCGGCGGACTTGGCGACCTTGACGCCGCCGGCCTTGCCGCGGCCACCGACCTTAACCTGTGCCTTGACGACAGTTACGCCGCCGATGTTCTCGGCAGCTGCCTTTGCTTCTTCAGGGGTGTGCGCCACGATGCCGGCGAGCACGGGTACACCGTGCGCTTCGAACATATCGCGCGCCTGATATTCAAACAGGTCCACGGTTTAGTGTCCTTCTACGTCGAAGTAGTTTCTGTACAGCCGGACAACACCCAAAGGTGCGGACCGGGCTGCGGAATTTACGCGCCCTGCGGCAGGTCCGGAAACGAGCCACGCGGCGTAATGCTCCAGTGGGAACTTTAGTCCTTCGGAGGGACCAGCCCGTTCCAGACTACCTGTTCTGTGAGTAAGGACACTATTCTATGGACCGTAGAAAAACCGCGGGATTACGGGGTTTTTGGGGCCTTGGCGGCCGCCGTTTGGGCGTTTTTGCCCTTCCCGGGGATAAGTTCGTAATGATCGCGGCTGATAAAGAAGCCGACGCCGGCTGAGACGTTGCCGCAAGCCACCCCCGAGCGGTAGGCGGAGCAGCGCAAACCGTTCCTTTCGAGGTTGCCGCCGTCGGGCAGCACCGGCAGCGTGGAGACGGGCCCGCCGGGCGTGCCCTTGGGCCCGTATTCGGCTTCCATCTGTGTGAGCCCGGACCGGCATTCCCCGTACCGGGCACGGTCGGGCGTCAGGAGTGCCGCGCCGCCCAGGTAGCCGAGACCGGTCCCGGAGCAGTCGTCGCTGACGTCCGCGGCCGCCGGAGCGGGATACACCGCGAGCTCGCAGGAGGCCACGGGCACGGTTGCCAGTTTCGCGTTGTCAGGATCGCCGAAGTTGTTGGCTTCGTACGGCAGGTTCAGGTGCGGCCCGCGGGCTGAGGTCAGTGCACACACCACGTTCCGGTCGGCGGTGACGAACGCCAGCACGTCCTCCCCCGCGGCGAACGCGGCGGCGTCAGTGAGCGGCGCCTGTTTCAGCTGCTCGAGGGCCGGCAGCGGCGGCGGCGGGGTGTACGCGGGATCCGCCACGGTCACGGAGCAGCCGGCCACGGCCATTCCGAACACCGCCGCCGCGGACACCAGGGTCAGGGCGGCGGCAACGCGCTCCAGGCGCCGCACCGGCACGCTCAGGCGTCGATCTTGGTCAGCGGCGCGTACCGGAGCAGCAGCCGCTTCTCACCGACGTCGAACTTCACCTTCGCAACGGTCTTGTCCCCGGCGCCCTCGACGGCGAGCACGGTGCCGTTGCCGAAGCTGGTGTGGTTGACCTTGTCCCCCACGCTGACCGCAATGACTTCCTTTTGCGGCTGCACCCGGTTTTTCGCGACGGCGGCAGGGACGTCGGCGTTGAAGCCCGCGGAGGAATCGGCACGGTTGCCGCGGGCCGATCCGGCGCCCCAGAACGATCCGCTGTAGCGGCCCGACCCGATGGAGGCCCCGCTCCCCCAGCCGCCGACCTGCCGGCTGGTGCCCTCACGCTTCCATTCGACAAGTTCGGAAGGAATTTCCTCCAGGAACTGGCTGGCCGGGTTGTATTGGCTCTGCCCCCACATGCTGCGGACCTCGGAACGCGTGACGTAGAGCCGCTTCCGGGCGCGGGTCAGTCCCACATAGGCCAGCCGGCGTTCTTCGGCCAGCTCCTTGGGGTCCGTGGCGGAGCGCTGGTGCGGGAACAGCCCGTGCTCCATGCCGGTGAGGAACACCACGGGGAATTCCAGGCCCTTGGCCGTATGCAGCGTCATGAGCGTGACCACGCCCAGCCGCTTGGCCTCGGCCACCGCGGCATCGATGTCCGCGCCCGGCGCGTCCGGGATCTGGTCGGCATCGGCCACGAGGGAGACCTGTTCCAGGAAGGCCTCGAGGGAGCCTTCGGGGTTCTCCTGCTCGTATTCACGCACGACGGCGACAAGCTCGGCGAGGTTTTCCACCCGCGACTCGTCCTGCGGGTCGGTGCTGGAGCGCAGCGTGGCGAGGTAGCCGGTCTGTTCCAGCACGGCCTCGAGCGCGGCAGCTGCGCCGGAGCCTGCGGCCACCTCGGCGAGGTCGTCCATGAGCTTCACGAAGCCGAGCACCGCATTCACCGAGCGGGTGGCCATGCCGGGCGCCTGGTCCGCGCGGCGGGCAGCAGCGATGAAGGAGATACGTTCCCGCTCGGCCAGGGCCGCCACGGCACCCTCGGCCCGGTCCCCGATGCCGCGCTTGGGTTCGTTGAGGACGCGGCGGAGATTGACGTCGTCGTCCGCATTGACCAGCACGCGCAGGTACGCCAGGGCGTCCTTGATTTCCTTGCGCTCGTAGAACCGGGTGCCGCCCACCACCTTGTACGGCAGGCCCACGCGCACCAGGACGTCCTCAATGGAACGCGACTGCGCGTTGGTGCGGTAGAAGATGGCGACGTCGCCGGGACGGAGGTTGTCCTCGTCCTGGAGGCGGTCGATTTCCTTGGCGATGAACTGGGCTTCGTCGTGCTCATTCTCGCCCACGTAGCCGATGATCTTGTGGCCTTCGCCCTCCGCGGTCCACAGCCTCTTCTCGGGGCGGTTGGGGTTCCGGGAGATGACCGAGTTGGCCGCGCTCAGGATGTTCTGGGTGGAGCGGTAATTCTGCTCCAGCTTGATGGTGTGGGCGTCCGGATAGTCCTTCTCGAACTCCACGATGTTGCGGATGTCCGCGCCGCGGAAGGCGTAGATCGACTGGTCCGAGTCGCCGACGACGGTCAGCTCCGCCGATCCCGGCCCCTCGCCGACGATCTCGCGGACCAGGGCGTACTGTGCGTGGTTGGTGTCCTGGTATTCGTCCACCAGGACGTGCCGGAACCGGCGCCGGTAGGAATCGGCGAGCGCCGGGAAGGCCCGGAACATGTAGACGGTCTCGGCGATCAGGTCATCAAAGTCCATGGCATTGGCCTGGCGCAGGCGCTGTGTGTACCCCTTGAAGACATCCGCCACGGCGCTTTCGAACGGTTCACTGTGGTTGGCAGCGGAGGCGAAGGAATCGGCGTCGATCAGTTCGTTCTTGAGCGCGGAAATCTTGTGCTGGATGGCCTTGGGGGCGAACTTCTTGGGGTCCAGATCCAGGTTCTTGGCCACCAGCGTGATCAGCCGCAGCGAATCGGCGGAGTCATAGATGGAGAAGTTGGATTTCAGGCCGACGTTGGCGGCCTCGCGGCGCAGGATCCGGACGCAGGACGAGTGGAACGTGGAGATCCACATCGCTTTGGCCCGCCCGCCCACGAGGGCCTCGATGCGCTCACGCATCTCCGCGGCGGCCTTGTTGGTGAAGGTGATGGCCAGGATCTCGCCGTGGTGGGCCCGCTTGGTGGCGATCAGGTAGGCGATCCGGTTACTGAGGACACGGGTTTTACCCGAGCCTGCTCCCGCCACGATCAGCAGCGCGCTGCCGGCATGTTTGACCGCTTCTTCCTGCTGCGGGTTCAGGCCCGCCAGCAGCGCCCCGGCGTCAGGGAGCTGGTGCCGGGCGCGCTCGTCTGCCTGGCCAGCCGACTGTCCACCTGCCGCGTGACCTGCGGATTCAGCCGGGCCGCCGCCGAACGCGGGCGTCATCAGCCCGGTTTCAGGGCGCGACTTGGTGATGGCACCGGCGTGGGAACCAGCCTTGAACGGACCGTCAGCGTACGGGTCAAACAACATATCCATGGTGACTACAAGTCTAGGCGGTGGGGCTGACACTCGAATCCGCCCTGTGGATAACCCGGCGCGCCGCGCCGATCCGGCAGGCCGAAAACTTAGTCGACCGAGCCGGACTCGAGGGCGGCACGCAACTGGTGCACCGCCGTCGTACCTCCCGCCATGAACCATTCCAGGCCGTTGACGTGGACGCTGCCGGCCATACCGCCGGCGGCCGTCACGATCGCTTTCCCGGGAAGCCAGTCCCATTCGGGGCAGCTGTGCTGGAACCAGCAGCCAAGCTGCCCGTCGGCGACGCGCCCCAGGTCACAGGAGCCGGACCCGAGCATCCGAAGCGTCGCGGCCGAGGTGGCGGCGGCGTGCCACGGCATGGCGCACATCGGGTCGGCGAGCCAGCGCGGGTGGATGTAGGTGGCGGCGCCGAGGTGGGAGATGTCTGCGGCGTTGCGGTTGGTTCCGTCCTCCCTGAAGGTGGTGACGGGGTCGCCGTTGAGGGTGGTGGCGCGCTGCTTGCCGCCGATCCAGAGCTTGTCCTCCTCGGGCTGGAAAATGGCGCCGAGGAGCACATCGGACTCGTCCTTGAGGGCGATGGCCGAGCACCAGTACGTGGAGCCCTGCAGGAAGTTGTACGTGCCGTCCACCGGATCGATGACCCAGGTCCGTCCGCTGCTGCCGTGCACCGCGGCGCCTTCCTCACCCAGGACGCCGTCGTCGGGGCGGCAGCGCTGCAGCTGCTCAAGGACATACGCTTCGGCCGCATGGTCCGCGGCGGTGACGACGTCGGAGACCGAAGTCTTGCGCTGGCCCTCCAGGCCACCCTGCCGCATAAGCAGTGCCAGCTGCCCGGCCTCGCGGACCAGTTCGGCGGCCAGCTCATAGTCATCGAGCTCGGGGCTCAGGTTGGTGGCGCTGTGTTTGCCCAGTTTGTGTCTGCCCAGTTCCGTCACGGTTCCCACCCTATCGGCGCCGGGCACGCCCTGCACAGCAGAGGTGGTTCGCAGCGGGCGATAATGGACGCATGGCCAAAACACCTGCACAGCGGATCAAGAAGCACGGCGCGAAGGCCGCAGTTCCCCAGCACCACCTGCCGCCGGTGATCAACCCCGGCGCCAACCGCACGCCCGCTAAGGCACAGAACAACGCCAACCTGATTGTCATCGCCGGCGTGGTGGCCAGCCTGTTCCTGTTCTGGTACGTCCACCTGCTCACGCTGAACCAGCTCACCCAGCTCTCCGGCGGGCTGGCCATGCCCGATTCCCTGGTGGGCGGCTTCGACACGAACTACATCGAACAGCTCCGCCGCGCCCTGGACGGGGACGCCCGCGGCCAGCTCAACTACGTCCACAAGACGGCGGGCACCCTGTTTCCGCTGATCTTCGCCTTCACCTGGCTGCTGCTGATCGGCACCAACGTGGCCCGGAAGGGGCTGCGCTGGGCGCTGTGGGCGCTGCCGCTGCTGTTCGTGGTGGTCCGGCTGTGGGGCAACGTGAGCATTGATTCCATGATCGCCGCGGTAAACCTCGACGCCGGCCAGGTCGCCTTGGCATCGGGCCTCACAGTGGCCGGCTGGGTGCTGTTCGTGGCGAGCCTGCTCGCCGGCGGTGCCGCCGTGTTCCTGGGACGCCGGTCCTCGAAGAAGGACTAGGCGCCCCGGGCCGCCTGGGCCCGGGCTGCCAGAACCTTTCGGACCTGCCGTTCCTGCCGGACGCGCTGGGCGATGACGAGGCCGGCGGCTGCGAGGCCGATGGTGATGGGATAGCCCATCAGCCGCTCCAGTGTTCCGGGCTCGGGGACGTCCAACCCGGTGACGGCCGCCGTGACGAGTGCGGCCGCCGACACTCCGCCGGCGGCCAGGACAAACCAGCCCAGCGGCGACTGCCGGAGCCACAGCGAGCCGAGCAGCAGCAGCGCCAGCGAACCGGCGATGAAGTACATCACGGCGCCGGCGTAATGCCAGCCCGACTCCAGGTCCTCCGGGACCAGTCCCACGACAATGGTGCCGGTGCCGGCGGTCCCGGTCAGGATCCGCGCCGCCACCGCCGTGTACCAGGGCACTTCCCCTGAGTGGCTTGCCGCCACCCGGACGCCGGCCCGTGCGGCCACCCGCAGCAGCGCCGAGCTCAGCAGCAGCGCGCCCAGGAGCATTCCCAGGCCCTGCACCACGAAGGACATATTCATCAGCACGTGCAGCGGCGAACAGATGCTGCGGCCGTTGTAGAGGCCGCACGTGACCGCACCCAGGTCGCTGATCAGGCCGGTCCGCCGGCTGTAGGGGTCCGGCCCGGCCCAGGCGCCGATGACCGCGGCCTCCGCCACGAAATACTGAACGACGCTGAGCACTGCCCACGCCCCGATGTACTGCCGGGTGGAGGCTGTGTCTGGCAGGAACGTTGCCCGAAAGGCGGGAACCTGAGCTGCGGCGGCCATGCCAAGAGCGTAGTACGCGCCGTCACCTTGTATGCTTATAGGCGTGCCCGAAGAGGCCGGTCCACAGCGCCGGCCGCGGCGGGCGCCCGCCCTCGTAGCTCAGTGGATAGAGCACGGCTCTCCTAAAGCCGGTGTCGTTGGTTCGATTCCAATCGAGGGCACTTGAATCTGCAGCACCCGTCCGGCCTCCGCGACTATCTGCTGGGCGCAACGCCGGCGGACCCCTCATCCCCCGGCGTTGCCCGGGCAGGGCGGTGGTCCGTGGAACGGACCATGCTGGACCGGGCCGCGGGCACCCGCGGCACCTTTACCGGCGTCGTAATTTTTTCCCCCGACGGCGACGGCGGCCTCCGCTTCCATGAGGAGGGGACCGTGATCTGGCCTGCCGGGGACGGCGAAACCTTTACCGGACCCGCCACCCGCGACTATCTGCTCAGGCCCGCTGACACGCCGGACGCCCTGGACATGCTGTTCCCCGACGGGCGGCCTTTCCACCGGATGAGCTTCGCGCCGGAAGCCAGCCAGGACCGGCACTGGTGCGATCCGGACACCTACCGGGTCACATACGTCCGCTACGGCGACAACGAATTCAGCTATGTCTGGGATGTCACCGGCCCGCGCAAGGACCTGCTGCTGGAATCCGTGCTGCGGAGGCTGCCCGTCACGGCGGCGGCCGCGGACGGGCTAGGCTCGAAGGCGTGAATCCGCGCATCATTGTCTCCGCCGTGTGTGTCTACGATGCCGCGGGACGGCTCCTGACCGTCCGCAAGCGCGGCACGGACAAGTTCATGCATCCCGGCGGCAAGCCCGAGCCCGGCGAGACTGCGGTGCAGGCCGCCGCGCGGGAGCTGCAGGAGGAGGTCGGCATCATTGTCGATCCCCGCGACCTGACCCTCATGGGCGTGTGGCTGGCGGACGCCGCCAACGAGGCAGCCACGGAAATCGAAGCCACCGTGTTCACGGCACCGGGCACCTGGGTGGCCCACCCGTCCGCCGAGATCGCCGAGATCCGGTGGCTGGACCTCGCCGCGGCATGGCCGGGCGACCTGGCGCCGCTGCTCACGGACCACATCCTTCCGGCCCTGGCCGAATCTGACGCCGAAGCGTGAGATCCCGTCGCTTAGCGCCGGGCTAAACGACGAAACCTCACGCCTCGACGGGTCAGCAGCTCAGTACTCCGGGACAGCTTCCTCCGCCACGGCCGCGGCCTCGGCGAACTGGGTCCGGTACAGCTCCGCGTAGCGGCCGTCCGCCGCCAGCAGCTCCGTATGCGTCCCGCGCTCCACGATGTGGCCGTCCTCCACCACCAGGATGGCGTCGGCGGCCCGGATCGTCGAGAGCCGGTGGGCAATCACGACGGCGGTACGGCCTTCCAGCGCCGCGCCCAGTGCCGCCTGCACGGCGGCTTCGTTCGTGGAGTCCAGCGCTGCCGTGGCTTCGTCGAGGATGACCACGCGCGGCTGGGCGATCAGCAGCCGGGCGATGGTGAGCCGCTGCCGTTCCCCGCCGGAGAGCCGGTAGCCGCGCTCCCCCACCACGGTTTCGAGGCCGTCGGGAAGCGAACGGATCATGGCCTCAAGCCGGGCCTGGCGCAGCACCGCCCACATGTCCTCATCGGTGGCCTCGGGGCGGGCCAGCCTGAGGTTGGAGGCGATGGTTTCGTGGAACAGGTGCCCGTCCTGGGTGACCATGCCGAGCGTGGCGCGGATGGAATCGAAGGTCAGCTCGCGCACGTCCAGGCCGGAGGCCGGTCCGTGGCCGCCGAGGCGGACGGCGCCGGAATCGACGTCGTACAGCCGTGACAGCAGTTGGGCCACGGTGGATTTGCCGGCACCGGAGGAGCCCACGAGGGCAACGGTTTGCCCCGGCTCCACCCGGAAGCTGATGCCGTGCAGCACCTCCTCGCCGCCGCGCGTGTCCAGCGTGGACACCTCCTCCAGCGAGGCCAGCGAGACCTTGTCCGCGGAGGGGTAGGCGAAGCGGACGTCGTCGAACTCCACGGCCACGGGACCCGGCGGGACTTCCAGCGCACCGGGCTTTTCCTTAATGAGGGGATCGAGATCCAGGATTTCGAAGACCCGCTCAAAGCTGACCAGGGCGCTCATGATCTCCACGCGGGCGTTGGACAGCGCGGTCAGCGGCGCGTAGAGGCGGGTGAGCAGCAGCGCCAGCACCACGACGTCGCCCGGAGCGAGCTGGCCGCCGATGGCCAGCCAGCCGCCCAGTCCGTAGACCAGGGCGAGGGCCAGCGCGGAGACGAGCGTCAGCGCCGTCACGAAGGTGAACTGCAGCATGGCCGTCCGCACGCCGATGTCGCGGACCCGGCCGGCGCGGAGCGCGAACTCGCGGGACTCCTCGTCGGGCCGTCCGAAGAGCTTAACCAGCGTGGCACCGGGTGCTGAGAACCGCTCGGTCATCTGGGTGCCCATGGCGGCGTTGTGCTCTGCCGCCTCGCGCCGCAGGTCTGCCAGCCGGGAGCCCATCCGCCGGGCCGGGATGAGGAAGATCGGCAGCAGGATCATGGCCAGCACGGTGACCAGCCAGGAGGTGTTCAGCATCACCGCCAGGGTGAGGATGAGGGCCACCACGTTGCTGACCACGCCGGACAGGGTTCCGGCGAACGCGGACTGCGCACCGATGACGTCGTTGTTCAGGCGGCTGACCAGGGCACCGGTGCGGGTGCGCGTGAAGAATGCGATGGGCATCCTCTGGACGTGGTCGAACACCTTGGTGCGGAGGTCCACGATGACGCCCTCGCCGATGGTGGAGGACAGCCAGCGGCTCACCATGCCCAGGGCTGCTTCCGCCACCGCCACGCCGGCGATGAGTGCCGCCAGCCGGATCACCTCGCCGGCGTCCGCGCGCGCCACGATCGTGTTGACCACCTGGCCGGCCAGCACCGGCGTGGCAACCGCCAGGAAGGCCATGGCCACGGAGACGGCCACGAACGCGATCAGCCTTCCCTGGTGCGGACGGGCGAAGCCCATGACGCGCTTCAGGGTCTCCTTGGAGAAGGGCCGGGAGCCGCTCTTGGCCCGGGTGATGTTGTAAAGGGAGCGCCAGGCGACGCCGTCCATGCTCATTTCTTCTGCTCCATCTTGCCTGCCGCCAGTTCGGTGACGACGCCGTTGTCCACGTTCCAGCGCACGTCCAGGCGGACGTTTTCCAGCAGCCGCCGGTCGTGGGTGACCAGCAGCAGGGCGCCGTCATAGCTTTCCAGTGCTTCCTCAAGCTGCTCGATTGCCGGGAGGTCCAGGTGGTTGGTGGGCTCATCCAGGACCAGCAGGTTCACGCCGCGCGCCTGCAGCAGGGCCAGGGCAGCGCGGGTCCGCTCCCCCGGCGACAGCGAGTCGACGGTGCGCAGAGTGTGGTCCGCCTTGAGGCCGAATTTCGCCAGCAGGGTGCGGACCTCGGCGGACGTGTAGTCGGCCAGGACGGATTCGACGGCGTCCGCCAGTTTCAGGTGTCCGGCCAGGAGCCCGCGGGCCTGGTCGATCTCGCCGACTGCCACGGACACACCGCGGGAAGCGGCGCCGGAGTCAGGTTCCTGGGTTCCCAGCAGCAGCCGGAGCAGCGTCGATTTACCCGCGCCGTTGGGCCCGGTGATGCCGATCCGCTCGCCGGCGTTGAGCTGCAGGTTCACCGGCCCCAGCGTGAACCCGCCCCGCCGGACCACGGCGTCGCGCAGCGTCGCCACCACAGAGCTGGACCGGGGCGCCTGGCCAATGCTGAACTGCAGCTGCCATTCCTTGCGCGGTTCTTCCACCACGTCCAGGCGGGCGATGCGCGATTCCATCTGCCGGACCTTCTGCGCCTGCTTCTCCGATGACTCGGTGCTGGCGGCACGGCGGATCTTGTCGTTGTCAGGGCTTTTCCGCATGGCGTTCCGGACACCCTGCGAGCTCCATTCCCGCTGGGTGCGGGCGCGGGAGACGAGGTCCGCCTTGGTGGCGGCGAATTCCTCGTACCGTTCACGGGCGTGCCGGCGGGCGACGGCGCGTTCCTCCAGGAAGGACTCGTAGCCGCCGTCGTATACGGCCACTGAGTTCTGGGCGAGGTCCAGTTCCACGATGGAGGTCACGCAGCGGGCGAGGAATTCGCGGTCGTGGGAGACCAGCACCACGCCGCCGCGCAGGCCCTGCACGAAGGCTTCCAGCTTGGCCAGGCCGTCCAGGTCAAGGTCGTTTGTGGGCTCGTCCAGGAGCACGACGTCGAAACGGCTCAGCAGCAGGGCGGCGAGCGCCACCCGTGCGGCCTGGCCGCCGGAGAGCCCGGTCATTTCTGCGTCGGGGCCGACCTCCAGGCCCAGGTCCGCGAGGACGGGCGCTATGCGCTCGTCCAGGTCCGCGGCGCCGGAGGCCATCCAGCGGTCAAAGGCTATCGAGTAGGCATCGTCGGCGCCGGGCGCCCCCGAGCCCAGGGCTTCGGCGGTGGATTCCATTTCAGCGGTGGCTTTCGCGCAGCCGGTGCGGCGCGCGACGTACGCGGCGACCGTCTCGCCGGAAATCCGTTCGTGTTCCTGCGGAAGCCAGCCCACAAAGGCGTCGGCCGGGGCGAGGCTGACGGTGCCGTCCTGTGCCTGGTCCACCCCGGCGAGGAGCCGCAGCAGCGTGGACTTTCCTGCACCGTTGGCGCCGACCACGCCAACAACGTCCCCGGGAGCCACCGTGAGGGACAGCCCGGAGAAGAGGGTGCGGTGATCATGACCGCCCGAAAGGTCCTTCGCAACAAGGGTTGCAGTCATCAATCCATCCTCTCACCGCTGCCCGTTTTCGCCCGAAAATTCAGGCGGGCATGAAAGAACCCGCTGGTCCGGACTTGGGGGGTGTACGGACCAGCGGGTTCGACCACTTAGCATAGTTGAAGCGGCGCGCTACGTAAAATCGAGGCCGGCGGGCCGCCCCTTCGCACCGCCCCGCCCGCCAGCAGAGAGCGTTCCATGCCCCTACCCGCCAAGGCCTTCCAGCGCTGGCTGCACGGCGTCGCGCCGGACGCCAGCGTTGCTGATGTGGCCAGGGCTTCTGGGGTCAAGCGCACCACCCTGGCCCAGCAGCTGGTCCGCGGCAAGGTGGCTGAGGCAACAGTGGTGGGGATCAGCCGGGCCTACAACATCAATCCGGTGTCAGCGCTGGGCTTCTTCGAGCCCTACCGGGACCTGGAACAACCGCCGATCCCGCCGACGCTGCAGGAACTGGTCAGCCAGATTGCCACCGCCGACCTGCTGCACGCCATTATTGCGCGCACCGAGGAGGACGCCGGAGCCGGTGCCGCGGGCAAGGGCAAAGGCACAGGACCGCCCGAGCTCAGCCCGCCGCCGCACGCCACCTCAGTGAAGAACTGGGTGGACGCCATCGACGACGGCGAACTCCGCCACCGCGTCTCAGCCGCCACCGGCGTCGCTCCCCAAAACTACTCAGCACAGCTGAGCGCCAACCGGCTCGCCCCGGAACTGGCCGTCGCCACCTCCCGCGCCGCCGGCGTCGGACTGGCAGGCGGACTCGTGGCCGCCGGGCTGGTCACCGAAGCCGAAGCCGGCTGGCCACCGGACGCCCGGAAAGCAGCCCTGGACAGCCTGACCGACGGCCAACTGGCCACCCTGGCCGGCGACCGCCTCCAGGCACTCGGCAAGACCCTGCGGCGGCAGGAACACGACCAACGACAAACCGAACAGATCTGGGAGAACCTCGGATGATTGAAATCCTGCAGTGGACCACCCTGGTGGCGGCCGGGGCTGCGACGCTAAGCCGGATCCCGAACCTGGTCCGCCGGAAGAACCGGTCAATCTTCTACGCTTTGGCGCTCCTGACGCTGGCCATCCTGCTAAGCATCCGCGGTCCCTACCTGGCGATCGATGCCGTGCTTGGCGGCACCAACCTTGCGAACCTCCTGCTGCGGTTCATCATCTTCGGAGCCATCTTTTTCCTTGCCCTTCGGATTGCGGCCGGATTTGGCGACAGCCGCGGAATCCAGCTGATCAGGGGAAGCATCGGCACGTCTGTGCTGGCCTTGATTTCCGTCGTAATGCTGGTGTGCTTTGCCTTCATGGACACCGCAGGTTCGGCCGTGGGGATGAGCGGGCTCGAAGCCAGGAGCGGGCAAAATGCGGTGCTGCTCGAGTACTACGCCGCCGCCGGCCGCGCCTACCCGGCCTACGTGTGCCTGGCGATCCTGCCGGGGATGCTGCGGGCCGTCAGGAGCTCGCTGCCCGCCCTGCTCCGGGTAAGCGCGGCGCTGCTGGCGCTGGGCAGCATCGCGATCCCCCTTTCGTTGCTTTTCCCGGTCATCCCGTCGGCGCTTGGGTTCCTGCGATTCGTCATCAACTACACGGCCATCCTTTGCTTCGTCGGCGGCCTGGCACTCATCTGGGTGGCCTCCGGCCGGGCCGGCCGGAAGGGCGGACCGCTGTCCCCCGGGCGCCGGTAATACCGGACGCCGCTACTATGAGTCAAACAATCGTTCAGCAGAGAGCGTTTCATGCCCCTCCCCGCCAAAGCATTCCAGCGCTGGCTTAGTGGCGTGGCACCGGATACCAGCACAGCCGATATTTGCAGGGTCTCCGGGGTCAAACGCACCACCCTCGCCCAGCAACTGGTCCGGGGCAAGGTCGCCGAGACTACAGTCGTGAGCATCAGCCGGGCCTACAACGTCAATCCGGTTGCTGCACTGGCCACTTTTGAGCCCTACAGCGACCTTGCGGGCTCCAGCACCTTCCCCACCGACAAGGAACTGGTAAGCCAAATCGCCACCGTCGACCTGCTGCGGGCAGTCATTGGCCGCACCGCACCCGAAGGCCCCGCCGGCGGCCCGGAGCTCAGCCCGCCGCCGCACGCCACCTCCGTGAAGAACTGGGTGGACGCTATCGACGACGGCGAACTCCGCCACCGCGTCTCCGCCGCCACCGGCGTCGCCCCCCAGAACTACTCAGCACAGCTGAGCGCCAACCGGCTCGCCCCGGAACTGGCCGTCGCCACCTCCCGCGCCGCCGGCGTCGGACTGGCAGGCGGACTGGTGGCCACCGGCCTGGTGACCGAAACCGAAGCCGGCTGGCCGCCCGGAGCACGGCAGGCGGCGCTGGACAGGCTCAGCGACGGCGACCTGGCAGCCCTCGCCGGGGAACGCCTGCAGGCACTCGGCAAAACCCTGCGGCGCCAGGAGCAGGACCAGGAACAGACGGAAAGAATCTGGGAGAACCTGGTTTGAGCGAGATTCTCCCCTGGATAACGCTGGTGGTGTGCGCGGGTGCCGCGCTGGCCAGGATCCCGAGCACCCTGCGCGGCGTCAACCCCGCCCTGTTCTACATTTTCCTGTTGGCGACGGCCGCGGCCGTCCTGAGCATCGGGCAGTTCTATGTGGCCATGGACGGCGCCCTCGGCGGCATCAACATTGCCCACGTCCTGCTGCGCCTGGTTGTCTTCGCCACCATCTACCTCATTGCGGTCCGGGTCACGAAGGGGTTCGGCGCCCCCGACGCCCACCGCATGATCGCCGGGCGCCCCGGGATGGTGATGCTTGCGGTTTTCTCGGTGGCCCTGGTGGCCATCTTCCTTCTGATGGAGCCTTCCGCCTCATCGGTCCGCTTTAGGGACGCCGGCGCCGCCAGCGCCCGGAACGCCGCCCTGCAGCCGTTTTACTGGGCCGCGGCAAGGGGCTACCTGGCGTACGTTTCCCTTGCACTGCTGCCTGCACTGCTCCGCAGCGTCAGGGAACACCTGCCCAGGCTGGTCAGGACCGGGGCGGCTCTGATGGCGGCCGGTGCCGTGGCAACCGTTGCCGGACTCTGCCTTGAGTTCGCGCCTCCGCAGCTCCTCCCGGTGGCGCCGGCAGTGAACAACGGCGCGGTGGTTTTCTACACCTCCGGCCTGGTCATGGTGTGGCTGGCGCGCGTCAACGCCGGGAAACGCAGGAGTCACGGGACGTCATCTACCGGAGGGTAGCCAACCGGGATTCACAAAATCATTAGACCGTGAGAGAATCATGAATGTGTGAAAGCAGTTGCTGCCTGGCTTACCAGCTGTGGCGCCTGCCGGATCGCACATTGGGGGGATGAGTGGTGGCGGCCGTTGGGGACCGCCCCCACTCAGCCTTTTTAAGGCCTCTTTGGCGGCACGCCGAAGCCTGCAGGATGGCGAACTTACAGCCCCCGTATGATGGCGAAATAAAGGTCTTTGCCAACGCGTTGCACGCACTGGCACCGCAGGCGGCCCCGGCCGCCGCGTTACCTGCCAATGCCGCCTGAAGAAGAAGGTACCCGCCATGAACCGTCTCCATTCCCGACGCTCCGCCCTTGCAGCGACTCTTGCCGGACTGGCACTGGCTCTGACGGCCTGCGGCGGCGGGTCCGGAGGCGGAGGTTCCTCGACTCCCGCCGCCGGCGGCTCGGACACGTCGCTCAGCGATGTGAAGTCCAAGGGCGAGATCGTCATCGCCACCGAGGGCACCTACAAGCCGTTCAGCTTCCATGCGGAAGGAGCCGGCGACCTCACGGGCTACGACGTGGAGATCGCCCGGGCGGTAGCGGAGAAGCTGGGTGTGAAGGCCAACTTCCAGGAGACCCAGTTCGACGGCATTTTCGCGGGCCTCGACGCCAAGCGCTTCGACACCATCGCCAACCAGATCTCCATCAATGCCGAACGCAAGGCCAAGTACGACTTCTCCAAGCCCTACACCGTCTCAACGGGCGTTATCGTGACGAAGGCCGACAACAGCAGTATTACCAGCTTTGAGAGCCTCAAGGGCAAGACCGCTGCCCAGTCGCTCACCAGCAACTTCTACAAGCTGGCCGTGGACGCGGGCGCCAATGTGCAGTCCGTGGAGGGCTGGGCCCAGGGCGTGACGCTGGTCCGGCAGGGACGCGTGGACGCCATCGTCAATGACAAGCTCACCTACCTCGACTACGCCAAGACGAATCCCGACGCCGGGCTGAAGATCGCCGCCGAAACCACTGAGAAGTCCCAGAGCGCCTTCGTGTTCCGCAAGGGCTCCACGGAACTCACCGCCGCCGTGGACAAGGCGCTGGACGACCTCCGCGCTGACGGCACGCTGGCCAAGATCTCGGAGAAGTACTTCGGCACGGACGTCACCAAGTAGATGCCATTGAACTGGGATCTCATCTGGAGCTCCTTCGGCCCTATTGTCACGGGCGCGGTCACCGGCACAATCCCGCTGACGCTGGCCTCGTTCGTCATTGGCCTCGCGCTGGCCCTGCTGGTGGCGCTCATGCGGCTGAGCCGGAACGTGGTGGTGTCCGGCGTGGCGCGGTTCTACGTTTCCGTGATCCGCGGCACGCCGCTGCTGGTGCAGTTGTTTGTGATCTTCTACGGCCTGCCGAGCCTCGGCGTAAAGCTCGATCCGTGGCCCAGCGCCATCATCGCTTTCTCGCTCAATGTGGGCGGCTACGCCGCGGAGGTCATCCGGGCCGCCATCCTGTCGGTGCCCAAGGGCCAGTGGGAGGCCGGCCACACCATCGGCATGTCCCGGGGCCAGTCGCTGCGCCGCATCATCCTGCCGCAGGCCGCGAGGGTCTCCGTGCCGCCGCTGTCCAACACCTTCATTTCGCTGGTCAAGGACACTTCCCTGGCCTCGCTGATCCTGGTCACGGAGCTCTTCCGCAACGCCCAGCAGATCGCGGCCTTCAGCCAGGAGTTCATGGTGCTGTACCTCGAGGCGGCCCTGGTCTACTGGGTGATCTGCCTGGCGCTCTCCTCCGGGCAGTCCGTCCTTGAAAGGAGACTGGACCGCTATGTCGCCCACTGACGAAACCCGGGGACCCGTTCCCTCCGGCGCCGCACCACAGGCCAGGCCCGTGCTGTCCGTCCGCAACCTCGCGAAGGCGTTCGGCAGCAACGTGGTGCTGCGCGACATCGACCTCGACGTGCGCCGGGGCAACGTGGTGGCCCTGATCGGGCCGTCCGGTTCGGGCAAGACCACCGTGCTGCGCTCACTGAACGGCCTGGAAACGCCCGACGCCGGGACGGTCACCTTTACGGGGCCGGGTACCTCCCTCGCCCTCGATTTTTCCGCCAAGGTCTCCAAGAAGGAGATCTCGGATCTGCGGGACCGCAGCGCCATGGTGTTCCAGCACTACAACCTGTTCCCGCACATGACGGTCCTGCAAAACGTCATTGAGGGTCCTGTCCAGGTCCAGAAGCGCAAGCGGGCCGAGGCCGTGGCCGACGCCGAAAAGCTCCTCGCCAGGGTGGGGCTGGCGGACAAGCGCGACGCGTATCCATTCGAGCTCTCCGGCGGCCAGCAGCAGCGCGTGGGCATTGTGCGTGCCCTTGCCCTGAAGCCCCAGCTGCTGCTGTTCGACGAGCCCACCTCCGCGCTGGACCCGGAGCTCGTGGGCGACGTCCTGGGCGTCATCCAGGAACTAGCCGACGAGGGGTGGACCATGGTCATCGTTACCCACGAGCTGGCCTTCGCCCGCCAGGTGGCGGACGAGGTCATTTTCATGGACGGCGGCCTGGTGGTGGAGCGCGGACCGGCCGCCGAGGTCCTCCGCGCGCCGCGGCAGGAGCGGACCCGGCAATTCGTCCGGCGCCTGCTGCACGAATTCTGACCGCCTTCCAGCTGTAAATCGACGGTGGCGAGTCTCGCTGCCTTAGCGGGCGAGCCTCAGGGTCACCAGCTGGAACGGCCGCAGCTTGAGCTCGGCGGAGTCCGCCCCGGCAACGACACCCAGCGCCTCGACCGGCCGCTCGAGCAGGTCCACTGGCTGGATTCCCGAGGACCCGAAGTTGGCCGTCAGCCGTCCGGCGGAACGCTGGCCCAATGATTCGTACAGCCGGACGATCACGTCGCCGGAGCCATCTTCGGCCAGCTTCACCGCTTCAATGACCAGGGCAGGGTTGTCCACGGAGACCAGCGCCTCGGCGGGGTGCGCGCCGCGGACCGTCCTCAGTGCGAGGTTGGCGCGGTAGCCCTCCTCCACAGCCTCGGCGATTCCCGCTGCCGGCCTGACCCAGACGTCCAGAACGTGCAGTCCCCGGTCGGCCTCGGGGTCGGGGAACTTGGCCGCGCGCAGCAGGGAGAGCCGGACGGTGGTGGTGGTCCCGCCGTCGTCCCGGACAGACCGGGCGACGTCGTGCCCGTACGTGGAAGCGTTGGCGATGGCCACGCCGTATCCGGGTTCGGCGACGTGGATCCAGCGGTGCGCGCAGATCTCGAACTTCGCCGCCTCCCATGAGGTGTTCACGTGGGTGGGCCGGAAGACGTGGCCGAACTGGGTCTCCGCCGCAGACCGGTCAGCCCGCAGGTCCAGCGGGAAGCCCAGCTTGAGCAGCTTCTCGCGTTCCTGCCAATCCACCTCGGTGGAGATTCCCAGGGACGGGCTGCCAGCGGCCAGCGTGATGCGCTGGGTGATGCGGGAAACGCCGGTGAGCCGTTCCACCACGACGACGGCATCCCCGCCGTGCCGCTCCAGCCTCACCTCTGCGGCATCGACCAGCGAGACGACGTTCCGGCGGTAGAACTCGTCGATGTCCCAGGCATCCCATTCGTTGGGGGTGTCCCGGTGCAGTTCCAGGTGGTTTCCGAACTCGCCGGGGGCGATGGCCTCGCGGCCTGTCCCGTGATCCCGCAGGGAGGTCAGCAGGCCGTTGCTGTCCAGCACCGCACGGATGACGCCGTTGTCCAGCACAAAGCCGCCGTCGAGCGGAGTGGCCTGCACCCCATCCCGGGTTGGCACAGCGGCCGCGGCTGCGAGCGCCGGGACTCCGAGCCGGGCATGGGGGCCGGCATTCAGCAGAAATTCCTGTGTTCCCTCGCCCAGGAGGGCCGCCGCCGCCTCGCCGATGAGCGTTTCCAGTCCCTTGGCCACTGCCGCGTAGTTCCGTTCGGCGTCCTGGTGGACCCAGGCGATGGCGCTGCCGGGCAGGATGTCGTGGAACTGCTGCAGGAGAACGAGCTGCCACAGCCGTTTCAGCTCGGTCGCGGGGTAAGCGTACTCCCCGCCGGACCGTACGGCGGCGGTGGCGCACCAGAGCTCCGCTTCGCGCAGGAGGTGCTCGGACCGGCGGTTGCCCTGCTTGGTCCTGGCCTGGCTGGTGTAGGTGCCGCGGTGCAGCTCCAGGTACATCTCGCCCACCCAGACCGGCAGCGCGGTGTATTCGGCCTCGGCCTGCTCAAAGAAGCCGCGCGGCGTTCCGATCCGGACTTTCGGCGAGCCTTCCAGGTCGGCCGCGCGGTGCGCGGCGGCGAGCATTTCCCGCGTCGGTCCGCCGCCGCCGTCGCCATAGCCGAATGGGACGAGCGAGGTGGTGCCGTATCCGTGGTCCCGGTAGTTGCGCTCGGCGTGCGCCAGATCCCGGGCGCTGAGTTCGGAGTTGTACGTGTCCACCGGCGGGAAGTGCGTGAAGAGGCGGGTGCCGTCAATGCCCTCCCAGTTGAAGGTGTGGTGCGGCATCCGGTTGATCTGGTTCCAGGAGATTTTCTGTGTCAGGAACCAGCGGCTGCCGGCGGCCTTGACGATCTGCGGCAGGGCCGCGGAGTACCCGAAGGAATCCGGCAGCCAGGCTTCCCTGCACTCTACGTCGAACTCCTTGAGGAAGAAGCTCTTGCCTTCCACGAACTGCCGGGCCATGGCCTCGCCGCCGGGCATGTTGGTGTCCGATTCCACCCACATGCCGCCCACGGGAATGAACTGGCCGGACTTCACCTTTTCACGGATGCGGCCGAAGAGCTCGGGGTAGAACTCCTTGATCCAGGCGAGCTGCTGGGCCGAGGAGCAGGAGAACACGAAGTCCGGGTCCTCGTCCATCAGGGCCACAACGTTGGAAAACGTCCGGGCACACTTTCGCATGGTCTCCCGAACCGGCCACAGCCAGGCCGAATCGATGTGCGCGTGCCCGGTGGCGAGCAGCCGGTGCGCGGAAGCGTACGCGGGCCTGGCCAGCACCTCGGCCAGCGCCGCCCGCCCGGCGGCCGCCGTGCCGGCGACGTCGTCCGGGTCCATGGTGTCCATCATGCGTTCCAGGGCACGGAGGATCTCGTGCCGGCGCGGCAGTTCGGTGGGCAGTTCATGCATCAGGCCGCTGAGCATCAGCACGTCCTGCTGGAGTTCCCACACTGCGCGGTTCAGCTCGGCGATGGCGATGCTGCCCAGGCGGTACTGCGGTTCGCTGCCCGCGGTGGCCTTGTCCCCGTAGGGAGTGGGCGCGAAGCTCCAGCCTTGGGCAACGTCCGGATTGGCTGCAGCCTCGACGTAGAAGTCAACAGCGAGTCCGCTCCCCAGCAGCTTCAGCGGGATGTGCTGGTTGCGGGGGGAGATGGCCTTGATGATGCTGCCGTCCGGGCGCCACGCGATCCCCTCGCACTGGAAGCCGGGGATTTCCGTGGTGAAGCCGAGATCCACGACGATCTCCACTTCGGTGTCCGGCGCGGTTCCCCAGGCGTCCGGCACATCGCCCTGCAGCCGCAGCCATTTTGTGCTCCACGGGCGCCCCCAGGCGGCACCGTGTTCCTGCGGCACGAACTCCTGGCGCAGGGCTTCCAGTACCGGGACGGGTTCATCCGGAACGTCCCAGCTGCTGAGCTCCAGCGGCACGCTGCGCCCGTAGATGGCAGGGGTGATCCGTTCGCGGAGAAAGCGGTCCAGGCGGACTTCCGTGATCCGGCGGTCGTCGTGCAATGTGTACCTCTTCAGTACGTGAAAGCGGAAGCGGCTGTGCTGGCTTTCGTGCGGGCATGGGCGTCGCGGTCAGCTTGGGTCCGGGCACGTCAGCTGCGGCGCAGGCGGATCAATGCTTCCATTCGATGGATAAAATCTACTGCTTTGGCGTCCCGCCGCCAAGGGGCCACGCCCCTACCGCGCCACCGGGGCAGGAGTGGAAATGCGCCCGCGACCTGCGTAGACGTTCAGGCTGGTTCCGCGGCTGAACCCGGCAAGGGTGAGTCCCGTGGACTCGGCCAGCTCCACGGCCAGGCTTGAGGGGGCACTGACCGCGGCGAGCACCGGGATCCCGGCCAGCGCTGCCTTCTGGACGAGCTCGAAGGAGGCCCGCCCGGATACCTGGAGCACGGTGTTGGCCAGCGGCAGCCGCCGTTCGCGCAGTGCCCAGCCAACCACCTTGTCCACTGCGTTGTGCCGGCCCACGTCCTCCCGCAGGCACAGCAGCTCCGCACCGCCGTCGTCGTCGATCCTGAACAGCCCGGCAGCGTGCACTCCGCCGGTCACCTCGAACACGGCCTGGGCTTCCCGCAGCCGGTCCGGCAGGGAGGCAAGCGTTTCGACCGGAACGGTGAGCCGGTCCGCGGCGGGGTTGAAGTGCGAGGACTTCGTTACCGCTTCAATGGAATCGGTGCCGCAGATCCCGCAGGAGCTGGACGTGTAGACGTGCCGGCCGGTGTCCGGCAGCGGCACATCAGGCCGCAGCTGGGCCTCCACCACGTTGAATGTCTGGACGCCGTTCTCGTCCTCGCCGGCGCAGAACCTCAGCGAGATCAGCTGGTCGGCATCCCAGATGACACCCTCGGAGACGAGGAAGCCTGCGACCAGGTCAAAGTCGTCGCCAGGCGTGCGCATGGTGACCGAGTAGGAAAGGTTGCCCAGCCGGATCTCCAGCGGCTCCTCTACGGCGAGCACGTCCTCACGGTGCCGGACCGGGAACTCCAGGGCCGCGGCCGAACCGTCCAGGACGTAGCGGTGCACCTTGCGTCGTTGCGTTACACGGCCCATGCGGTACTCCGCGCTGAGTGGCTGTTCATGACTCCATCATTGCAAGCCGGTCCGGTGTACACCAACGCCTGTCCCACGGCCGGACCATGTCCCCTCAGTCGAGCAGGGCGCTCCAGTCCACCGGCCCGCTTTGGGCTGCCTGCTTGGAGGTGCGGGAAGCGGGCTTCCGCCCCGGGCTCTTGGGTTTGGACTCGGCTGCCTTTGGTTCGGGGATGGCCGGGCCCCAGGGCAGCGCGAAAGCCGGCACCGTCTCCCCCAGCTGCACGCCGTGCGGCGGCACCACCAGGACACCGTCGGCCGACGCCAGCCCCCGCATCATGCCCGGGCCGGTGTGCTGCGCCGGCGAGGCCATGCCGTAGAGGAGCCGGAAGGGCATCAGCCGCGTGCGGCCGGGCTCGGGTTCGAGCACGGTGCCGCAGGGGACTTCCCGGACCGGCGGCAGCTGGCCGTGTCCGAGGGCGGCCAGGAGCGGTGCGCCTACCGTGGAGAGGGCCATCATGGCGGCCAGCGGGTTGCCGGGCAGCCCGAGCACGAAGCGCCCGTCCGGCAATTCGGCGAGGACGGCGGGGTGCCCCGGCCGCATTGCCACGCCGTCGATGATCAGCCGTCCGCCCAGCTCAGCCACTGCACGCCGGAAGTGATCGGTTCCCGAGACACCCGTTCCGCCGGTGGTGATGACGACGTCGGCCGGCAGGTTTTGTGCCTCGGGGATGCCCGAGTCCTCGAGCCCCTCCAGCCATTCCGTGTAGCCGTCCCCGATGCGGAGCTGTTCACGGCACAGGCCGCCGAGCATCTCCACCACGGTTGCCAGCTGCGGTCCGAACGTGTCACGCACCCGCCCGGGCTCGGGAAGTCCCTGCTCCACCACCTCGGAGCCTGTCAGCAGCAGCTTCACCACCGGCTTGCCCAGGACCTCAACCTCGTCGTGCCCGGCCAGCGCGGCGAGCGCCACATGGGCGGGATTTAGCACGACGCCGGCCCTGACCAGGACGTCCCCGGCCGTTGCCTCCTCAGCAGCCTTCCGGATGTGCTGGCCGTTACGGGGCTCGCCGGGACGGGCAGTGCCGCCCAGCGCCAGGACAGGCAGCCCGTCGTCGTCCTCGGCGATCACGCCGCTCTCTTTGCGCAGCACTGCCTTGGCACCTGGCGGAATGAGTCCGCCCGTCACGATCACGCTCGCCTGGTGCGGGGCCAGCCGCTGCCCCGGTTCGGCCAGGATCCAGGGACCCGCTCCGTTAACGGCCCAGCCGTCCATGGCAGAGGACGCATAGTGCGGCATGTCCTGGCGGGCGGTGATGTCCGTCGCCAGCGTCCGGCCGACGGCGTCGCGCAGGGGCACAGGCGCCGCCGGGATCGGCGTGGCACAGTCGAAGGCCGCCTGCCGGGCCTCCTCCCAGGTGTGCGCCAGGTGCTTGGCATGCCCGTCACGCTCCGCTGCGGCGACGGGTTCAGCTTCGGCTTCTGGTTCAGTCTCGGCTTCGGGTTCAGCCTCGGCGGCAGACTCGCCGTCCGGGGAGGGGTCGGCGTCCGGGTCCGGCTCAGCGTCGGGGAAGGTTCCGTCCCCGGCGGCAGGGCTGGCGTCCCCCGCGGGGCTAACCTCTCCTGCGGAGCTTGGGGTGGCAAAGGAGCCGAGATCGTCGGAGCGGTGCTCGGGCGCGGCTGTCATTCCCCCGGTGTCCCGGTGGGCACCGAAGCTCCGGCGGAGCCCACGACCGGGGAACCTGCCGCAGCCTGCGCCTCGTCGGCCGCATAGGCCTTGGCCACAGAACGCGCCACGTCCATGGCGTTCTGCATGGATGAGGCATCCGGCGCGTGGCCCGGACCGGAGGCCAGTCCGACGGCGAGACCGGCTATGAAGGTGGTCAGCGGCGCCGCGGGACGCACCACGGAGTGCGCGGCAACTCCTGCTACGGACAACACCTCGTTGATGTCCACGTCCACATCCTCGAGCTCAAAGGCCCGCAGCAGCAGACGGCACCATTCCTCAAGCGTCTCGTCCTGGCTTTTCATGCCTGCCTCCAATTCACGGCGGCCCGGAATGCGGCTCATTGCTCCCGGACAGCTACTCCCAACGCGGCCGCATCATCCCAGGTGTCCACGTCGTCCGTGGAACCGGCAGGGACAGTTACAGCCTGCACGTCAAGACTAGCAAGGAGGGCGAACACCGAGCCGTGCACCAAGGCGTTGCGCGCGGCGGCATCCTGCACCGCGCGTTCCAGCACAGCTGTGCCATAAAAACCGGCGAGCGGCTGGAGGCGCCCATCCGCCGATGCCGCCATGACGCCGTCGGCGCCCGCACCGGGGAGAGCATCCCGGAGGGCCCGGACGGCATCCGCAGCCCGCGGCATGTCGCAGGCGAGGACCATTACCATGTCCGCCGGACCCGCACCGCGGAGGGCGTCAAGGCCGGCGGCGATGGCCGCAGCCGGGCCCGCGAAGGGCGGATCCTCTCGGCAGGTGAGCACACCGGCGGGGAGGCCCGCGGCCTCAGGCCCCACCACGACGGTGCGGCGGGCACCAGCGGCTGCCGCGAGCGACCGCTCGAGGAGGGTGGCGCCGTCGAACATCAGGGCAGACTTGGGCGAGCCGCCCAGCCGCGACGAGCGGCCACCGGCCAGGATTATTGCGTCAAAGTCCACACACCCAGCGTAATGCTGGATGGGTCAGGCTGCTCTTTCCGGAAGCAGGAACGGATCCCACGCCGGTGTGGGCTTCTCCAGTTCCTTGATCTGCCACATGGTGCCCACCGGAGGAGCCGGATCGAACCTGAGCTTCCAGCCCATCTCACCGGGCGTGTGGTCACCTTTGACGTTGTTGCAGCGCAGGCAGGCCGCAACCAGGTTCTCCCAGGAGTCAGCACCGCCCCGGGATTTAGGCTGGACATGGTCTATGGTGTGGGCTGCCTTGCCGCAGTAGGCGCACCGGTGGCCGTCGCGGCGAAGTACGCCCCGCCTGCTCACCGCGGTGACCATGTTGTACCGGGGGCGGATGTAGCGGTTAAGGAGAATCACGGACGGACGGCCCATGATGTCCTGCGGCCCGACGACAGGATCGTCGCCTTCGGCCACCACGCTTGCTTTTCCGGTGAGCACAAGGACCAGCGCCCGGCGGAAGGTCACTACCGCCAGCGGTTCATATCCAGCATTCAGAACGAGTGTGCGCATGCACATACCTCTTCACGGCCGCACCCGGCAGAGGCGCGAGGGCCGGCTGCCCTCTGCATGTCCGGGCTATGGATCGACACCATAAGAGTAAACACTCACTAGGCAGATGAGCGAATCGAACACAAGCTTCGTCATGGCGTGTCACCAAAAATTCATGCGCGCGCAAGGCAAAAAAGGACCCCCGCCAGGCGGCGGGGGTCCTTCTGTGATGCTTCGGGGTGTCTTAGCCGCCGACGCGGATGAAGACCGGGCCGGAGCCGACGTTCACGCTGAACAGTGCGGTGGTTCCGCCGTTCCAGCCGCCGTGGACAGCCATGCCGTTGCCGACGTACACAGCGATGTGGGCCAGGCCCATGCCGCCGTTCTGGTAGTAGGCGAGGTCGCCCGGCTGAGCTTCAGCAGCGCTGACGGTGCGGCCCAGGGACAGGTAGCCGGCCGGCCAGCCGTGGTAGTGGATACCCACAGCGGCGAGTGCATTGGTGGCCAGTGCGGTGCAGTCCTGCGAGACACCGAGCTGCGCGTAGGCGGCAGCAGCAATCGCAGCACCCTTGCCGCTGGCGGCAGCGGTCTTCGGAGCAGCAGTCTCGACGGAGGCGGTGGCCTGGACAGCCGGAGCGGTCTCAGTAGCCGGAGCCTCAACGGCGGGGGCGGATTCCTGGACCTTGACGACAGGCTTGGGTGCCTCGACGACGGGGGCCGGGGTGGTGGAGACAGCAGGCTTCTCGTAGGAGATGGCAATGCTGGAAGCTGCGGAGATGTTGGCCGGGGCAGCGGACTGGACTTCCAGCGTGGAAGCCGGAGCGGATTCGCGCTGGACGTTGGTCTCGGCGGCGTTGGCGGCGATGCCGCTGGTCAGGACGAGACCGGAAGCCGCTGCGATAACTGCAGCCTGGCGGCCCATGCCACCGGCGTTGTCGCCGACGGCCTTGGCAATGACAGCCAGCGAGCTGGTCTTGGTGACCTCGGCGCGGTGCCGTGCAATAGTCGCACGTGTAGTCATTAAAGTTTCTCTCTTTCGTGTTCCACGGACCGCGGTAGCAGGACGTGGGTTATCGACGCGCCGGCATCTTGGGGGTAAGCCGGCCCGCCTCGAATCGGATTCTTAGCGAAGGGTGTAGAAAGCAGACGTGCCCGTTGCGGACACCGCGTGCAGGAGAGTGCCGTCGGCAGGGTTCAGCGCGCTGATCATCATGCCGTTGCCGACGTAGATGCCCACGTGGGCGCCGCCGTTCTGCATGACCAGGTCGCCGGGGGCAGGCGTGGAAGTGGGCTTCATGGCGTTCCACGCGTTGACGCGGGGAATGCTGATGCCAGCCTGGGCATAAACCCACTGGGTGAAGCCCGAGCAGTCCCAGCCGTTGGGGGTGGTGCCGCCCCAGACGTACGGGTGGCCGATACCGGTGTACGCGATTGCAGCCAGCCCGGACGCCGCGGCGGAGGCCGCACCATCAGTGGCCTTTGCGGTGACGGCCAGGGCCGCACCGGTGCTCTCGTCGCCGGCCTGGCCTGCGTCGGCCGCCTTGCCCTCATCGTTCGACTGCGGAGCGATGGTTTCGGCGACCGGGGCTGCCACCGTGGTGACGGCAGGACGCTCGAAGGAGACGGTAGCGGTGGGCGCGGCGGTCACAGCAAGCTGTGCGGCCTGGGATCCGGTCTCCGAGGAGGCGGAAACACCAATATTGGCGTCGGCTGCGTTAGCCGGCAGGCCAACGCTCAGGATGAGTCCTGAAGCAACTGCGATAACAGCTGCCTGGCGACCTACTGTGCCGGCATTGGCGCTAACCGCCTTGGACACGGAGTCCAACGGGTTCATACGAACCGTCTGCGCGCGGTGGCGCGCGGCATTGTGGCGTGAAGACACGAAGGTAGCCTCTCCCAATGCCTACGAGGTGAGCTGTCGGATTCGGATGGGAGTCACCCGGCCGCGCTGCTTCCTGGGAAGCTTTGCGACTTAACCCCAAGGCCTTCTTGCGAAGACCAAAATTGGTTCCCCCGCCCCTGCCAGACGATGTAATGCGAACGGACCTTGAGCGGTGGCAGAGTTAGGCAATCCACTCAAGAGCGTCAACTTCGGCGAAGTTGACGCGGTTTAGACGGTACAGCAGTTCGGAGCGAAAGTCACATTCAGGTCACGGCGTGTCACAGGAATGAGAGTGCTCACTCGGCTTGGCTCAGAGCCAGCCCATGGGATCAACGACTTCCCCGTTGACCATCACCTCGAAGTGGAGGTGGCAGCCGGTTGAGGCGCCGGTGGTCCCGCTGAGGGCGATTATTTCGCCCCGGGTGACCTTCTGGCCAACCTGGACGCTGGAGGACGACAGGTGGTTGTACGTGGTTTCCAGGCCGTTGCCGTGGTCGATGACCACGCGGTTGCCTCCCCCGTACGGGTGCCACCCCGAGAACGTGACTGTGCCGCTGGCCGCAGCAAGGACCTCCGTGCCGCACTGGGCGGCAAAGTCCTGGCCGCGGTGGAACTCACCGGCACCGCCGGTGATCGGGCTGACCCGGTAACCGAACGGCGAAGACTTGACCAGCGTGGTCAGTGGCCCACCCAGGGTGCCGGCCGAAGCCGCACGGCTGATGCTGCCGGCCGACTGGGCACTGAGGAGCTGCTTGAGCTTTCCGTCCGGGTCTCCGGTGGTGGAGACGGACGTGCGGCTGAAATCGATCTTGGCTGCCGCTTCCGCCGAGACCTTCGGCTGGGCCGGTGAGGCTGCAGAAGCGGATGCCCCTCCCTGCTGCTCTCCGGCAGCCAGTACAGGGCCGGTGGCAGGGACGGTAACAGTCAGCAGCAGGCCGGTGGCCGCAAGGGCAACGCCGGCTTTCTGCCCGACGCCACTGGCCGAAGCGAAATCCGTAACCTGCCGGAACGGACCCCGGCGGCGGCGCGCTTCACGCTGGGCGTCCCGGGGACGGTCCGCGGCAATGGCCTCCGCGGGGCGCGGCTCCGGAGCGGGACCGGACGCGCGGCGGCGGCCCCGGGCATTCTGCATGGACAAGTACTGCTTCCTCTCTGGATAGCCTGCGAAGTTAGCTGTCGGATTCGGGTCAGAGAGTGCATAGACCCGGTCCGCCGTGACAGGCCCCATCCGGCACAGGGGTATCCAGGGAGGATTCCTTCTGCGGAAAAGACTTGCTGCTGCGGACTTCACCCCAAGGCTGCTGAAACAGCCGGTTGTGGTTCCCCCGCCCCTGCCAGTGGGTGACTCGCGCTACTGATCTGCTGGCAGGGTTCGGCTCCAGATCAGGTAACGCTTTTGTATCGGCGCTGCCGTTTAACTATAGGCGATTAAAGAACGCAGTAATAATTCCGTTATATTCACTGTGCAAAAGTGGTAGGTCATCCTGCCTGCAGATGTCTGACAAGAAGCGACGCCCGCCCCGAAGGGGCAATTTGAAGTCAGTCCACGCGGACGAACACGTGCGCCGCGACTTCCGGCGGCAGCTCGAGAGCGCCCTCGAAGCCGGGAACGCGGACGGAGATGTACTCCCCCACGCGTTCCAGCGACACGGCAGCGCCGGGCCGGATCCCGCCCTCATCCAGCTGGACGAGCAGTTCCGGCTCCACCTGGATGGGTTCTGCCAGGCGGCTGACGGTGACCTTGGAGGCGGGGCCGTAGCCGGTCATGGCATCGAGCAGGTTCAGCACACCGTCCGCGAACGGCCGGGCCGGCTGGCCGCCGAGTGCCGCGAGGCCGGGAATCGGGTTGCCGTAGGGCGACTCGGTGGGGTGGTCGAGCATTTCGTAGATCCGGCGCTCCACCCGTTCGCTCATGACGTGCTCCCAGCGGCAGGCCTCGTCATGGACGTACGCCCAGTCGAGTCCGATCACGTCGGCAAGGAGGCGCTCCGCGAGCCGGTGCTTGCGCATCACCTCGGTGGCGCGTTTGCGGCCCACTTCGGTCAGTTCGAGGTGGCGGTCGCCGGAGACGACGACGAGGCCGTCGCGCTCCATCCGGCCGATGGTCTGCGAAACGGTGGGGCCCGAATGGCGGAGGCGTTCGGCGATGCGTGCCCGAAGCGCCACGATGTTCTCTTCCTCCAGCTCCAGGATGGTGCGAAGGTACATCTCCGTGGTGTCGATCAGATCCGTCATTCAGCTCAGCTCCTCGAGCACAGTATGTGTGTCCGTCCCACCGTACCGCGGGCCCGCCGCACCGGGAGCCGGCTGGCTGCAGCGGCGGTCGCAATAACCGACGGCGGCGCAGCACCGGCTGTCTGCCCGTACGTCCACTGCAAGCTTAGCCTATTTTGAATTAGTCCGAATAATTCGCAGGTCCTGTGACGGGCACAATCTCAATGACTGGACTATGACGGAGGCATGTACCCGACGTATCCGCGCTTCGGGCAGAATAAGGAGGGTCTTCGTGGCGGTCACGGTTGCCTGCCGGCCCCCGCCCCGACCCAGCCGAACCGCACTTCCATGCCGAAAATTGGAGCCATTGTGAGCGACACCAGCATCACTATCCCCGCAAACCTCCTGCCCAAGGACGGACGGTTCGGCGCCGGCCCCTCCAAGGTCAGGCCGGAGCAGATCGAGGCGCTCTCCGCAGCCGCCACCACGCTCCTGGGCACGTCCCACCGCCAGGCTCCGGTGAAAAACCTCGTGGGCTCCGTCCGCGAAGGCCTCAGCACCTTCTTCCGCGCCCCCGAGGGCTACGAGGTGGTTCTCGGCGTCGGCGGCTCCACCGCCTTCTGGGACGTCGCCAGCTTCGGCCTGGTGGAGGAGAAGGCACAGCACCTGTCCTTCGGCGAGTTCGGCTCCAAGTTTGCCGCTGCCACAAACAAGGCACCATTCCTTGCGGAATCCAGCATCATCAAGTCCGAGCCCGGCACCTGCCCCGCACCCAGGGCCGAGGCAGGCGTTGACGTCTACGCCTGGCCGCAGAACGAGACCTCCACAGGCGTTGCCGCCCCCGTCCAGCGCGTGAACGGCGCCGACGAGGGCGCGCTGGTTCTCGTGGACGCAACCTCCGCTGCCGGCGGGCTGGACGTCGACGTCGCCCAGACGGACGTCTACTACTTCGCGCCGCAGAAAAACTTCGCCTCCGACGGCGGGCTGTGGCTGGGCCTCTTCTCCCCGGCCGCGCTTGAGCGGGCCGAGCGCGTCAAGGCCAGCGGACGCTGGATCCCGGACTTCCTGGACCTGAAGACCGCCATCGACAACTCCAAGCTCAACCAGACGTACAACACCCCGTCCCTGTCCACGCTCGTCACGCTGGATGCCCAGGTGCAGTGGCTCAACGCAAACGGCGGCCTGGACTTCGCGGCCGGACGCACGGCCGACTCGGCCGGTCGCATCTACAAGTGGGCCGAAGCCTCCGAGTTCGCCACGCCGTTCGTCGCCAACGCCGCCGAGCGCTCCAACGTCATCGCCACCATCGACTTCGATGACTCGATCGACGCCGCCGCCATCGCCAAGGTGCTCCGCGCCAACGGCATCGTGGACACCGAGCCCTACCGGAAGCTGGGACGCAACCAGCTGCGCATCGCCACCTTCGTGGCGATCGAGCCGTCCGATGTCTCCGCCCTGCTGGACTGCATCGACTACGTGGTGGGCGAGCTGAAGAAGTAGCCCGCCGGCGTGGATTTTTTGTCCAGATAATCGGGGTTCGACGGCCGTCAAGCCCCATTATCTGTACAAAAACTCTTCACCTGATGTTCGACGGCGTCGTCCGGGCTTGTGTCCCGGCCGGCGCCGTCCGCCGTTTAAGCCTTAAAGGAATTTGCCCCGCGTTCGAAAACGCGGGGCAATTGAATATTCGGACCGGGTGGATCCGGCGGGTCAGCCGTGCTCCTGGCCGGCGGATGTTGATTCGCTGTCGGCAGCAGTTTCAGCGTCAGGCTCCGTGCCGGCGTCGGACTCTTCTTCGGTGGCCGCCGCAGCGGCGCCTTCCGAGCCTTCGTCCTGGGCTTCGTCGTCCTGGGCGTCTTCCGGTCGCACGCGCTCGGCCCACGGCACCCATTCCGGGGCGAGGATCGAGTCTTCGGACGGCAGCAGGCCAAGCTCGTTGACCGTGATCACCTTGGAGCGGGAATTGCGGGTCAGCACCGCGTACCACTGCCAGCCGAGGTACCCCGGCAGGCGTGATTCGAAGAGGTGCGTCACCACGCGGTCACCCTCGGTGCGGGCGGCGAGGTGGTCGCCGATTTCGGATGCCTTCGCAATGCCTTCGACGGCGGTCCGTGCGGTGTCCACGGCAGCGGCCAGCACGGCGTCGGGCTTCCCCGTCCGCCACACCGGGACCCCGGCGCGCCTCTTGGCGGCCTTGGGTTCAGCCTTGGATTCAGCCTGTTCAGGTTCCGGGTTCATGGGCAGGCCTAGGCGTCCAGCTCGTCGGCAACCTTACGCAGGGCAGCGGCAATGGCCTTGCCCTTGTTGCTGTCCGGGTACTTGCCGGAGGACAGCGTCCCGGACAGGTTGTCCAGGACCGTCACCAGGTCCTGCACCAGCGGGGCAAGATCCCTCGCGCTGGGTCGCTTCGCCTTGGCGATGGACGGTGTCTTTTCGAGGACGCGCAGGCCGAGGGCCTGGGCACCCTTGCGCCCGTCGGCGACGCCGAACTCAACCCGGGTGCCGGCCTTCAGTTCCGATACTCCGGCGGGCAGCGCGGACTTGGGAAGGAACACTTCCTGCCCGTCCTCGCCCGCGAGGAAACCGAAACCTTTGTCCTTGTCGTACCACTTGACCTTGCCGGTAGGCACCTAATCAACCTTCTTCGTTCTGACGTTCTGGGACATGGCCGGCCGCCACCGCATCCGCACTGATGTGCGGGTTCAGGGTATGACTGCCTGGTCCATGTTGGTCTGCTCCTTCAAGGTTATCCTGACTGGCAGGCTAATCCCGCTTTGAGGCGCCGCCGCGGCGCTGCTGTTAGCGTTACGTTTATGACATCCGCGCGTATCCGGCGGCCGCTGATGGCCGCCGCAGTGCTTCTTGCAGTTTTGTCCGTCGCCGCCGTCGGCGCGGTCATGGCCTTGGCCGCTGCGGGCCATGCTGCGCCGCAGTGGGTGACGTCAACAGCGCTCTATGGCCTTCCGGCGGCCTTCCTGCTGATGCTCGTGCCGGTGGTCGACGGCGTTGCCGCCCGCCGCCGGGCAGGAACCTCCGGCGGGCGGTAACGTTGGACTGATGTCCCTCATTCGTGCGCTCAGCAAGGAACTGGAGGCACGCAGCGACGAGTCGCTGCGGGCTCTGTTCGCTGCGCGGCCGGACCTGATCTCCCCAGGCGTTCCGGACTTCCCGGCCCTGGCCGCCCGCGCCAGCGCGCGGGTGAGCGTGCAGCGCGCCCTGGAGCGCCTGAACCGTCCCCAGATGCAGGTCCTGGAAACCCTGCACCTGTGCACCAACACCGACAACGGGCACAGCGCCTCCGCTGCGGTGCTGAAGAAGGCGATCGCAGGCTCAACGGTGGCTGCCATCGAGCAGCTCCTGCAGTCGCTGCACGACCTCGCCCTGATCCAGCGCGCGGAGCCGCCGCACGGCGCCGGCCCCGGCGCCCAGCGGCAGCGCTTCTACCTTCCGGTAAGCAGCCTGAAGGACGTCGTCGGAATCTACCCGGCCGGACTGGGCCGCAGCTACACCGAGCTGGTCAGGCTGCAGCCGGCATTCGCACAGCGCGTCGTCCAGCTTGTCGGGGAGCTGCACCGCAGCGGTGCCGCCGTACGGGCGGCGACCACCCCGATGGAGGCAGCACTGGCGCTCCAGCAGTGGACGTCCTCCCCGGAGGGACTTCACGCGCTCCTCGCCACCGCCCCGGAACGGACCACGGCACTGCTTGCCCGGTTCAGCAACTGGGCCATGGGTGCTGTACCCCCGGCCCAACGGAAGGCTTCCGTTACTGCTGAAGGTCACGACGTCGGGCCTGTCGACTGGCTGCTGGCCCGGGGCCTGCTGGTTCCGCTGGACGCCGCCCACGTCGAACTTCCGCACAGCGTGGGCATCTCATTGCGCGGCGGCGCCATCATCGACAACTTCTCCCTGACTCCCCCGGCACCGACGCTCGGCGTCACCACCGCCGCCCTCCGCCGCAACGCCGCGCTCGGCGCCATCGCCGAGAGTCTGCGCCTTACGGGTGAGGTGCTCCATGCGGTCAGGGACCAGCCCCTGGCCACCCTGCGGAGCGGGGGCGTGGGCATCCGCGAAATGCGCCGGCTGTCCGAGGCCCTCCGCGTGGACCACCGCACCACCGCCGTGCTGCTGGAGCTGTGCGCCCTGTCCGGCCTGATCCGGCTGGACGTGGACAGGTCGTGCTGGGTGCAGCCGCCCCAGCTGGAGTGGCTCGGACTGCCGCGGCAGGAGCAGTGGCTGTGGCTCGTCAACGCCTGGCTGGCCAGCGAGCGCGCCCCGTCGCTCGTGGGGCAGCCCATCAACGGCCAGCCTGCGGGGCCCGCCAACCACCGTGCCCCCGCTGTGGCCACCGTCAACGCCCTGTCCGCCGAAGCACAGCGGTCCGACGCGCCCGTCGTCCGCAAGCGGATCCTGGAAATCCTGCGGGAGCTGACGCTGGAGGCGGAAATGCCCGACGGCGCCGCACCGGTGCTCAACGCGGAGGCCGTGCTGCAGCGTGCCGAGTGGTCGCAGCCCCGCATGGCGCGGCGGTTCAGTTCCCTGATCAGCGGCGTCCTCGCCGAGGCCGAGCTGCTGGGGCTGATCGGGTCCGGCGCACTGAGCCAGCTGGGTGCCGCCATCGCCGCGGACGCGCCCGACGACGCCATGGACCTCCTCGGCGAACACCTGCCCGCGGCACTCAACCACGTGCTCCTGCAGGCAGACCTGACCGCCGTCGCGCCGGGATACCTGGCTCCCGACCTGGCCGAGCAGCTCCTGCGGATGGCCGACGCCGAAGGGCAGGGCCCGGCCACGACATACCGGTTCTCCGTGGAGTCCATCCGGCGCGCCCTGGACTCCGGCCAGGATGCCGCAGCCATCCTCGACTTCCTGCGCCGCCACTCCGCCACCGCCGTGCCGCAGCCGCTGCAGTACCTCGTGGAGGACACTGCAGCCAGGCATGGCAAGCTGCGGGTCGGGGCCGCCGCCAGCTTCATCCAGAGCGACGACGAAGCCGCGCTCAGTGAGCTCTGCCGGGAGGCTGCGGCCTCGTCGCTGGCCCTGGTCCGGATCGCCCCTACCGTCCTGGTCTCCATGGCCTCGCCCCGGCAGACGGCCCTGGTCCTGCGCGGGCTGGGACTGTCACCCGCCGTCGAAGAGGCCGGATCCGCCGTCGTCCGCCTTAACCGCACCCCGCCGCTTCCGGGCAGCGGGCGCCCCGTCTACAGCGCACCGCGCACCGCCCTTCCCGACGCCGACGTGACCGCCCAGCTGGCCGTCCTGCGCAGCCATGCTCCGGCCGGCATGAGCCCCAACGGCTCCCGCCCGGCCGCCGCCGGCAGCGAGGAGGCAACCCAGCTGGGGCTGGAGACCCTGCACAAGGCCATCCGGCTCCGGCAGAAAGTCGTCATGAACGTCGTGGACAGCATGGGGAATGCGAAACTGGAAACGGTTGTTCCGGTCTCCGTGGCGGGCGGACGCGTCCGCGTGTTCGACCCCGCGAAGGACACGGAACGGGTGCTTTCCATCCACCGGATCATCGACATCGAGGCAGCAGAGGAAATGCAGCAGTGAAGGTTGTACCTGCGTGAATGACGGCCCGCTGATTGTCCAGAGCGACAAAACCATCCTCCTCGAGGTGGACCACGAGCAGGCGACGGAGGCCCGGCACGCCATCGCGCCCTTCGCCGAACTGGAGCGCGCACCCGAGCACATGCACAGCTACAGGCTCACGCCGCTGGGGCTTTGGAATGCCCGGGCCGCGGGGCTCGACGCCGAGAAGGTGCTGGATACGCTGCTGAAGTACTCCCGGTTCCCCGTGCCGCACTCGCTGCTGATCGACATCGAGGAAACGATGTCGCGGTACGGGCGGCTGCGGCTGGAGAAGGACCCGCAGCACGGGCTGGTCATGCGCACCAGCGACTACCCGGTGCTGGAGGAGGTCAGCAGGGCCAAGAAGATCCAGCCGCTGCTGGGCCCGCGCATCGACGCCGAGACCGTTGTGGTCCATTCCTCCCAGCGCGGCCAGCTGAAGCAGCTGCTGCTCAAGATCGGCTGGCCGGCGGAGGACCTGGCCGGCTACGTCGACGGCACGCCCCACCTCATCATGCTGAACGAGTCGGGTTGGAAACTGCGCCCGTACCAGCGGCTGGCCACGGAAAACTTCTGGGCAGGCGGCAGCGGCGTCGTCGTGCTCCCCTGCGGCGCCGGCAAGACGCTCGTGGGCGCCGCGGCGATGGCCACCGGCTCCACCACAACCCTCATCCTTGTCACCAACACCGTCTCTGCACGGCAGTGGAAGGACGAGCTGCTCAGGCGGACCTCGCTGACCGAGGACGAGATCGGCGAATATTCTGGCGCCGTCAAGGAAGTCCGGCCGGTGACGATCGCGACCTACCAGGTCCTCACCACCAAGCGCGGGGGCGTGTACCCGCACCTTGAGCTCGTCGACGGCCACGACTGGGGCCTGATCATCTACGACGAAGTCCACCTGCTCCCGGCGCCGATCTTCAGGATGACGGCGGACCTGCAGGCGCGGCGCCGGCTTGGCCTCACGGCAACCCTGGTGCGCGAAGACGGCCGGGAAGGCGAGGTCTTCAGCCTCATCGGCCCCAAGCGGTACGACGCACCGTGGAAGGACATCGAGGCCCAGGGCTACATCGCCCCCGCGGACTGCGTGGAGGTCCGCGTCGATCTCCCCAAGGACGAGCGCGTGGCATATGCCATGGCCGAGGATGCCGACAAGTACCGGCTGTGCGCAACGTCCGAGACGAAGACCCTCGTGGCCGAACAGCTGGTGGAACACCACCGGGGCGAGCAGGTTCTTGTGATCGGGCAGTACATCGACCAGCTCGACGAGCTCGGCGAGCGGCTGGACGCGCCGGTCATCAAGGGTGAAACCCCGGTCAAGGCCCGCCAGAAACTCTTTGACGCCTTCCGCGCAGGCGAAATCCAGACCCTCGTGGTGTCCAAGGTGGCCAATTTTTCCATCGACCTTCCTGAGGCCTCCGTGGCCATCCAGGTTTCCGGGTCCTTCGGTTCGCGCCAGGAGGAGGCCCAGCGCCTCGGCCGGCTGCTGCGGCCCAAGCAGGACGGGCGGGCGGCACGGTTCTACTCGCTCGTGGCACGGGACACCCTGGACCAGGATTTCGCCGCCAAACGCCAGCGTTTCCTGGCCGAGCAGGGCTACGCCTACCGCATCATGGACGCCAAGGACGTCGAATCCTGCTGACCCAAGCAACACACAACATTCATCCAGAAAACTCCCAGATTCTGGGAGCATCATGGGAAACATGAAAAAGAACAGCGCCGAAGCGAAGCTCCTCGTGGTTGATGACGAACCGAACATCCGCGAGCTGCTCTCCACGTCATTGCGCTTCGCCGGGTTTGAAGTGGTTTCCGCCGGGAACGGGCGGGAGGCGCTGGCCGCCGTCGAGGCACACGCGCCCGACCTCGCGGTGCTGGACGTCATGCTTCCGGACATGGACGGCTTCACCGTCACCCGCCGGCTGCGCGCGGCCGGCAAGCATTTCCCTGTCCTCTTCCTGACCGCAAAGGACGACACCGAGGACAAGGTCACCGGGCTGACCGTGGGCGGGGACGACTACGTCACCAAGCCTTTCAGCCTCGATGAGGTGGTGGCCCGCATCCGTGCCGTGCTCCGCAGGACGCAGCCGCTGCTGGAGGATGACGAGGCCGTCATCCGGGTGGACGACCTGGAGCTCGACGACGACGCCCACGAGGTGCGCCGCGGCGGCAAAGTGATTGAGCTGTCCCCCACCGAATTCAAGCTGCTGCGTTACCTGATGCTGAACCCGAACCGGGTCCTGTCCAAGGCGCAGATCCTGGACCACGTCTGGGAATACGACTTCAACGGTGATGCCTCCATCGTCGAGTCCTACATTTCCTACCTGCGGCGCAAGGTGGACATCGACCCGGACGCCCCGGCCCTCATCCAGACCAAGCGCGGCGTCGGGTACGTGCTGCGGACAGCCGAAAAGCGCTGACCTTGCTCGAACGATGGGAGGCCGCGCTGGAGCGCTGGAAGTCCGCCACCCTCCGGTCCCAGCTGGTGGCCATCATGATGGCCCTCCTGCTGGCGGCCCTGGCCGTGACCGGTACGGTGGCACTGACGCTGCTGCGCGGCTACCTCGAGGGCCAGGTGGACGACAAGCTGCGGGCCGCAGTTGCCGCCGCCCAGTCGCAGCGCTCCATCTCCCCCATCGCCAACCCGGCGGTCCCCACGGACTACGCGGTGACGCTCTACTATCCGGGCACGCAGCGGGACCCCATCGACGACAAACTGGCCCGCCCCGACATTGCCTCGATCTCCGTTGACGAGGCCCGCGAGCGCGACTTCCGCCCCTACCAGGTGCGTGGCACCGACGGAAAGAACTGGCGCGTGGTGGCTGTTCCCGTTGTTGTCGGCAGCGAACAGCAGCGAGCGGTGGTGGTCATCGGGCTGCCGCTGTCCACGGTGGATGAGGTGCTGCGCCACATCAGCCTGGTTGGAGTGGGTGTTGGCGTGCTGACGCTCATCCTCGCCTTCTTCATCGCCAACTGGACCGTGACCAGATCCTTCCGCCCGCTGGCCAGGGTGGAGAAGACCGCCGCCGCCATTGCCGCCGGAGACCTGTCGCGCCGCGTCGATGTGGAGAACCCCTCCACGGAAGTGGGCCGCCTGGGCAGGTCCCTGAACGCCATGCTCGCCCACATCGAGGCGGCCTTCGCGGCCCGGATGGCCTCCGAGGACCGGATGCGCCGGTTTGCCGCCGACGCCTCGCACGAGCTGCGGACCCCGCTGGTGACCATCCGGGGCTATTCGGAGCTGTACCGGCACGGCGCGCTGCAGTCGCCGGAGGATGTGGCCAGCGCCATGGGCCGGATCGAGAGCGAAGCCAAGCGGATGGGCTCCATGGTGGAGGACCTGCTGTTGCTGGCACGGCTCGACGAGCAGCGGCCGCTGCAGCGCAAGCCCATCGACCTGCAGCTGCTGGCGCACGACGCCGTGGTGGACACCCAGGCCAGCGACCGGAAACGCACCATCACCCTCACCGGCCTGCACAACGGCAGCGCCGAACCGGCCCCGGTCCTGGGCGACGAGGCGAAGCTGCGGCAGGTCATCGGCAACCTTGTGGGCAACGCGCTGCGGTACACCCCCGGAGGAACACCCATCGAGCTCGCCGTTGGCGTCCGGCGGTCCGACGACGGTTCCGCCCAGTCGGTCCTGGAGGTCCGGGACCATGGCCCCGGCATCTCCGACTCAGAGGCGCCCAAGGTATTCGAGCGCTTCTACCGGGCCGATACGTCGCGTACCAGGGATACGGGCGGCAGCGGGCTGGGTCTGGCGATCGTGGCCGCCATCGTCGGCTCGCACGGCGGCTCCGTCCGGGTGGAAGGTACCGACGGCGGCGGCGCAACACTCGTGGTCAGCCTCCCCGTCCGCGAGGACTCCCCCGGGACTGACGCCCATGAGGCGGTCAGCCCCGAAGCGGACGGTATCGGAACGTTCTCGGACATCGCCGCCGGGGACCAGCCAGGCCAGGACCGCGGTGAAGGGGATCGTGCTGAAGGGGACCGTGCTGAAGGCGACCGCATTGCCGGGGAGCGTACTGCCGGGAACAGGTCCTCGGGCGGTGGCCGGGCCACCGGCGGGAACCGGTTATCCACATAGCGGTACCCGCCGTGGCGCCGCGTGCCGGCGGGTTCCTAGGCTGGACGTAGCGGACCGGAACGGCCGGTCCGCCAGCCATAGCGACTGTCCTGCCAGGGCAGTCCCCCGAAGTAGTCGAGAGGCCCGCCATGAGCATCATTTCCGTCGATACCGACCTGCTGCAGGTCAAGTCAGCCAACGTCAAGGCGACCGTTGACCGGATCAGCGCCGACGTCCAGGCCATGAAGCACGGCCTCGACGAACTGCAGGCCACATGGCGCGGATCGGCCGCCACCAACTTCCAGGCGCTCGTTGCCGAGTGGACACTGACGCAGGGGAAGGTTGAGGCCTCGCTCGCCTCCATCAACCTTGCCCTGTCGTCGGCCGCTGACACCTATGCGCAGGCGGAGCTGGGCAACGCGCAGCGCTTCAGCTGACGCCGGCAGGGCACCGGCGGGGCGGGCTCAGGCTTCGGGCGTGCCCTGGTGAAAGCGCAGCCGCCACTGTCCGCCGTCCAGCACCCACAGGGAGCTCCGCAGGGCCGAGCCGGCGCGGGAGTAGCTCCGGTAGGTCAGCAGGACCGTGTCGGCACCGATCCGGTCGGCGCTGAGCACGTCCAGGTCAACTGGACCGCCCGGGCTTTCCTCGAGGGACATCATCATGGCGTCGCGGGTCCAGAGGCGGCCGGCCGTACCGATCTCCGTGAAGTCCGGGTGCAGGAGCTGTCCTGTGCGGCCGATGTCGCTGCGGACATCCGGGAGGAGGAGCTCGCGTTCCAGGGCCTCAACAATCTCTTCGGGCTTCGCGCCCGCCGGGGGTTCGGCGAACGCCTCGGCGCCCAGTTCGTTCAAACCGAGTTCGCTGAAGAGATCAGGCTCGCCGGATCCGAAGAGCGCCGGGGATTCCTGCTCGGGCTCGAAGAGCGGCGGGACACCGCCCTCGCCGCGGCCCTCCTTGACGGGCCGCCGGCCTGCTGCCGGCTCCGCGTCGGGGAACCCCGGACCTGAGCGGGCGGCTACGCCCTGCTGGTAGGCGAGCGCCACGGCCCTGGCGCGTTCGTCCGCAGCCTCGTTCAACTCGTGCCCGGCGTGGCCCTTGACCCATTCGAACCGGTACTTGCGCCCGGCGAGCTCCCGGTCGATGTCCTTCAGGATGTCCACGTTCAGCACGGGCTTGCCGTCTGCCTTGCGCCACCCTTTGCGCTTCCATCCGGGCATCCACTTTGTCACGGAGTTGATCACGTACTGGCTGTCGCAGAGGATGTGCAGGTCCTCGTCGGGCATGTGCGCGGTGGAACGGAAGAGGTCCAGGACGGCCATCAGCTCACCCTGGTTGTTGGTCCCGTGCGGCCAGCCGCCGGCCCGCCAGCAGTCGTCGTTCACATACCAGGCCCACCCTGCGGGACCCGGGTTTCCCAATGCCGAACCGTCGGCTGCTGCAGTAATCGTCACCGAACCATCCTGCCAGACCGCGGGGACAAAAATGCGCAGACAAAAAGTGCGGCCCCCTCCGTGGAGGGAGCCGCACTCTTTAGCCAGCTGGGATCAGCGGGAGGCTAGAAGCCGCCCATGCCGCCCATGTCGTCGCCGCCGCCGACGGCCGGAGCAGACTTCTCCGGCTTGTCGGCCACAACGGCCTCGGTGGTGAGGAACAGGCCGGCAATGGAAGCCGCGTTCTGCAGGGCAGAGCGGGTTACCTTGACGGGGTCGTTCACACCGGCAGCCAGCAGGTCGACGTATTCGCCGGTTGCTGCGTTCAGGCCGTGGCCGGCGGGCAGGCCGCGGACCTTGTCCACCACAACGCCGGGCTCGAGGCCGGCGTTGAAGGCGATCTGCTTCAGCGGGGCGTCGATGGCAACGCGGACGATGTTCGCACCGGTTGCTTCGTCGCCTTCGAGCTGCAGGTTGGCGAATGCCTTGGCGCCGGCCTGGATGAGGGCCACGCCACCACCAGCAACGATGCCTTCTTCGACGGCAGCCTTGGCGTTGCGGACAGCGTCCTCAATGCGGTGCTTGCGCTCCTTGAGCTCAACCTCCGTGGCGGCACCGGCCTTGATGACTGCAACGCCGCCGGCCAGCTTGGCCAGGCGCTCCTGCAGCTTCTCGCGGTCGTAGTCGGAGTCGGAGTTTTCGATCTCGGCGCGGATCTGGGAAACGCGGCCGGCGATCTGGTCGGCGTCGCCTGCACCCTCGACGATGGTGGTCTCGTCCTTGGTCACGACAACCTTGCGTGCCTTGCCCAGGAGGTCCAGGCCCGCGGTCTCAAGCTTGAGGCCGACTTCCTCGGCGATAACCTGTCCGCCGGTGAGGATGGCGATGTCGGCCAGCTGCGCCTTGCGGCGGTCACCGAAGCCCGGAGCCTTGACGGCGACGGACTTGAAGGTGCCGCGGATCTTGTTGACGATCAGGGTGGCCAGGGCCTCGCCCTCGATGTCTTCAGCGATGATCAGCAGCGGCTTGTTGGACTGCATGACCTTCTCGAGGACAGCAACCAGTTCCTTGACGTTGGAGATCTTGGAGTTGACGATCAGGATGTACGGGTCCTCGAGGACCGTTTCCTGGCGCTCAGTGTCCGTGACGAAGTACGCCGAGATGTAGCCCTTGTCGAAGCGCATGCCTTCGGTGAGCTCCAGCTCGAGGCCGAAGGTGTTGGACTCCTCGACCGTGATGACGCCTTCCTTGCCCACCTTGTCGAGGGCTTCAGCGATCAGGGCGCCGATTTCGTCGTCACCGGCGGAGATGGAAGCCGTGGCGGCGATCTCTTCCTTGGTTTCGATTTCCTTGGCGGAGTCCAGCAGTTCGGCGGTGACGGCCTCAACGGCCTTCTCGATGCCGCGCTTGAGGGACAGCGGGTCAGCGCCGGCCGCGACGTTGCGCAGGCCTTCCTTGACCAGTGCCTGGGCCAGGACGGTGGCCGTGGTGGTGCCGTCGCCAGCGACGTCATCCGTCTTCTTGGCAACTTCCTTGACCAGCTCGGCGCCGATCTTCTCGTAGGGATCGTCCAGCTCGATCTCCTTGGCGATGGAGACACCATCGTTGGTGATCGTGGGGGCGCCCCACTTCTTTTCGAGGACGACGTTGCGGCCACGCGGGCCGAGGGTGACCTTGACGGCGTCGGCGAGGATGTTCAGGCCCCGCTCAAGACCGCGGCGTGCCTCTTCATCAAATGCAATGATCTTGGCCATAACGGCAGTAGTCCTTTCGGGACAGTCGTTAAGAAGGAACCTCGCTGCGGTGCCCGCGACGGACGATCCCTCCCGCAGGCCTCTGTACGCCCAACAGTCCGGATCTCACCCCAACCAGGTGTTTCTTTCGCTCCTTGCGCCGCCGCCGGGGCAGTACCGGCCGGAACCGGACGACCCTTTAGCAGTCGGCACGCTGGAGTGCTAATCAATAATTAGCACTCCCCCGGGGAGAGTGCAAGCAGATGCCTCTTCTTTATCCCGCACTACGGCGCAGTATTCGCTGCCAGCGATCAGCCCGCGGACCTGCCGGCGGCCTCACTGCCCGTGAGGGTGGCCTTGTTGTCGGCCCCATAGGTGAACACCATGTACTTCGCCGCGGTCACGTCCCCGCTGGTATCGAAGCGGACGGGGCCCGACTCGCCGTCGTAGTCGATGGCCTTTCCGTCCCGGATGGCCGCCAGGCAATCCTTGTACGTCGTGCAGGCAGTCGGCTTGCCTGACGGCGATGCGGACCCACGGCTGCCGGACGTGCCGCCGGAGACGGAGATGAGCGTCCCGGCGATGGAGGCACCGGCGTCGTCCTCCGCCGCGGCGGCGGCCAGGGCCGCGAGGTTCACGGCGTCATAGGTCTCCGCCGCGAACGTCATGTCCTTGAGTCCCGGATCGACGGCCACCAGTTCAGCCTGGAAGTGCGCGGACGGGAAGGCGCCGGGCACCAGGGCGCGTGCGCCCTCCAGCGCCTTGGAGCCGAGGTCGGAGCCGTACTGCCTGAAAGCGCCGTCGGCCAGGATGAGCTTGTTGCCCGGCAGCCCGGCGTTGGCGAGCTCGGCAATGGCGCCCTGCGCACCGTCCCGGGCAATGACGACGACGGCGTCCGGCGCCGCGTCGCGGGTGGCCGACGCCGCCGTCCGGGCCTCGCCAGCCTTGAAGCCGGTGAGCGTCACGGGGTCCAGACCACCGGCCTTGGCGGAAGCGGAAACCGCTGACGATAATTCCTGGCCGTAGGTGCCGTCCTCGTAGACCACCGCGAGTCGCTTGGCTCCGGCGTCCTTGGCGATTTTCACCAGAACAGGCGCCTGGGCGGTGTCCGCCGCCGCTGTGCGGAAGTAGTAGCCGCCGCTCTTGTAGCTGCTGAGTTCCGGGGCCGTGTTGGCGGGAGAGATGAGTGTGATCCCGGCCTTGGACAGCACGTCGATGGCGGCCGGGGCGCGGCTTGAATCGGTGGGGCCGATGACGGCATCAGCCTTGGCGTTGACGAGCTCCCGGGCCTGCGCGGCGGTGTCGCCGCCGGTGGTTTCGGGCAGCAGCTCCACGGGCCGGCCCTTGTGCCCGCCTGCAGCGTTGATCTGCTGGACGGCGAGCTTGGCCGCGGCCAGTTGGGCGGCGTTCAGGAAGGCCTGGGACCCGGTGTTGTCGAGGATCAGCCCGATCCGCAGGGTTCCGTCGCCGCTGGCCTCAACGGGAGCCGTCCGGGCATTGTCTCCGGATCCGGAGCAGGCGCCGAGTGCCAGCACAACGGCGGTGCCCCAGACAGCAGTACTCCGGAAACCTGTGCCGCGTGCCACTAGACGGGCCGGACCATTTCTGCCTGCGGACCTTTTTCGCCTTCGCCCAGTTCCAGCTCCACGCGCTGGCCTTCCTCAAGGGAACGGTACCCGTCGGTCTGGATGGCCGACCAGTGCACAAAGACGTCGTCGCCCGAGTCGTCAACAGTAATGAAGCCGTAGCCTTTTTCCGCGTTGAACCACTTCACGGTTCCCAATGCCATGATCCCCACACTTTCAGCTTGCTCCCGTAAGGCCCACGTCGGTGTGTGCCGTGAATTACGCCTTGAAGCCTGCCTTCACTCTATCCAAACAGGACCTCGGCGGCGCAGGCCGGCTGCCCCGGGCGGAGGCAATAGTTATTCAGGCGTAACCGGGATGGCTACTGGTAGCCGGGGCCGAGCACCACGGCAACGGACGTCGGGAAGTCCGCGCTTTCCACGAGCGTGGGGATGTTCAGCAGTGCACTGAGTGCCTCGGCGTTGGCGCGGTGTGCGGCGTCGGAGTAGAAGATCACGGACTGCTGCTGGGGCGACCCCTGCCAGTTCGCCACCTCGCCGAGCACCCAGCCATCTGACTGGACCGTGGCGCCCACGCGTCCGGCCAGGCCGGAGGTCAGCGTTCCGTTGAAGATGTCGACCGGCTGCGACTTGTCGAGGGCCGCAGGGGCGATGGTTTCAGAGGTGGCGGGCTCCAGCGTGGAGGGGGAAGCCGGTTCGGAGGCAGCCGTGGACTGCGACGCCGTGCCGGTGCTGCTGGGCGTCGCACTTCCGGAGGCCGTTGCGCTGGCCGACGCCGGGGTGCCGGCTGCCGCGGCGGACGGCGGTGTGATGGCGGGCTGGAAGCCCAGCTGCGGCAGCAGGAGGAATGCAACAAGGCCCACGGCGAGGGCCCCGATCCCAACGGAAAGGATCGGCCACAACTTGGGGCGGGACGGCGCGGAGACAGCGCGGTGTACGCCCTGCCGGGAGGAGACCTCAGGCACCCTGTCGAATTCGTCCCGAGCAAAATTAGTCATGGTAAACAGGCGTCCTTGTTGGTTTTCGCCGGCAGTGCGGCACTAGCAATTACGCGTCAGATCCAAGGCGGCGTGCAGTGCGGGCCCGCTGACGTGACGTACGTAGTCTACGCAATCTCTTCACCAGCATGGGGTCGTGCGCCAGCGCGTGCTCTGTATCGATCAGCGCGTTGAGGATCTGGTAGTAGTGCGTGGCGGACAGGTCAAAGAGTTCCCGGATGGCCTGTTCCTTGGCGCCGGCGTACTTCCACCACTGCCGTTCCAGGGCGAGAATCTGCTGCTCCCGCTCTCCCAGTGGCGAGTCCCGGAGCTTGAAGTCGTCCAGCAGGGAGCCGCTCCGCAGACCGTGCTCCAGCAGTGAATCCTGCCCCGAACCCTGCTCGGAATCTTGCGCGGCGAGGTGGTCCTGCAACGGCTCGGCCACTGCGCTCTCCTTAGCTGAATCCGGTCAAAGTACCTCCCCTATGTTACGGAGGAATAACAGCGTTGTCATTTGCGGCGCGGATGCTGCGGCGGCCCTTCCACGATTTTGCGCCGCGGGCCCATGACTGCAGTGCGGAAGAATGGACGGCGTGATGGAACCTGAACCCCTCTTCGATCTGGAACCAGCCGGGATAGCCGGCCCGGATTTTGCCGAGCTCTCCGGACTGCCGTTCAGCGAGCTGATGGCACCCGACTGGGCAGCTGCCCTGGCCGGGGTGGAAGCCGACTTGAGGTCCGTCCTGTCTTTCCTGGCCGGCGAGGAGGCCGCCGGGCACCGGGTGCTGCCATCGGCGTCGAACGTTCTCCGGGCATTCCGGCAGCCGTTGAACGGTGTGCGGGTCCTGATCGTGGGCCAGGATCCCTACCCCACCCCCGGACATGCTGTGGGGCTCGCCTTTTCCGTGGACGCCGGCACCCGCCCCATCCCGCGCAGCCTGGCCAACATCTACAAGGAGCTTGAATCGGACCTGGGCCTGCCGCCGCGGGTCCACGGGGACCTCGGCGCCTGGGCGGACCAGGGCGTCCTGCTCCTCAACAGGGTGCTGAGCGTGCGTGAGGGCGCCGCCGGCTCCCACCGCGGCAAAGGCTGGGAAACGGTCTCGACGGCGGCCGTTGCCGCCGTCGCCGGGCGCCGGACGGCGGAGGGAAACCCAGCGCCGCTCGTCGCCGTGCTGTGGGGCAAGGACGCCGAGGGCGTCCGGCCACTGCTGGGCAACACGCCCGTGGTGTCCAGCGCCCACCCCAGCCCGCTGTCCGCCTCGCGCGGGTTCTTCGGCTCCCATCCGTTCAGCCGCGCCAACGCACTGCTGACGGAGCAGGGCGCGGGCCCCGTGGACTGGGCACTTCCGGCAGTCCCGTCAAGGAGCTCAGGCTAGGCTTACCTGCATGACTTCCGTTCCGGCCGCCACCTCCGCCACCAAGAAATCCCGCCCGCAGGTCACCTTGACTGTGCTTCGGCGCGAGCAGCTTTCCGCGCACATGGTGCGGATCGTCGCCGGCGGCCCGGGATTCGCTGATTACATCAACAACGACTTTGTGGACCGGTACGTCAAGATCGTCTTTCCGCAGCCTGGCGTTGAGTACCCGGAACCCCTGGACCTGTGGGCCGTCCGGGAAACGATGCCCCGGGAGCAGTGGCCCTACACCAGGACCTACACGGTCCGCTGGGTGGATGCGGCAGCAGCCGAACTGGCCATTGATTTCGTGGTCCACGGTGACGAGGGCCTGGCCGGCCCCTGGGCGGCCAGGGCCGAACCGGGTGACAGCCTCATCTTCACCGGCCCGGGCGGCGCCTACAACCCCGATCCGGCCGCGGACTGGTACCTCCTGGCCGGGGACGAGGCCGCCTTGCCGGCCATGGCCGCCGTCATCGAGTCCTTGCCGGAGCACGCCCGGGGCGTTGCGTTCATCGAGGTGGGCTCGGACGCGGACGTGCAGGAGATCGCTGCGCCGGCCGGGCTCGAGCTGGTCTGGCTGCAGCGCGGCGGCGTCCCGGCCGGCGAGAGCGGCCAGCTCGTGGAGGCGGTGCGCAACGCCGCCTGGCCGGAGGGCCGCGTGAACGTGTTTGCGCACGGCGAGCGCGGCTACATGAAGGGCCTGCGGGACGTCCTGTTCCGCGAGCGAGGCCTGGACCGCAGCCAGGTTTCGCTGTCCGGCTACTGGGCCAAGGGCCGGGTCGAGGACGACTTCCAGGCCGAGAAGAAGCTCCCCATCGGCCAGGTCTAGCTGGCCGGATTTAGCCGGGAGGACCAGGCGGGAACAGCTCTAGCGGCGTCGTGCGCGCCGCCGCTCATTGCTGGCGAGGTTCCGCGTGAGCGGCCGTGCCAGCGTGTCACCCAGCACAATGCCGCCGGCAACGCCGAACACGATGGCCCCGGCGCTGAGCATCCCGCCGGCCCCGAGCAGGATCTCGGATTCCTCGATGGTCAGGACGTACATCGACCGGAAAATGGTGAGGCCCGGCAGGAGTATCAGACCGGCCGGCACGGCGACCACAAGCTGCGGCGCACCCAGCTTCAGCGCCACCACACGGGCCAGCAGGCCGATCACCACGGCGGCGAGCGCCGGCGAGAACCTCGGGCCAACGCCCACCGCCTCACCGCCGATCAGGGTGAGATGCCCCACCACGCCGACGGCCGCCGTCGGAAGCAGCAGCTTCCAGTCCGTCTGTTCCGTAATGCCGATCGCCACGACCGCGACGGCAACCAGGATCACCTGCACCCAAAGGAAGTATGCCGGCGGGAAGGTTTCGGTGACGTCGATCGGCTCCATCCCGATCCTGTCCCCCACCACAAAGGCGACGGCGATCCCGGCGACCACGGCCCCGAACGTCAGTAGGGTGGACAGGAACCTGCCGGCCGCCGTGACGGGAAAGCCGTTGATGGCGTCCTGGACCGAGGACACGAGCCGCCCGGTGGGAAGCAGCAGCAGAATGCCGCCCACCACCACGATGGCGGGGGCCAACCGGATCCCGACGGGACTGCCGAACCGCCACAGCAGCAGCGCGATGACCGTCACCACAAACGAGCAGGCCGCCGTGATGAAGAAGTCTGGCGTCCGCCAGCGGCCCAGCTTCCGGGCCACCAGGCTGATGAGCAGGTTGGACGCGAACGCGACGGCGGAGGCGCCGGGGCCGCCGCCGATGACGGCGACAAACACGGCCGAGAACACAGCGAATGCGACCGTCACCATCCAGCGCGGGTACGGCTTGGGGCGGCGGACAATCTCGTCGAGCCGGCGGACGGCCTCCTCCCGGCCCACGCCTCCGGCGACGATGTCGGTGACCAGCTGGTGGACCTGGGCAAGCCCGGCATAGTTGTTTGTCCAGGAACGGACCACCCGCAGGAGAGTGATGGGGGTCTGGTCCTTGGCTGCGTAGTTGATGCCCACTGACTGGTTGGTGATGTCCACCTCGATGTTTTTCAGCCCCAGCGCAGCTGTGACGGCGATGATGCTGGTTTCCACCTCGAGGGCGCCGGCGCCGTACCGGAACATGGACTCGGCAAGGTGCAGCGCAAAGTCCATCGTCTTGCGGGCGGACTCGTCGATCCCGCCCACCTGGATCATGGGATTGGCATAGGGGCTCCCGGCGAGCCGGTCCACGATGCTCAGCGGCGCCGTCGGCGGGTTTTCCCCCTGCACCAGGCGGCGCAGCATGCGCTTGGCCGCCGCGTTCTGGTGCATCTGCGAGGCGGTGAGCGGCTCCGTCTTGGGCAGCCCGTCCGTGGGCGGCCGGTTGGCGCCGCGGGGTTGTTTGGTCATTCAGGGCTCCCCTCTGTCAGTGCCTTAGCCGTTCAGTGCCTTAGCCGTTAAACGTCCCGGTCAGTAAAACTGTTGCCCGGTGCGGCGCGTGTACAGCTGCCGGGCGATACGTTCGCCGGCAGCTATCCATGCCCTGTACTTCAGCGGGCTGATGACCTGGTCATAGCAGCCCACGAAGTCCGTGACGGTTTTGCTGAAGCTGGTCTTGAAGAGCCCCAGTCCGTGGAAGGGATTCGACGTGTCCTTGAGCTTGTCGCTGGGTGGCGTTCCGCAGAAGTCGTATTCCGTGCAGCCCAACTCCTTGAGCTGGTTGATGGCGGTCCACTGCACCAGGTGGGAGTCGCCGTACTGGCCGCGCTTCTGCAGGGACCCGCCGTCCTTGTACGTGCCCTTGCGGCCATAGTTGATGACGAAGGCACCGACTGAGGGCACGCCGTTTTCGTACACGAACATGAGCCTGCCCTGGCTTCGCTTGATGAAGTTGGTCCAGAACTGGCGGTAGTAGTCGTATTCGCGGACGCGGACCTGCGACTTCGCCTGGACCGTGTCGGTCATGAGGGCGTACATGGCCTTGAAGTTTTCCTCGCTGGGGTCCACGTTGTGAACCTCGACGCCTTCCCGGATGGCGCGGCGGACGGCGTTCCGTCCCCGCGAGTGGAGGTTGCGCAGCAACTGGTTCTCCTCGGGGGAAATATCCAGCAGGGCCGTGGAGTCGTTGGGCTGCAGGTTGTGCGTCTTCACCAGCCCGGCCCCCTCGATGACCGCGCGGGCGGCGTCGCTGAGGATGATGTCCGGCTCGATCTTGATGGCGAAGACGCCCAGCCGTGCCCGCTTGACGAATTCGGCATTCGCCGCGGCAATGCCCGGAATGTCCTCGACGGCGGCCACGTCCGGCCCCTTGATCAGGTACCAGAGCTTGCCGAGCACCGGGAAGCTCTTTTCCAGCACCAGGTTGTAGCTGGTGTAGTCGGCCGTCTCGTAGACGAGGTGCAGGGTCTTCCAGCCGAAGTGCTGTTTGACCTCGGCGAAGGCCTCCGACTGCAGCAGGTTTCCGCCGTTCGGATTCGCGGTGACGTGGGAGTCCCAGTTGGCGACCTCTTCGGAGGTGGCAAAGCGGGCAGTGAATTCTCGCAAGTGTGCCGTATCCAATCTTCGCTTACGTTTCGTGCAGATGCCGGAGAAGCAGCCTCAAGTCTATCCGTCAGGCCTCCCCGCCTGCTCGCGCCGGGCACGTGATCCTCGTCAGAGCCGCACCTGCCGAAGGTCCGTCAGTGCCAGCGCAGCCCCGCCCGGCGCGCCCTCCGGAACGCCCGCGGCGAGCCGGTCGGCGTCGGCTAGGCGCGCCAGGTCAATCCCGGTCAGCGCGGCAATGTTCGCGATGGGGACCTGGAAGGTGCGGAAGGGTCCCAGCGGCGGGGGCTCCTCGGCGAGCAGGCGTTTCCTGACCATCCTTGCCAGTTCCTCCGGGCCCAGCAGCGGGGACTGGTCCAGCAGGAAGCCCGCCGCGGCCAGCACTCCGTCCATGGTCCAGGCTGCGATCTTCCAGAATTTCCGGGGTATCTGGACGCCCCGGTACGGAAGGTCACCGGCATCGAGGACAGGGCCGGTGAAGACGCTGATTCGGGCGTCGTATTGGCTGGCATGGCGTAGCACGTGGTCTTCCAGGCCGGCCCAGAGTTCCTTTCCCTGGTTGAATGCGGCAGCCTGCGGTGCCGCGTTGGGGTAGGAGAAGGTGTCCTGGTTTGCGGTCAGCGCCGTGCTCCCGTCACCCCAGACGGGGTCGAGGCGGCGGACGAGGTGGCCCCGGTCCAGGTCATTGTGCTGGTACACGTCCGGTCCGGTCTGGAGCCCCTGCGGCACCCGGGGGTCGAAGTGCCAGGTTCCCTCGCGCTCCAGCGGCACCAGTGTTTGTCCGTTGATGTTGACGCCGGTCACGGCGGCGAGCCTGCGCGCCGGGGACAGCCGCACCGAGAAGTGGGTGTAGTCGAGGAGGAGCGTGGGCGCGTCCGGACCGGGCAGGTCAAGGGCCGCATGCAGGAAGCCGGGATCGTAGCCTTCGCCCATGGTTTTCATGGTTGCACGTCCGGCTGGGAATCCGCCCGTCATGCCTTGACTCTGGCTGCGCCGTTGGCAACTGTAGAGCAATGGGAAGCAGGGACAGCGCGCCGGCCGCTCGAGCCGGGAACGGCACCAGCGCCGGGAAGGGCACCAGCGCCGCCGGTGACGGCACGCATCCCGCGCCGCGGCGCACCGCCGTCGAACTGGCCGCGCTCCTGGGGTTCTTGGCGGCCTCGGCCCTGGTGGCCTGGCTGGGCTCGCAGGCAACCATCAGCAACGTCACCGGCTGGTACGCCGCGGCGGACAAAGCTCCGTGGTCACCGCCGAACTGGGTGTTCGGGCCGGTCTGGACCGTGCTTTACACGGCCATGGCCGTGGCTGCCTGGCTTGTCTGGCGCAGCCGCAGCCCGAACCGCAGGGCCGCGCTCACGGTCTACGGCGTGCAGCTTGCCCTGAACCTGGCGTGGACACCCGTGTTCTTCGGGCTCTATCCGGTGTGGGGTTCGGCAGCGCTCTGGCTGGCGCTGGGCATCATTGTTGCGCTGGCACTGGCTGTGGCCGCCACCGTGCTCCTGTTCGGGCCGATCCGCCGCACGGCCGGTGTGCTGATGCTGCCGTACCTGTCGTGGGTGGTCTTTGCGTCGAGCCTGAACCTCTGGGCCGCTGCCAACAACTAGGTTCCGACGGACTCAACCATCGGGTCAGCACTCGACGACGTTGACGGCGAGGCCGCCCATCGCGGTTTCCTTGTATTTCGAGCTCATGTCCTTGCCGGTCTCGCGCATGGTCACGATGACCTCGTCGAGTGAGACCCGGTGCGAGCCGTCGCCCCACAACGCCATCTTGGCGGCGTTGATGGCCTTCGCGGCAGCGATCGCGTTGCGCTCGATGCAGGGCACCTGCACCAGCCCGCCGATCGGATCACAGGTCAGCCCGAGGTTGTGCTCCATCGCGATTTCCGCGGCGTTCTCCACCTGCGCCGGCGAGCCGCCCATCACCTCCGCAAGCCCGGCCGCCGCCATCGACGACGCCGAACCCACCTCGCCCTGGCAGCCCACCTCCGCCCCGGAGATCGACGCCTGCTCCTTATACAGCACCCCGACGGCGCCGGCGGCGAGCAGGAAACGGACCACCACGTCGTCGCGGTCCTCCTGCGTCGCCCGGTCCATGCCGGGCGCGAAATGCAGCGCGTAGTACAGCACGGCCGGGATGATCCCGGCGGCGCCATTGGTCGGGGCGGTCACCACACGCCCGCCCGAGGCATTCTCCTCGTTGACCGCCAGGGCGATCAGGTTCACCCACTCCTGCCAGTACTTCGGGTCCCGGTGGTTCCCTCCGTGGTCACCGCCTTCCTTCAGCAGGCGTTCGTGCCAGTCAGGAGCACGACGGCGGACCTTCAGCCCGCCGGGCAGCAGCCCCTCCCGCTTCAGGCTGGTATCCACGCACCCCTCCATCACCGAATAGATGTGCAGCAGGCCCTCGCGGATCTCCGCCTCGGAGCGGGACGCGCACTCGTTGACCAGCATGATGTCCGCGATCGACAGGCCCTGGGCACGGCAATGCTCCAACAGCTCCGCCGCGGTCCGGAACGGCAGCGGCAGTTCGTTCTTCGACGCCTCCAGCTCCTGCTGCGCCGCCTCCTCCTCGCCCTCCCGGACAATGAACCCGCCGCCGACGGAGAAGAACGTCGCCTGGTGAAGCACGTTCCCTCCGTCGTCGAACACCGTGAACGTCATGCCATTGGTGTGCCGCGGCAGCACAGTCAGCGGCCGCAGCACCATGTCCTCCACCCCATACGGCAACGGCACCGAACCGGCCAGCTGCAGGGTCCCGGTCTCCGCGATCGACGCCAGCCGTTCTTCGACCTCATCGGGAAGGATCAGCTCGGGGTGGTACCCCTCCAGGCCCAGCAGAACCGCCGTCATGGTGCCATGCCCGTGCCCGGTGGCAGCGAGCGAACCGTACAGGTCCACCCGCAGCGACGCCACGCTGTCCAGTTTGCCGGAGGATTTGAGCTCCCCGGCAAAGACGGCAGCGGCACGCATCGGCCCAACGGTGTGCGAACTCGAGGGCCCGATCCCAATGGAAAAGAGATCAAAGACTCCAACGGCCATAAAACAATCCTAACTAGACACGGGTGAGGGTGAGGGCGGAGTTTTTGTACAGATAATGGCCGCTAAAGGGCCTCGAACCCGCGACATCTGTACAAAAACTCCACCCTCGGGGGTCAGCCGAGGTTCGCGACGCCCGGGTAGAGGGGGTGGGCTTCGGCCAGTGCCTCCACGCGGTTGCGCAGCCCGGACAGGTCCACGCCGGCGTCGGCGGTCAGCGCCTCGGCGATGATGTCCGCAACCTCGGCGAAGGCGGCTTCGCCGAAGCCGCGGGTGGCCAGGGCCGGGGTGCCAATTCGCAGCCCGGAGGTGACCATCGGCGGGCGCGGGTCGAACGGCACGGCGTTGCGGTTGACGGTGATGTCGATCGCCGCGAGGCGGTCCTCGGCCTGCTGCCCGTCGAGCTCGCAGTTCCGCAGGTCCACCAGCACCAGGTGCACGTCCGTTCCGCCGGAGACCACGGAGATGCCCTTCGCGGTGACGTCGGGCTGGACCAGGCGCTCGGCCAGGATCCGGGCGCCGGCGAGCACGCGCTCCTGGCGCTCCTTGAACTCCTCGGACGCGGCGATCTTGAAGGCCACGGCCTTGCCCGCGATCACGTGCTCCAGCGGACCGCCCTGCTGGCCCGGGAACACGGCCGAGTTGATCTTCTTGGCGACGTCGGCGTCGTTGGTCAGGATGATGCCGCCGCGGGGACCGGCGAGGGTCTTGTGCGTGGTGGACGTGGTGACGTGCGCGTGCGGGACCGGGGACGGGTGCAGCCCGGCGGCGACGAGCCCGGCGAAGTGCGCCATGTCCACCATGAGGTAGGCCCCCACGGAATCGGCGATCCGGCGGAATTCGGCGAAGTCCAGCTGCCGGGCGTACGCGGACCAGCCGGCCACGATGAGATGCGGCTTGTGCTCCTGGGCCAGGCGCTCCACCTCGGCCATGTCGATCCGGTGGTCATCCTCGCGGACCCGGTACGGGATCACGTTGTAGAGGCGGCCGGAGAAGTTGATCCGCATGCCGTGGGTCAGGTGCCCGCCGTGGGCCAGGTTCAGGCCCATGATGGTGTCGCCCGGCTTGATCAGGGCGTGCATCACCGACGCGTTCGCCTGCGCACCGGAGTGCGGCTGCACGTTCGCGTATTCGGCGCCGAACAGGGCCTTGACCCGGTCGATCGCCAGTTGCTCGATCACGTCGACATGCTCGCAGCCGCCGTAGTACCGCTTGCCCGGGTAGCCCTCGGCGTACTTGTTGGTCAGCACCGACCCCTGCGCCTGCATCACCGCGGCAGCGGTGTGGTTCTCCGACGCGATCATTTCCAGGCCGGTGCGCTGGCGGCCGAGTTCGTCGTCGATCTTTACCGCGATCTCAGGATCCAGCTCCGCCAGGTCAGCGTTCAGGCTTGGGGACACGACCTGCTCAAACACCGCGGCCGCGGCCTGTGCCGCGCTCACAGCTCGCCGCCGTTCTTGGCAGCGTAGTCCTCGGCCGACAGCAGCGGGCCCTCGGACTCGGCTGCCACCTTGAACAGCCAGCCGGCACCGTACGGGTCGCTGTTGATCAGGGCGGGATCCTCGATGACCGTCGCGTTGATCTCCGTGACCTCTCCCGTGACCGGGGCGTACAGGTCCGAGACCGACTTGGTGGACTCCACCTCGCCGCACGTCTCGCCCGCGGTCACGGCCGAGCCGATCTCGGGCAGGTCCACGTAAACAATGTCGCCGAGGGCGTCTGTGGCCACGGCGGAGATGCCAATAGACACCACGTTCCCATCCTCCCGGGAAACCCACTCGTGCTCGTCGGAATACTGCAGTTCAGCGGCAACTTTTGCCATGTTTTTTCCTAACTGTTGGAATCTGTTGTCTGGTACAGCGCCTGGCTTGGGTGGCGGCTGAGGGAACTCCTCCGCGTGCTCGGTCGCGTAGGCGCCCGCTGAGCGGACGCGACGCTCCCTTAGACGCACGCTTCCGGAGACCCCTCACCCGCCGCAATCAAGTTCAGTTATGGGGCCAACAGTTCTTCGAAAAGAACCCGTGGCAATCGCCTTCTGACTCCAGCGGCCGTCAGGCTCAGCAACCTCAACCCCCAATGATCGAGCTTGGCGAGGGTACAACTCAGCGGTCTGGTTTCGAGAGGACTCAACCGACGGCGCCCCCTCCCCCAGCACCTTTGGCTTACGAAGGCGCTGGCCCGGGACAGTTCCTACCCAACATCGAAAGTGAGCAGCCGGCCCCCTTAGGGGCTGGCATCCGGAAACGTGCTCCCCACCGTCTCCCTAACCTCGCAAGCTCGGCCAGGGAACCCTGACGGCGTGGGCCCATAAGGGAGCGTCACGTCCGCTCAGCGGGCGTCTACGCGACCGAGCACGCGGAGGATGTCAGCCCCGACGGAGCCGGTGCCGGGAACGGCACTAGGGGGCAGGACTGGTTGGGCTACTTGGAGCGCTTGTAGAAAGGCAGTGCGACGACTTCGAACGGCTCCGCCTTGCCCCGCAGGTCGATGTCCAGTGCCGTGCCGGGTTCGGCGTAGGCGACGTCGACGTAGGCCATGGCGACCGGGTAGCCAAGGGTCGGGCTGGGCTGGCCGGAGGTGACTTCGCCGACCACGTTGCCGTCCTTGAGCACCGGATAGTGCCCGCGGCCGGCGCGGCGGCCCAGGCCCTTGAGGCCCACGAGCTTGCGGCCCGTGGTGGAGCCGGCTCCCGCTTCCTTCTTGGCGGCCAGCGCGGCTTTGCCCACGAAGTCGCCTTCCTTGGACAGCGCGACGACGGGGCCCAGGCCGGCGGCGAACGGGTCGCCCTCGAGGGACAGCTCGTTGCCGTACAGGGGCATCCCTGCCTCGAGGCGGAGCGAATCACGGGAGGCGAGTCCGGACGGCGTCAACTCCCCCTCGTCCGCAATGGCGACGATGGCCTGCCAGAGTCCGGAGGCGCCGTCGTTCTCCACGAAGATCTCGAAGCCGTCCTCACCGGTGTAACCGGTGCGTGCCAGCAGCAGGTTCCGGCTGGCGCCGCCCACCAGGAAGGGAACCTCGACGGCGGCGTAGTACTTCAGCCCGGTCACAAGCCCGTGCTGGGCTGCCGGGACGAGGCGCAGGAGGATCTCCTCGGCCTTGGGACCCTGCACGGCGATCAGCGACGTCTCGGCGGAAGCGTCCTCCACGGTGACATCAAAGTTTGCGGCCCTGTCCGCGAGGGCCGCGGACACCACCTTGGCGTTGCCGGCGTTCGGGACCACCAGGAACCTGTCGGTGCTGTTTTCTGCGCCCCCAGCCGCAGACGGGCGGCGGTACACGATGAGGTCGTCGATGATGCCGCCGTCCTCGTTGCAGATCAGCGAGTACTTGGCCTTGCCGACGGCCATGGCGGAGATCTTGCCGGCCAGGGCGTAGTCGAGGAACGCGGCCGCATCAGGGCCGGTCACCCAGACTTCTCCCATGTGCGAGAGGTCGAAGATGCCGGCCGAGTTACGGACGGCGTGGTGCTCGGCCAGTTCGGAGCCGTACTTGAGCGGCATCTGCCAGCCGCCGAAGTCGGTGAAGGAGGCGCCCAGCTTCTTGTGCTCCTCGAAGAGGGCGGTGTAGTTCTCAGTCATTGAGGAATCCTTTGGGGGTGCTGGTTGGGCAGGCCGAAGTCCGGCTTCGGCCTGCCCAACCACCGGACAAATCTAGTTCTCGAACGCTTCGATCGGAGGGCAGGAGCAGACCAGGTTGCGGTCACCCGCGGCGCCGTCAATGCGGCCCACGGGCGGGAAGTACTTGTCCTGCTTGTGGGTGTGCCCGGGGAAGACGGCCTGTTCGCGCGGGTAGGCGCGGTCCCAGTCGGAGCTGATCGCAGCGGCCGCGGTGTGCGGTGCGTTGCGCAGCGGGCTGTTCTCCACCGTGAAGTCGCCGTTGGCCACCTGGTCGATCTCGCCGCGGATGGCGATCATGGCCTTGATGAACCGGTCGATCTCGCCCAGGTCCTCGGACTCGGTGGGCTCCACCATCAGGGTGCCGGCCACCGGGAACGCGAGCGTGGGCGCGTGGAAGCCGTAGTCGATGAGGCGCTTGGCCACGTCCTCGGCGGTGACCCCTGTCTTCGCGGTGAGTTCTCGCAGGTCCAGGATGCACTCGTGTGCCACGAGACCGCCTTCGCCGGTGTAGAGGACGGGGAAGAAGTCGTTCAGGCTGGCTGCAACGTAGTTGGCGGCGAGGAGCGCGGACTTGGTGGCTTCGGTCAGGCCGGCCCCGCCCATCAGCTTCACGTACGCCCAGGAGATGGGCAGAACGCCGGCGGAGCCATAGCGCGAGGCGGAGATCGGAACGTCGTTGCCTTCGGTCCAGGTGGTCGCGTCGCCTGGCATGAACGGGGCAAGGTGCGCCTTGGCCGCGACGGGGCCGACGCCGGGTCCGCCGCCGCCGTGCGGGATGCAGAAGGTCTTATGCAGGTTCAGGTGCGAGACATCGCCGCCGAACTTGCCCGGCTGCGCCAGCCCCACCAGCGCGTTGAGGTTCGCACCGTCAACGTAGACCTGGCCGCCGGCCGCGTGGACAGCGTCGCAGACCTCGCGGACATCGCCGTCGTACACCCCGTGGGTGGACGGGTAGGTGATCATGATGCACGAGAGCGCATCCTTGTTGGCCTCGATCTTGGCGTACAGGTCCGTGTGGTCGATCGTGCCGTCTGCGGCGGTGGCCACCACCACCACCTTCATGCCGGCCAGCACTGCAGACGCGGCGTTGGTGCCGTGCGCGGAGGCCGGGATCAGGCAGATGTTGCGCTGGTCGTCACCGCGGGAGAGGTGGTAGCCGCGGATCGCCAGCAGTCCGGCGAGCTCACCCTGCGAGCCGGCGTTGGGCTGGATGGACACCTGGTCGTAGCCGGTGATCTCGGTCAGCTGCGCCTCAAGGTCGGCAATCAGTTCGCGCCAGCCCTCGGTCTGGGAATCCGGGGCGAACGGGTGGATCGAGGTGAACTCCGGCCAGGAGATGGCCTCCATCTCTGCGGTGGCGTTCAGCTTCATGGTGCACGAGCCCAGCGGGATCATGGTCCGGTCCAGCGCCAGGTCACGGTCGGAGAGCTTCCGGATGTAGCGCAGCAGCTGGGTTTCGGAGCGGTGCGTGTTGAAGACCGGGTGCTGCAGGTACGCCGAGGAGCGCTCGACGGCGGCCTCCAGGGCGAAACCGTCAGCCGCCTCCACTGCGGTGGCGCCAAAGACGGCCAGGACCCCGGCGACGACGGCCGGCGTCGTGGTTTCATCCGCGGAGATGCCAACGGTGTCGGCATCGATGCTGCGCAGGTTGATGCCCTTCTGCTCGGCCGCGGCGATGATGCCGGCGGCCTTGCCCGGGACGGAAACCGTCACGGTGTCGAAGAAGCTGGTGTGCAGGACTTCCAGCCCGGCAGCGGCAAGCGACGCGGCGAGAACCCTGGCGTGGCCGTGGGCGGTTTCAGCGATCGCCTTCAGGCCCTCCGGCCCGTGGTAGACGGCGTACATCGAGGCGACGATGGCCAGCAGTGCCTGCGCCGTGCAGATGTTGGACGTGGCCTTCTCGCGGCGGATGTGCTGCTCGCGCGTCTGCAGCGCCAGGCGGTACGCCGGAACACCGGCGTTGTCCTTGGAGACGCCCACGAGGCGGCCGGGCAGGGAGCGTTCAAGCCCCTTCTGCACGGCCATGTAGGCCGCGTGCGGACCGCCGAAGAACAACGGAACGCCCAATCGCTGGGCGGAGCCGACGGCGATGTCGGCACCCTGCTCGCCCGGAGGCGTGATCAGGGTCAGGGCCAGCAGGTCGGCGGCAACCGTCACCAGCGCACCGCGCTCCTTGGCGGCGGCGATCACGCCGGAGTGATCGAAGACCCGGCCGGAAACGCCGGGCTGCTGGAGCACGACGCCGTTGATGTCGCCGTCGGGAAGCCCCTGGGAAAGGTCAGCCACTTCCACCTCGAAGCCGAGGGCCTCGGCGCGCCCCCTGACGATCGCAATGGTCTGCGGAAGGCAGTCGGCGTCCAGGACGGTCTTGCCGTCCTTGGCATCCTTGTTCTTGTTCGCCCGGCGCATCAGCAGCACAGCCTCGGCCACGGCCGTTGCTTCGTCCAGCAGGGAAGCGTTGGCGATGGGCAGGCCCACCAGGTCCTGGACCATGGTCTGGAAGTTCAGCAGCGCCTCGAGCCGGCCCTGGGAGATTTCCGGCTGGTACGGCGTATAGGCCGTGTACCAGGCGGGGGCCTCGAGGATGTTGCGGCGGATCACCGGCGGCGTCACGGTGTCGTAGTAGCCCTGGCCGATCATCTGGACCGCGGTCTTGTTCTTGGCCGCCAGCTTTCGGAGTTCGGCGAGCACCTCAACTTCGCTCAGCGCCGGGGCGAGCTCCAGCGCGGAGTCCTGCCGGATGTCGTTGGGCACTGCCGTATCAACCAGCGCGTCGACGGTGTCGTAGCCGACGGCCTTGAGCATTGCTTCGACGTCGGCCTGGCGGCGGGCGCCAATATGCCGGTCGACGAAGGACGAGGAGGCTGAACTAACGGTCAAAAGGAACTCCATAACTAAGGCGGCGCAGGGTACGCCACATTGATTCGGGTTCCTCCCCGCTCTGTATTGGACCTGAGAGTTTCCGCGTAGCCGCGCCTTCGCACAGCCTCGCTTGCACCGTCGGTGAGCACAGCACGCCCTGAACCGTCCGCGCCGAGGCGGGACACTCCAAGCGGGCAGCCTGCTGCTCTCCAGAGTTGCCTTGCCGCGGCGGTACGTGGGCCTGAGAGATTCCTGGGGAGGTTTTGCTCCTACGGCGCCTGCTTGTACCTACTTGCAGGACTCTCCCGCCGCAGATCAAAGGCATATTAAATTGAGCGGTGACAGCTGTCACAGAGGCTATTGTCCTACGCCGGGTTCGCGTCTGCAAACTGTGTCGGCACAGGGCTGACGCGCCCCGCGGCCGGCCGCCACGGCAGGCCTCGATCGAGATCGCCGGAACACTTCCCAGTCGCCGGAACGTTCCGGCGACTGGGATGCTTTCCGGCGATTTCGACGGCGGGCGGCGGGCCCCGCTCCGGCCCGCGCCCACTCGGGAGGCCTACCCCCGCAGCCGGTCAAGGGCGGCAAGGAGGCTCTCGACGTCGGCCGCGGTCTCGGACGGCGTCGCTGCCGGGCCGATGGACAGCATGGCGTTGAAGTAGAGCCCGTCACCCATGTACAAAACGGCCTTGGCCAGGCCCGGTCCCACATCGCGGGCGATCTCGTCGAGCCACCGCTGCTGGATGTGGGCAAACCGGCGCCGGGTCCCCTCATGCGCCACCTCGGCGAGCCTTGTGGCGGCGACGATGGCGCGGTCCAGTGGCGTGTCCGCCCAGACCGACGACTTGATGAAGTAGGCCGCAGCACCCTCGGGAGCCTTAGCCATGGCCCGGGCGTCGGCCTCCGCGAATTCGTCCAGCCGGTCCAGAAGGACGCCGATCAGCGCTTCCTTGTTTGGAAAGTGGTACAGGAGCCCGCCCTTGGAGACGCCGGCGCGCGCGGCCACGGCGTCCAGGGTGGCGGCCCGCTCCCCCACCTCGATCAGCAGGGATTCGAAGGCATCGAGGACTGCGCCGCGGGCGACCGGTTTTCTGGGCATGGCCTCCATCATGCCCCGTTCCGTCGGCAGGTTTATAACTGTACCGTCTAGACGGTACAGTTATTTCATGACCATCCACTCCGTCGCCACCCCGAAGCCCGCCGACGCCGGCCGGGCGTCACACAAGAGCCGCGACTGGTTCGCCCTGGCCCTGCTCATGTTCCCGGTCCTGCTGGTGGCCGTGGACAACACGGCGCTGACGTTCGCCCTTCCTGCGATCGCCCGCAGCCTGGACCCCTCGGGGGTGCAGCTTTTGTGGGTGGTGGATGCCTACGCACTTGTCCTCGCCGGACTCCTGGTGGCCATGGGCAGCCTCGGCGACAGGATCGGGCGCCGCCGGCTGCTCCTGATCGGCATCTCGGGCTTTGCGGCGGTCTCCGCGGCCTCCGCTTTCGCGCCGAACGCCGAATGGCTCATTGCAGGCCGCGCCGCCCTCGGATTCTTTGGCGCCATGCTCATGCCATCCACGCTGTCCCTGATCCGCAACATCTTCCAGGAGCCGGGCAGGCGGAGGCTGGCCGTGGCCATCTGGGCCGCCGGTTTCTCCGGCGGCGCAGCACTGGGGCCGATCTTTGGCGGCTGGCTGGTGGAGCATTTCTGGTGGGGCGCCGTCCTGCTCGTGGCAGTGCCCATCATGCTGCCGCCGCTGTTCCTGGGCCGCTTCCTCATTCCGGAATCCAGGGATCCGAAGCCGGGACGGGTGGATCCGGCCAGCGTTGCGCTGTCGATGCTGACAATGGTGCCGATGGTATACGGCATCAAGGAACTGGCGACGCACGGCCCCGGCCTGGCCTCGTTCGGCGTGATAGCGTTCGGCCTGGCCATGGGCTTTCTCTTCGTCCGCCGCCAGCACACCCTGGCATCCCCGCTGCTGGACATGACCCTTTTCGGGAACCGCGTGTTCAGCACGGCGATCACTGCAAACATCCTGTCACTGTTCTCCTACAACGGCTTCATCCTGTTCCTGGCACAGCACCTGCAGCTGCTCGAAGGCATGTCCCCGTCGGAGTCCGGCACCGCCATGGTGCCGGCACTGACGGCCATGGTGGTGGCCGGGCTGCTGGTGGTTCCGCTGGTCCGGAAGGTGCGGCCGGGCTTTGTGGTGGCGGCGGGACTGGCGCTGAGCGCCACCGGCTACGGCCTCGTCACGTTCGGGAATCACGACGGCGGCCCTGCCGCGCTGCTTGCCGCCCTCCTCGTGCTGGCCCTGGGCGTGGGATCCGCCGAGACCATCTCGAACGACCTGATCCTGGGAGCGGTGCCGGCGGAAAAATCCGGGGCCGCCGCCGCGATCTCCGAAACCGGTTACGAAGTGGGCTCACTGCTCGGCACGGCAGTCCTGGGGTCGATCCTGACCGCGTCCTACCAGCAGCAGCTCGCCCTGCCGGAGGCCGTTGCGCAGACGGTCCCGGCAGCGTCGGCGGAGCAGGCCACGGAAACCCTGGCCGGCGCGGTGGAGCTCGCCGGAACGCTGCCGGCACCGCTGGCAGAGGCACTAACGGCTGCCGCCGGCGCCGCCTTTGATTCCGGAGTCCACATCACCGCGGCGATTGCGCTGGGACTGATGGCCGGAGCGTCGGTGCTTGCCGCCGTCGTACTCCGCCGCATCCCGCGCGCAAGGTAGCCCGCACAAAAGCGGTCAGCCCCGGAGGAATCCCTCCGGGGCTGACCGCTGCAACCGGCGCGGGTGATCCCGCCGGCCGGCTACTTGGTGTCAGGCTGGGTGACGCTGGCCGACGCCTTCATGTTCTCGGCACCGGTCATCCACGCGAACTGCTCAAGCTTTTCAATAAAGGTGTGCAGCAGGTCCGCAGTGGTGGGATCTTCCTCATCCACCTCGTCATGGACTTTGCGCATGGTGCCGACGGCCGCCTCCAGCGCCGCCACAATGCGGTCGATCGCATCCTTGGTGTTGATGAGGCCCTCCGGGAATGCGGGAAGGTTGGTGGCCTTCGCCACGGTGGCGCTGCGCCCGTCCGGCAGGGCATGCAGGGCCCGCATGCGCTCGGCGATGTCGTCGGCAAAGAGCCGGGCGGCGTCGACGATCTCGTCCAGCTGGAGGTGCAGATCCCTGAAGTTGGTTCCAACGATGTTCCAGTGCGCCTGCTTGCCCTGGATGTGCAGCTCGATCAGGTCCGCCAGGACGGCCTGCATGTTGTTGGTCAGTGTCGGTGAAGCCTTCATGAATCCTCCTCGAATGGTCCAGTGGTTTCGACGCTACCGCAGCCGCCCGGACACGGGGAGCTGCGGACCGCAAATTTCACGATCAGCTTACTTACTACTTTGCCCGGCCCCACCTTCGGGACACCAGCCGGTCGGGTCATAAATGATCGGCATTCAAATAACCCTTGCCACAACCGCGCCGTGCATGCATACTAAATGAACGTCATTCATTTAGTGACGGTCGTCTCAATGGAGAAATCATCATCATGATCGAAATAACCTGCCTCAACGCGCCTGCTTCGCTCGCCCGGACAGCGCCGTCCGGACGTCCTGCCCTGAGGGTCGGCGTCGTGCAGCACCGCTGGCACAGCAGCGACGCCGACCTCCGCGCGGAGCTCAACGACAGCATCGACCGCGCCGCCCGGCTCGGTGCCACGGTGGTTTTCCTGCCCGAGCTCACGCTCTCCCGCTACCCCGCCGACCAGGTCCCGGAGAATGACCTGGCGCTGCAGGGCCAGCACCGGCCGCGTCCCTCCGACGAAGCCGAGGACCTGCTGACCGGTCCCACCTTCCGCTTCGCTGCCGAGGCCGCCCGCCGGAACGGCATCACCGTCCATGCCTCGCTCTACCAGCGCGCCGCCAACCCGGACGGATCGGATGACGGCCTGGGCCTGAATACCTCCATCCTGGTGTCCCCGTCCGGCGAGCTCCTGGCCCGCACGCACAAACTGCACATCCCGGTGACCGCCGGATACTACGAGGACAAGTTCTTCCGCCAGGGTCCCGAAGCAGAGGACGCCTACCGGGTCCACGCGCCGGCTGAGCTCGGCGGTGCCCGGCTGGGCATGCCCACCTGCTGGGACGAGTGGTTCCCCGAACTTGCCCGCATGTACTCCCTCGAAGGTGCCGAACTGCTGGTGTACCCGACGGCGATCGGTTCCGAACCGCTGTTCCCGGACTTCGACACCCAGCCGCTGTGGCAGCAGGTCATTGTGGGCAACGGCATCGCCAACGGCCTGTTCATGGTGGTCCCGAACCGCTGGGGCCAGGAGGGCAGCCTGAACTTCTACGGCTCGTCCTTCATTTCGGATCCCTACGGCCGCATTCTGGTCCAGGCGCCCCGGAACGAGTCGGCGGTCCTCGTGGCCGACCTCGACCTGGACCAGCGCAAGGACTGGCTGACGCTCTTCCCGTTCCTGGCCACCCGCCGCCCGGACACCTACGCCCGGCTCACCGAGCCGGTCCGCGCCGGGGAGCCGTTCGGGTCACCCGACGCGTTCCCCAGCCGCTCCCTGACCACCGGGGTGCACGCGTGAGCACGTGGCGGATGCCGGCGGAGACGGCACGCCAGGAGCGGCTCTGGATGGCCTTCCCCACCGGGGGCTACACCCTCGGGGACACCGCCGAGGAGGCGCACGCCGCCCGGTCCGTCTGGGCCGCCGTCGCGAACGCCGCCGTCGAGTTTGAACCGGTCACCGTAGTGGTGGACCCGTCCGACGTCGAAACCGCCGCCCGCTATCTGTCACCTGCTGTCGAGGTGCTGACGGCGGAACTCAACGACGCCTGGATGCGCGACATCGGCCCGACGTTTGTCCTGGACGGCAACGGCACCCTGGGCGCAGTGGACTGGGTCTTCAACGGCTGGGGCGCGCAGGACTGGGCCAGCTGGGACAAGGACTCGCTGGTTGCCGCGGAGGTGGCCGGCCGCTCGGGCGCGCGGCACCGCGTGTCCGAGCTGGTCAACGAGGGCGGCGGCATCCAGGTGGACGGCGAGGGCACGGTGCTGGTCACCGAAACGGTGCAGCTGGACCCGGGCCGCAATCCCGGACTCAGCAAGGCCGACGTCGAGGCCGAACTGGCCAGGACCATCGGCGCCACAAAGGTGATCTGGCTGCCGCGCGGGCTCACCCGTGACTCCGAGCGCTTCGGAACCCGCGGGCACGTGGACATCGTGGCGGCCATCCCGTCCCCGGGCACCCTGCTGGTCCATTCCCAGCAGAATCCTGCCCACCCGGACTATGAGGTGAGCCGGGAAATCATCAGCTTCCTGTCCTCCGCCACGGACGCTGCCGGCCGGGAATGGAACATCATCGAAGTCCCGGCGCCCGTTGCCCTGACGGATCAGGAGGGCTTCGTGGACTACAGCTACATCAACCATGTGGTGGTCAACGGCGGAGTCATCGCCTGCACGTTCTCAGACCCCAATGACGAGAAGGCGCTCCGCATCCTCGCGGACGCCTATCCCGGACGCAGGGTTGTGGGCATCGACGCCCGCGAACTCTTCGCCCGTGGCGGGGGGATCCACTGCATCACCCAGCAGCAGCCCGCTGCCATCTAGAAAGGGCCACCCATGAGCCAAACCACGCGTGAAAGCATCCAGCCGGGCGGGAAGAGCGCGTCCCCGGCCGGCGAAGCAACACACGGCATCACCGGAAAGGGCCTGAAGGGCGGGCAGCTGGGACTTCTCGCCGTCGTCGTCCTGGGCATTTCCTCGGTGGCTCCGGCCTACAGCCTCACCAGCTCGCTGGGGCCCGCCGTCGGGACCGTGGGCGTGCAGCTGCCGGCGATCTTCATCCTCGCGTTCATCCCGATGATCCTCGTGGCCTTCGCCTACCGCGAACTGAACGCCGACTCCCCGGACAGCGGCACCACGTTCACCTGGACAACAAAAGCGTTCGGCCCGTATGTCGGCTGGATGGGCGGCTGGGGCCTGCTCGCCGCCAACATTATTGTCTTGTCCAATCTGGCAGGCGTCGCGGTGGACTTCTTCTACCTCTTCCTGGCCCAGGTGTTCAACAAGCCCGAACTCGCGGACCTGACCTCCAACACGGCACTCAACATCGCCACCTGCCTCACGTTCGTGGCTCTCGCCGTCTGGGTCAGCTACCGCGGCCTGCACGCCACCAAGCTCGTGCAGTACAGCCTGGTCGGTTTCCAGGTCCTGGTCCTGGGCGTCTTCATCGTCATGGCCCTCGCCCACGCAGCATCCGGCGACGCCGGCCCGTCGCTCGCCTTCAGCTGGGACTGGTTCAACCCCGCCAGGATCGAGAGCTTCGAGCAGTTCACCGCCGGCATGTCACTTGCCGTCTTCGTCTACTGGGGCTGGGACGTCTGCCTGACAGTCAATGAGGAAACCAAGGGCGGCAGGGGCACCGCCGGCAAGGCGGGAACCACGACGGCGGTCGCCGTCCTGGCCCTCTACCTCGCCGTGATCGTGGCCACCATGATGGTGGCCGGCACCGGCGCCGACGGCATTGGCCTGAACAACCCGGACAACCAGTCGAATATCTTCGCCGCGCTGGCCTCGCCGGTCATGGGTCCGCTGGCCATCCTGATGTCGCTCGCCGTGCTCTCCGGCACTGCCTCGTCGCTGCAGTCCACCATGGCCTCGCCGGCACGCAGCCTGCTGGCGATGGGTCATTACGGCGCCCTGCCGCCGCGCTTCGCGTCGGTCAGCAAGCGCTTTGGCTCCCCCGGCTTCGCCACGCTGACCGCGGGCGTGATCTCCGGCGGCTTCTACGCCGTCATGAAGGTGGTCAGCGAGAACGTCCTCAATGACACCATCCTGGCGCTGGGGCTGATGATCTCCTTCTATTACGCCCTGACGGCATTCGCCTGCACGTGGTACTTCCGGCACAGCCTGTTCTCCAGCGTCCGCAACTTCTTTATGCGGCTGCTGTTCCCCATGCTGGGTGGACTGGTGCTGACCGTCGTCTTCATCCAGACCGCCATCGACAGCTGGGCGCCCGAGTTCGGCAGCGGTTCGGAGATCTTCGGCGTGGGCCTCGTGTTCGTGCTCGGGGTGGGGATCCTGGCCCTCGGGATCGTCTTCATGCTGGTAATGGCACGGCTGCGGCCGGGCTACTTCCGCGGCGATACCATCCGCAAGGACACCCCGGCGCTGGTGGTGCCCGAATAGCAATCGCTTCCCTGCAGCAGCGGCGATGCCCCGCCTCCCGGCCTGAACTCGTCCGGTGAGGAGGGGCATCGCTGCGGCTCTGCTGCCCTATGGCAGGCATCTCACCAGTAGTGGGCGACGTCGACGACGAGCCGTGAGCCGGTGCCGGGACCGTCCAGCGTGTACACCTTGAACGGCAGCCGGGCGCGGACGCCCAGGCCAAGGGTGGTGTAGCCCTCGAAGCTGCCGGCCCATGCCACCTGCCGGAACGTGTGGTACCCGGACACGTTGGTCACCTCGTTCCGGTTGGCGGGAATGAATGTGGCCTTACCGGTGGCATTGTCATATGCCGGGGAGTTGATGGTGAGCTGCAGGAATGCGCCGCCACGGAGCTTCAGCGGCAGGCCGGAGCCTTCCTGGGCCACCTCGGAAACGTAGCGGACGTTGTAGCCTTTGGCCTTGCCCTTGAGGTCAATCACGAGGCGGTCGAAGCAATAGTGCTGCCCTGTGCGGACATTGGTTATGGCAGCGGTGCTCATGGTCTGGTCTGCCTTCGCCAGCGAGCCCCACACCTGCCCGCAGTAGGAGGCTGCCGAGGCGGAACCCGGAGCCAACAGGCCCAGTCCCACAGCCATGAGGATGACTGTGAGCCAGGCGGGGATTTTTTTCATTTGGCCACCCCTTTCGAGTGAGTGATTCGGATAGCTCCAGAGTAGGAGCACCAAAAGCCCTAAACGAGGGATGTGGCCGGTTCGGGGCGCAACCGTTAATCTCGCAAAAAGCGGGTCACGGGGCCGTAATTACCGCGGCCTTTTTGAGGGCACCGAGAGACGTTCGTACCCCATTCTCCATGCTTCCGTTACCGCTCATAACGGGCCCTTTGCGGGCACAAATGCCGGTATCAGGAAAGCAGGCCGCAAAACGCGAGGCGCCGGCTTCCCAATGGGAGCCGGCGCCTCGCATGGCTTGCGCAGTGGGCTGTCCTAGCCTTCGCAGTCGTGGCAGTACTTCATGCCGTTCTTTTCACGGGCCACCTGGGACCGGTGGCGGACCAGGAAGCAGGAGCCGCAGGTGAATTCGTCGGACTGCTCGGGAACGACGATGACCGTGAGTTCCTCGTTGGAAAGATCGGCGCCCGGAAGGTCGATGCCCTCGGCGGTGTCATTCTCGTCGACGTCGATAACGGCGGTCTGGGCACCGCCGCCGCGGGACGCCTGGAGTGCCTCCAGAGATTCGGAGGGAGACTCTTCTTCTGTCTTGCGTGGGGCGTCGTAATCGGTAGCCATAGCGTTGTTCACTTTCGTTGCTGCACAGCGCCATTCAGGCACCTCAGTGAAGCAGTTTAGGTCATAAAGCGGCAACGTCAAGAATACTGTGGCCAACGCGACACTAATTGGTCTTTTCCGCCTGTTTCAGGGCCTTGCCACCGGCATTTGCCTGGGTTGGAAAGCCACGGTCTGCAGCGACGGCCACCCCGCTCAGCGGAGGCAGCCAGGCCCAGCGCGTGACGTCCTGGAGGGCATCGTTGGCCTGTTCGGCGGTGGCAGGAACCGGCGGGAAGAACAGGGCTTCGGCGAGCGCCGCGCGCATCCGGGTGAGGAACTCTGTCATGGTCATGGCGCCAAGCTATGCGCCAGGTGTTGTGAACAGGTTTCGGCGGCGTCTCCGGTCAGTTAAGTCTCTGTGCAGTTAGTCAGGGCTGCTCAGCCTCCGGGCAGTAACCGCACCTAATCGCGGGACTGGCGGGGCGCCGTCGTCGGTCTTAGCCTTGAGCTGTTCATGGATCCGACCACCGGAGGCACCGCACATGGCGACGAAACTGAACCGCAAGGCATTGGAGCACGCACGCAGCCTCGTTAAGAAGGGGAAAGTGGAAAGGGATGTCCGGGACGACTGGAGCGAACATGCTCCCTCGACAGACGACGAGAACTCCTTCATCGACAAGCACGGCTTTGATGAGTTCTCGAAGTGGCACCTTGGCATCGATAAGGAGAAATCCGAAGGCACCAAGGGCAGCGTGAGCTTTCCGTTCGGGGACTTCAAGAAGGTGCACCGCTGCGCCATTGTTTCCCTGGAAAGCCGGGCGGCGCAGTACAGCCACGATGACATCAGCAAGGCAGCCAAGGACCTGCTGGAGGAGATCGACGCCGATTAGCGGTCTGGCCACGACGAATACCCCTCCGTTCCGGTGATCCGGAACGGAGGGGTATTGGGGTGCCTTGGACGCAGCTCAGCCGCGGTTGTACATAACGTGCTTGGTGCGGGAGAAGTCCTCCAGTGCGTAGATGGAGAGGTCCCGGCCGTAGCCTGAGCCCTTGAAGCCGCCCCAGGGCACTTCGTTGGCGATGACCAGGTGCGAGTTGACCCAGACGGTGCCGAAGTCGAGCCGGCGCGGAACGGACAGCGAGCGGGAGGAGTTGCTGGTCCACACGGAGGCGGCCAGCCCGTAGACGGTCTCGTTGGCCCGGGTGACGGCTTCCTCATCGGTGCTGAAGGTCTCGACAGACACCACCGGGCCGAAGATCTCGGTACTGGTGATCGGGGCGCCGGCGGGCACGTCCGTGACGACGGTGGGCTCGATGAAGTAGCCCGGGCCCTCCAGGGCGTTGCCGCCGACGGCGATCGTGTGGCCTTCCTTGCGGATGTCCTCCAGTGCCGCCAGGACCCGTTCGTAGTGGGCCTTGGAGATCATGGAACCGATCTCGACGTCGTCTCCCGCGCCGGGAGCACCGATCGAAATCTCGCTCACCTCGCGGACCAGCAGCTCGGTGAACCTGGCTGCGACGGACTCGTGGACCAGGACGCGGCAGGCCGCACCGCATTCCTGGCCGCCGTTCCAGAACCCGGCCTCGCGTACGCCCTTGGCCGCCGCTTCCAGATCGGCGTCCTCGAACACGACGACCGGTGCCTTGCCGCCCAGTTCCAGGTGCACGCGCTTGACGGTGGCGGCGGCGCTTCCGGCAACCTTCTGGCCGCTGCCGACGCTGCCGGTGATCGCGACCAGGTCCACATCGGGGTGCTCGGAAATCCGGTTGCCCACCACCCGGCCGGAGCCGGTGACGATGTTCAGGACACCGACCGGAACCTCGTCGGCGATGAGCTCGGCCAGCTTGAGCGTGGTCAGCGGCGTCTGCTCCGAGGGCTTGAGCACCAGGGTGTTGCCGGCAGCCAGGATCGGGGCAATCTTCCACGCGGCCATCAGCAGCGGGTAGTTCCAGGGCGTGATCACGCCGACGACGCCGACCGGCTCGCGGAAGATCACCGAGGTGTGGTTCTCGGCGTAGTCGTCCGCCCCGAGCGTGGTAAAGGCCCGGGCGGCGCCGGCCGAGAACCTGAAGGTGTCGACCGCGCTGGAGATGTCGTCCTCGGCCACAGCAGCGGGCTTGCCGGTGTTGGCAGCTTCGAGGGTTTCGAGCAGCTCGCGGTTGTCCTCGATGATGTCCGCGATGCGAAGCAGTACCGCCGAGCGGTCCTTGGGCGTCTTCGCAGCCCAGTCCGCCTTGGCCGCCACGGCAGCGGCGACGGCGGCGTCGACGTCCTCAACGGAACCGGAGGGAACCTGCATGATGGTTTCCTCGGTGGCCGGGTTCACCACGTCGGCGGTTGAATCCGTCGTCGAAGCGACGAACGCCCCGCCGATGAACTGGCCGAATGGAGGCAGGGAGGGCGCGGGGGCGTCTCCCGTCCGGCGGACGGTGAACTGTGCTGTTTCTGTGGTGGTCATGTTTTCCTTCAGTCCTGTCTTAGCCAGGGATGTGCCTGGTTGGCGTGCCTACTTGACGGCGGCAGTGATTGACTTTTCGGTCTCGTGTTCCCAGAACTCGGCCCCTTCGATGCCCAGTGCCTTGGGGTCGAAGGTGGGGTTCAGTCCCAGCTTCCGCTGGCGTTCGTAGTCGCGGTAGATCTTGCGGACCAGCGGGAACAGGAAGGCCAGGCAGATGAAGTTGACCCAGGCGATGAGGCCCAGCCCGATGTCGCCTGCTGCCCAGACCAGCTGCGCGTTCACTACGGATCCGAAGAACACGATGGCCATGGTTCCGACCTTAAGGACGGTCTTCCATCCATGCCCGTTCCTGCCATCCAGCAGGTAGAGGAGGTTGGAGTTGGCGACGTAGAAGTACGCCAGCAGGCAGGTGAAGCCGAAGAGCAGAACGGCGACCGAGACGAAGCCGGCTCCCCAGCCCGGCAGCAGTGTGTCGATGGCTTCCTGCACCCAGTTGGCGCCGACGGGCACGCCCGGCATGTTGTTGACGATGTAGCCGCCGGAACCGTCCGAGACGTTGTACTTGCCGGAGACCACCATCATCAGGCCGGTGGCCATGCAGATCAGCAGCACATCGATGTAAATGCTGAACGTCTGGACCAGGCCCTGCTTGCCCGGGTGGGAAGTTCGCGCAGCAGCGGCCGCGAACGTTGCTTCACCCAGGCCGTTGGACGAGGCGAAGACTGCCCGGCGGACGCCCCAAGCCACGGCAGCGCCGGCGATGCCGCCCAGGACCGGGTGGATGCCCACCGCGGACTGGAAGATCAGGGCAACGGCCTGCGGAACGCTGCCGATGTTGATGCCAATGACCGCCAGCGCCAGGATCAGGTAGCCGATGGCGAGCATCGGGACCAGTGCCTGGGTGACCTTCACCAGGCGCGTGGTGCCGCCAAAGATGACCAGGGCGATCAGCACGGTGACGAGCACGGCGGGGATCCAGCTGTCCAGGCCGAAAGCCAGTTTGGCACTGGCCGCGATGGTGTTGACCTGCAGTCCGGGGAAGACGAACCCGTAGCCGATGACTCCAAGCACTGCGACGAGCGCGCCCACCTTGGGCAGCTTCAGTCCGTACTTGATGTAGTACGGCATGCCGCCGATGTCCTCGTTGGCATTGCGGCGGTCCTCGTCCTGCACCTGGCGCTTGAACGTCTGGGACAAGGCTGCCTCCGCGTAGCCGACGGTGCATCCGACCAGGCCGGTGACGGCCATCCAGACGAGCGCCCCCGGGCCGCCGGCGCTGACGGCGGTGGCAACGCCGGCGATGCTGCCGACGCCCACCCGGCTGGCGAGCGCCAGTACGAGGGCCTGGAATGAGGACAAGCCCCCTTCGCCGCCTTCGCTTTCCTTGAGCTGCCGGAGCATGTCCGGGATCCGCCTGAACTGCACGCCCTTGGTGGCAACCGAGTAGGCGATCCCGAGCCCGAGCACGACGTAGGCCATGGGGGCCCAGATCGCGTCGGAAACGCCGGACAGGAACTCCGCGAAGTCACCCATCGCTTATCCCACCGGCTGCTTCAGGGCGGCCAGGGCCTGCTGGACCTGTGCGAGGTCTTCGGCGTTGAGATCAGCCGTGGGGCGCCGGGGCGAGCCCGCCGGAAGGCCCTGCAAGGTAAGGCCGGCCTTGACGGCCGGGATGAAGGGCACGGAGAGGAGGGCGTCGATGACCGGATAGACCTGCTTCCACAGCTCCAGGGCCCCGGTGAGGTCGCCTTCGGCGATCAGGCGGCTGACGGCGACGATTTCGTTGGGGACGACGTTGGCGGTGCCTGCCATGACGCCGGCTGCGCCTTCGACAAGGGCGCTGTAAAGGTAGACGTCCCAGCCGATGAAGGTGCCGATGACGTCGGAGTGGTGGTGGATCAGCTGCAGTGCCTGTTCCCAGTTCGCGCTGGAGTCCTTGATGTACTTGATGTTCTCGACGTCTTCGGCCAGGGCGCGGACGGTGGCCGGGTCCAGGTTCACGCCGGTGACGGCCGGGATGTTGTAGAGCATGACCGGGATGGTGACGGAGCGGGCGACGTCCTTGATGTACGTGACCGTTTCCTCCAGGGACAGCGGCTCGTAGTACGGGGTGATCAGCATCAGCACGTCAGCGCCGGCCTTCTCGGCGGCCTGGGACAGGCGGATGGCCTCGTCCGTCGAGGTGGCGCCGGTGTTGGCGATGACCGGGACGCGGCCGTTCGCCTGCTCGATGACCGTGGTGATGAGCAGCAGCCGCTCCTCGGAGGACAGCGCACCGACCTCGCCAGTTGAGCCGGCAGCGACGACGCCGTCGACGCCGGCCTCGATGGAGCGGTCAACGATGCGGCGCAGGGTGTCGACGTCGATGGAGCCGTCCTGGGCGAAGGGGGTGGAGAGTGCGGTCAGGACACCGCGGAGGTCGTTGGACATGAAATGGTTCCTCTTCTTAAGTACGGGGTGGAAAACGAAGGTCGGGTTTAGGCGGCTGTCGGATTCAGGCGACGATCGAGAGGCCGGAATGCGGCGCCGCCTGGCGGTGCGTGGCCAGCAGGCTGGCGGCTTCCTGTGCTGCCGAGAACCCGGTGGTGATGGAGCTTTCGGTGTAGAGGGTGCCGAGGTAGTCGCCCGCCAGGAACACGCGGTCGGTGCCGCGCATGAGGGTGGACTGGATCTTGGCCCGGCCGGGGAAGCAGTAGGGGGAAGCGACCTTCCACCGGTCGGTCTTGGCCTCGACGACGCTGTCGGCGAACCCGTGGCCCAGGACCTGGTCAAGGTCGGTGAGGTGGGTCTTGATGACTTCCTCGTCACTCTTGTCCAGCAGGGCCTTTCCGAGGCTGGCCGGTGAGAAGGTCATGAAGCTGCCGCCGGGCTTCCGTACCGATTCGGTGCCACGGACGATGCTTGCCTGGTTCAGGGCGATCGCGAAGGAGCGCTTCGGGGCCGCGATGGCGTAGATGTCGTCCCAGGGCCGCGCCGAGGTCTCGTTGGTCAGGAAGGCCGTGCTGACGTGCGGGCCGTATTTGATCTGGCCCAGCGCACCGCGCAGGTCCTCCGGCAGGTCCACGCCAATCCGGTGCGTCACATCTGCCGTGGTCGCCAGCACGACGGTGCGGGCTTCCACCTCGTGCTCCACGCCGCCCTGGATGTACCGGACTACGACGGATTCTTTCTTGTGCACGACCTCCTGCACCGCGGCGCCGAGCTGGACGCGGTCTCCAAGGGAGGCCGCGACCGATTCGGTCAGGGTGGACGGGCCGCCAACGATGCCCTGGCTGAGGCCCTGGCCGATGCCAAGCACCAGGCTGAAGTAGCCGATGCCCGCGCCTGCGGAGATCTGGTCCATGTCACCGGCCGAGCGGGTGACGGTGGTCTTGAACAGTGCGGCCGCGTCCTCGGACAGGTTTCCGATGAAGTCCTGGAACGAGCTGTTGTTTTCGAAGTCATAGATGCGCTGCTGCCGCATTGCGCCGGACTCCCCCGCGCGCTTCCGGACCACGCCGGTGTACTTGGCGACGCCGCTGACAACCTTCATGCCGGCCCGCAGGGTGTCAATGCGGGAGGACAGCGACATCGGAATGCGGAACGGGTAGGTGGCGATGTGCCCCTTCCGGATGAACTTCCCGTTCATCGACAGGGCCTGCAGCGAGCCCGGAATGTTCACGGAAGTCACGCCGACCTCGTTGAGCAGGGCATCGGTGGAAGATCCGGGCCCGGCGAAGACGTGTCCGCCCCAGTTGAGCCAGTAGGCACCGCGGCGCTCCGAGCGGATCCGCCCGCCGACACGGTTCTCGGACTCCAGGACCACGGTGTCCCAGTGCCGCAGCCGCCATGCTGCCGACAGGCCGGCGAGTCCGGCACCGACGATGACTACATCTTTCATGATTTGAACCTTCTTACTCAGGGAATCCAGGTGCCGGCCGGTGGGGGCCAGGAGGCATCCGGTGTGGAACGTATGCGGTGGCGGCCGCCTGAACGCTTCTTCCTTGGCAGCGCTGGCGGGCTTCGCCGGGTGTTGGGTAACCGTTTGTACTCAGGAGCGGGGTGTGCCCCTAGTCACACCATTAAAGATACATCATTGTATGATTAATGCAATAGCATTTTTGCGGACGCACCAAAGTGCCACGAGAGAACGCCGGAGGGGTCGGACCAACACGATTGGCTGTGGCCTACGGCGTGGCGGCAGATCCGCCAAAGTGCACCACAACGACGCCGGCCGGTCACCTCACAAGGTGACCGGCC